>CAYOVN010000115.1:0-11469 GCA_964407425.1 uncultured Gemmatimonadaceae bacterium
GCATTCAGGACCTCCGGATCGGTAACGGCCCGGAAGCTCCGGATCGCACGGTCGATGGCAGGTCCATTCTGGCCCCATGCGCTGGGCGTTCCGACTCCCATAATCTGGAAGAGGACACCCTGGTGGTAGGCGAAACCCACCTTTCCGTCGAGCCTGGAGTCCCCATCCATCACAAAGAAATCCGCCGTCGAGGCCGGGATGCCATTGATGGACTCCCCTGAAGTTCCTGACACCTGTACGCCTTCCTGGGCCACGAAAGCGGTCATTGCCTCCCTGGGGCTGGATCCATCCGCAACGGTCATCATCACGAGGGCGTCCTCACCCGGGCTTATCCCCTGCACAGCTTGTTTGAGATTCTTGCCCTCCCAGCCGGAGGGAAGGGTGATCTCGAACGCCATGCCAGGGTGGAGGAACCGATTGTCCTTGAAATACCCCTCCCTGGGGTTCTCGCCGAAAACCAGGCCTTCCACATAGGGAAGGTAATCCTCAGTACCAATTCGGAGGGGTCCGGCCGGGGCCGGTGACCGTGCAGCGGCCTCTCGGATATTCCCTTCTCGATTTTCCGGAGTCGGATGGGTGGAGAGCATCTGGGGGACCCTCCCTCCTTCCTCCGTCCCGGAGACGTCCGCCAACATGGCCATGACGTCGGCAAGTTCCTGGGAATCGTACCCCAGACCACCCATGTAGCGGACCCCCAGCTCATCAGCCTGCCGCTCGTCATCTCGGGAGAATTTCAGCTCGAAGAGCTGGAGAGGCGCAAACACCAGGCCCACAGCGTTCTCAACTCGCGACCCGAGGATACCGGCGAGTCTCGGGGCGACCCCGGTCAGCTGGGCTCGGGAAAGCTGCTCTACCGAATGGCGAGCGGTCACATGGCCGATCTCGTGCCCCAGTACTCCGGCCAGTTCGGCCTCCGAATCCAGGTAGGCGAGGATTCCCCTGGTGACGTAGATATACCCTCCAGGTAGGGCGAAGGCGTTGATCACCGGCTCGTCCAGGACCCGGAATGTCCACGGCAGGTGCGGTCGTTCGGAAGCATCAGCCAGGGCTCTTCCCAGGTTCTGCACGTAACGCTGAATGGACTCGTCGTCATAGAGACCCATTGCGGCCACGATTTTCGGATCAGACCCCCGGCCCAACTGGATCTCCTCTTCTTCCGAGAAGAGGGCCAACTGGCGACTCCCCGTGGCAGGGTTCACGGCGCAGCCGGTCAAAAACGAAAGCCCAACCGTCAAGCCGACAGCCACTGCACCAAGAAACGGCTTGCTTTTAGTAAATCTCATTACCCCGCCTCGCCTGAATTTTGGATGGGAGATGAACCACTTTAGGGTATCCTGGATACATGGAAGAAAAGGTCGCCGGTGATCTGACGAAACCCCTGTAACACCAAAGTGTAATGCCAATCTTCCGGCCTAGGGACTATCTTTTTATTGTGACCGATGCAGGCTACAGGCTTTTTGCGGCCGATGCTCGGGCGAGAAGGAAATATGGCCGGGAACTTCGGGGAAACGCCTGGAGTATACTAGGTTTATTGATTACAGCAGGAAGTTCGTTTCTTTGTCAAAACCGAATGAAGGGTGAATCTATGCGACTGAGTCAAGTTGGAGAATCTCTATTCTCAGGGCGGGTGTGGGGCCGGTTGGCCACCTTCGGCCTGATCCTGGCGGTGGGAGCCTGCTATCCGGGCGACGGACCCTCCGATGTCGATGACCTGGATGTCGTACTGACCTTGTACGACCAGGACGTGAACTTCGGGAGCTATCAAACCTTTGCAATGCCCGACACCGTCATGCACGTGAACAACGACACACTGGAAGCCCTCCTCCCGGTCCCTCGCACCAACGATGGGCTCATCCTGGATCTGGTCGCCAGCAACATGGTCGCCGCTGGGTTCACTCGCGAACTTGATCCACTGGCCAACGGAGCCGACCTGATCATGCTGGTCGGGGCCATTGGCACCGAGCAGACCGAGTACTGGGCCTATTATGATTGGTCCTACTACTGGGGCTATTATCCAGGTTGGGGCTACCCCGGATACGGGGGATATAACCCGGGCTACGGATGGTACTATCCGCCCGCGTACGTGGGGAGCACCACCTTCGAGCAGGGGAGTCTTGTCCTCACCCTGGTCGATCCCAACGCCGCCGCCGGCGAAGCTATACCCGTCGTATGGTCGGGTGTGGTGAGGGGACTCATGAACTATGGTGGGGCTACCACTCGCATCACCACCACGATCAACCAGGCGTTTTCCCAATCCCCTTACCTGAGCCGATAGGCTAAAGGAGCAAATGATGAGAAACATAATTAAGGTTGCTTCTTTAGCGCTCTTCCTTCTCTCGACCATGGCCGTGGATGCGAGCGCCCAGTACCAGGAATGGTGGGGGGCCGTCAGCTACCAGGGGTCTATGCCCGGCGGTGATACCAAAGACTTTACCGACAGTTTCAGTTGGAGGGGCATCGGGCTCGAAGGTCGGACATCGATCAAATCGAACGTCTCGGTGGGGGGCTTCGTCGGGTGGAACGTGTTCAGCGCTTCGACGGACGATCTCATCTCTCTTGGTGGGGCAGACATATCGGGCTTTCAGACCCGATTTGTGAACGCCATGCCTCTGCTGGCCACCGCGCACATCTACTCTGGTTCACCCGGGGGTGTCAGGACTTATCTGGGCGGCGGGATCGGAACCTACTGGATCGAAAACCGATTGGAACTGGGCCGGACCGCCCTGACAACGAGCAATTGGCATTTCGGGCTGGCTCCCGAAATCGGCGTCATTCTCCCCAGGGACAGCTTCGCGGCAGGGTTCCTGAGCGTTAAGTACAACTATGCCTTCGAGGCCGGAGGCATTGCGCACTCCTATTGGACCTTCGGCGTTGGTTTCGCCGCAAGCAACAAGTTCTAGTCTGCGATTGGGCTCATGAAGATAGGTGGTCCCGGCCCTCGGTCGGGGCCACCTTTTCTTTTATTCATTCCCCGAAGCGCTGCGGCCGCAACACCCGTCTTTTCGCCACAGCGTTCAGCACAGGCCTCCAACAGTGAAGAAAGGGATTGGGAAATGACCCTTGCGAGGATCGTCCGAACTCTCTTGCTCGCGATAGGGATAATTCCATTCCTGTCGGGCCAGGCCCACGCCCAGTTCAACGGTCATAACGGCCTCGGCGATTTTGGCGTCCTGTCGGGTAGCCAACCAGAGCCGGGTTTCTACGCCTCAGCGTTCTACTATCGCTACGGGACCGACCTTCTGCGGAACGGTGACGGAGACCCGGTCGGTTTCGAAACGAACGACCCGGGGGACCTCACCATCAACGCCTTTTCTCCGATTCTCTGGTGGGTGACCGACCACAAGATTTTGGGAGCCAACTACGGCGCCATGCTGGTCCTGTCCTGGGCCAACACCGGCCTGGAGGTCCCGATTCTCGACCGGACCTCCAAGACCGGGACTGCCTTCGGAGACCTCTATTTTCAGCCGATCAACCTCGGTTGGCACCGGGCACGGGCCGACTTCACGGCTGGTCTCGCCCTATTCGCCCCGACGGGCCGTTACGAGGCAGACGCCGACGATAACGTGGGCTTGGGAATGTGGACCTTCGAGCTGGCCGCAGGGACATCGGTCTTCCTGGATGAAGCTAGGAGCTGGCATCTGGCAACGACGGCCTACTACGAAACCCACAGTGAGAAGAAGGACTCGGACGCAAAAGTGGGTGACCTCCTCACGCTGGAGGGGGGACTCGGAAAATCATTTATGGGAGGATTGGCCACCGTCGGAGCGGCCTACTATGCACAGTGGAAGATAACCGACGACGATTTTGGCACCGACTTCGAACTCCCCAGTGGAACTGAGATCGGGAAACACAGGGTATTCGGCATTGGTCCTGACGTCACGGTGCCCCTGAAAACGAATGAGAAGCTGATTGCACTGCTCAATGTTCGCTATCTATGGGAGACAGGCGCCCGGACGAAGACGGAAGGACAATCCCTCGTGATCACCGCGACCTTCCCCGTTCCCAGCATCCCACTTACGTGAGCTCATCAGAATAGGTGCCGCGGTAAGGAGAAGATACGCCCCATGGACACCCCGAAACCTGCAGAATTAACCGTCTCCACGCTCGGCGAAGCGCGCGTCCCGTCGCCCCTCGTGGGTCGACGGAGCCGGTTCGTCGACGACGATCGTGGGGTATTTGTTTATTCAACGACCGAGGAGGCGCCGGACGGCCCAGCTCTCTGGTTCCAGGCGGCCGGACCGAGGCGCGATGTCTTCCATGATCCTTCCAGCGTCGTTTGCGGAATCGTGACCTGCGGCGGCCTCTGTCCAGGCTTGAACGACGTGATCCGGTCGATCGTGCTCACGGCGACGCACAGCTACGGAGTGGGCAAGATCCTCGGCTTCCGATACGGCTACTCCGGCCTCTCGTCCAACGCCCCCACTCCGCCCTACGAGCTGACTCCGGCAATGGTGGAGAACATCCACGAGCAGGGCGGCACGATCCTCGCCTCGTCCCGGGGCCCGCAGAACGTGGGGGACATGGTCGATCACCTCGTACGGCTCAACGTCGGGATTCTGTTCGTGATCGGGGGGGACGGCACGCTGAAGGGCGCATCTGCCATCCGTACCGAGATCTCGCGGCGCGGGCTCGCCATCGGAGTGGTGGGAATTCCCAAGACCATCGACAACGATCTCGTCTGGGTGCAACGAACGTTCGGTTTCACGACCGCAACCGAAGCGGCTGGTCACGCGATCCTGTGCGCCCACGCCGAGGCGCGTGGCGCGTGGAATGGGGTGGGGTTGGTCAAGCTGATGGGGCGCCACGCTGGCTTCGTCGCGGCCCACGCCACACTCGCTCGCGCCGACGTGAACTTCTGTCTCGTTCCCGAAGTACCGTTCACCCTGCACGGGAATGGGGGGTTCCTGGAGGCCCTCGAGGCGAGGCTGGAAGCCAAACATCACGCCGTTGTCGTGGCGGCGGAGGGCGCGGGCCAAGACATCCTCGCGGATCCGGAGGGCGGAGGCCGGGACGCATCGGGGAACGTGAAGCTCGAGGACGTCGGCCTCTTTCTTCGGGACAAGATCCGCTCGCACTTCAAGGCGAAGAGTCTTCCGGTGGACGTGAAGTATATCGATCCGAGCTATATGATCCGAAGCCTGCCTGCGAGAGCCCTCGATTCGGAGTTCTGTCTGCTCCTCGGTCAGCACGCCGTCCACGCGGGCATGGCCGGGAAGACAGATCTGATGATCGGCTACTGGAATGGTCATTTCACTCACGTGCCGCTGTCTCTCGTGACAGGGAGGAAACGCCGCCTGATCGTCGATGGCGAGGTGTGGCCACAGGTTCTCGAGGCGACCGGCCAGTCGGCAAACCTTCTAGGGACGCATTCATCCGGATAGAGGTGAAATGACTCTCGTATTCGTAATTCTCGGAGTAACCATCCTCCTGTTCCTCTGGAACAAGATTCCAGTGGAGTTGGTGGCGATCCTTTCGATGCTCGCCCTCGTGTTCGGCGGGATTCTTGAACCGGACCAGGCCCTCGCCGGCTTCGCGAACTCGACGGTCGTCACGATCGCGGCGCTCTTCGTAGTGGGGGCGGGGCTGTTCCGCACGGGAGTCGCGGATTGGATCGCGCAGCGGCTGATCCGCTTCGGCGGTGAGAGCGAGGTCCGGCTCACGGTAATCCTCGTGGTGATGACCGCGGTCCTTTCCGCGTTTATGAGCAACACGGGCACCGTGGCCGTACTGATTCCCACCGTAATCTCCATGGCGCGCCGCATCGGCGCCCCCCCGGCGCGGCTTCTGCTCCCAATGGCTTTTGCGGCCCAGCTCGGCGGCATGCTCACGCTGGTTGGCACGCCGCCGAACATCGTGCTGTCAGCCGCCCTCGAGGAGAGCGGGCAGCGGGCTTTCGGCTTTTTTGAGTTCTCGATGATCGGCGTCCCACTGCTCGGCATCTACCTGCTCTACGTGCTCTCACCGGCACGCAAACTCATCCGGGTCGACGAAGCGAATGAGGAGAAACGCGGTACCACCGCGAAAGAGCTCGGCGGGGACTACGGTCTACTCGGAAAGCTGTTCCGTTTGAGGCTGCAGGCCGGATCGCCGTTGATTGGGAAAACCCTCGCGGAAACGGGAATTCAGTCGACCTTCAGCGTTCAGGTTCTCGACATCCAGAAGCCGGAGCCGCCTCGAATCGCGACGTTCCTCCCGAAGCTTCCGTCCGCCCCCAACATCCCGGATCCCACCACGGTGATTGAAGCTGGATCGCTCCTCGTCGTCTCCGGAGATGAGGACAACGTTCGCCGGCTCGCCGAGGAGTGCCGGGCCGAGGTGGAGGCGCTGCTGCCGGGTTCTCGCGCACTGCCGCGGGAGTACGGCGTGGCGGAAATCGTCCTTACCCAGCGATCCCGGTTTAATGGTCGCTCCCTCGCCGAAGCGCATTTCGGATCGAGGTACAAAGTCCGCGTGCTCGGAATCCGCCGCAAAGGCTCGCCCCTACCGCTTCCGTTCATACGGAATAAGCTCGAGTTCGGCGATACCCTCCTTGTGTACGGCAAGTGGGACGACATCGATCTCATGCGGCATGATCCGCGAAACTTCATCGTGGTGGGAGGTCCCGGCGAGCTCGACTTCGAGCCGCTCCTGACGGGGCGGTCGATTCGCGCCGCGTCTTGTGTGATCGGCATGGTCGTTCTCATCCTCACCGGCTGGGTCCCTCTCGTGTTCGCCGTGCTGCTGACCGCGGTCTCGTTGGTGCTCCTCGGATGCTTGAAGATGGAAGACGCATATCGGTCGGTGAGCTGGGAGAGCGTGATCCTGATCGCGGCGATGATTCCGATGGGAACCGCCCTCCAGGTCACCGGAGGGGTGGACGCCATCTCGCAGGGCCTCGTCGATCTGCTCGGCGCCTATCCACCGATCTTCCTGCTCGCGGGCATTTACTTCCTGACGATGCTCTTCTCGCAGTTCATTTCGAACACCGCCACGGCCATCCTTCTCGCGCCAATGGCCTTGGAGACGGCGGCGAGGCTCGACATGTCTCCGTTCCCGGTGTTGATGATGGTAGCCGTCGGCGCATCGTCGGCCTTCTTGACGCCGATCGCATCTCCCGTGAACACACTGGTCATGGGCCCGGGCAACTATCGTTTCTTCGACTTCGCGAGATTCGGCCTGCCTCTGATCGTGCTGGTCCTCGCGGTCTCGCTGCTGCTGGTACCGATTATCTGGCCGCTTTGAATCCGCTCGATCAATGACCGTTACGACTCCCTGGAGTAACAATGAACGACAGCAATGAGCGGAAAGAAGACCAGCAGACCATCAGCCTTGCGGACGAGGACGGTGTGACCGAGGTGCTGGTCGACACTGTGTTCAGCCTGTGGGAAGTCGTGAACAATCTGACCCGGTTGCGCCCTTCAAAAAGAGACCGGTACCGGGCAACAATTTTCGGATCGGCACGGGCGCGTCCAGGGACCTTCGTTTACGACGAGGTCAAACGGATCGCCTCCTCACTGGCGGACCTGGGCTGCGAGATCATCACCGGGGGCGGTCCTGGACTCATGCAGGCGGCCAATGAAGGGGCCTCCCAGTCCGAGGGCGACGGACGGGCGCGTTCCGTTGGCATCCGGGTGGATTTGCCCTTTGAACAGGATGTGAACCCCTTTGTCGAGCGGGCTTTTGACCACGGTACGTTCTTCACGCGTCTGCATCACTTCGCACTTGCTTCGGATGCGTTCATCGTGACACCAGGCGGTATTGGAACCGTGCTCGAGACCATGATGATCTGGCAGCTGCGGCAGGTCGGTCATCTGCCCGACCTTCCGTTGATTCTGGTTGGCAACATGTGGCCGGAACTCATCGAGTGGCATCGCAAACGCATGCTCCAGTCCGATCCGCCCCTGGTGAATGCCGAAGACCTGGAGATTCCGACCTGCGTTGAGACTGCGGACGAGGCGATCGCTCTGGTCGCAAAGGACCACGCCCGCTGGCTGGCGGCGAATGCGACCTGAGCCCGGGATCTGCCGCCCTCTCTCCGGACCCCACCGCCGGCACACGGGTAGCAAGGTGATCGTTCAAAGATCATCCTCCTCTTTCCCGAGCAACGAAACCATGACGGTACCCTTTAGGGTGAAGGTGACGAGGGCCTTGGCCTTGGCGGGAGTTTTCGCGGGCCTAGGAGCCTGCGCACCCCGCCAGACCATCGTTCCGCCCCTGACCCCCAACCCCACCGCCTCCAGGCAGACCGGGCAGTTCGTCTGGTACGACCTCCTCACCAACGATCTGGAGGGATCGAAGCGGTTTTATGGCGAGCTCTTCGGCTGGACGTACGATGACGGAGGAGAGGAATCGCCGGTCTTCACGACCATCCTCCACAACGGACGCCCCATAGGGGGAATGGTGGATACCAGAGAGACGGAGCAGGAGTTCAACGTCTCCCAGTGGGTCAGCAACCTCTCGGTGCCTGATGTGGACCGGGCCGTTGAGGAGGTGGTGCGCCTGGGCGGGGAGTTGACGGGAGAGGCACAGGATCTCCCGAACCGGGGGCGGGTGGCCGTGGTGCGAGACAGTCAGAAAGCCCTCTTCGCGCTGGTGACTTCCACCTCCGGCGACCCCTCCATGGACCGTGCGGAGGTTGGTGGTTGGTTATGGACCGAACTCTGGACCCGGGACGCGGAAGCCTCGGTGGGTTTCTACGAAGAGTTGATCGGCTACGAAGCCACGGAGTTCGACGCACGGAGTCCGGGAGAATATTTCATCCTGGAGCGTGACGGCCTCACCCTGGCTGGGATTCTGGCCTACGACTTCGAGTTGGTGGAGCCCAACTGGCTTCCTTACGTCCTGGTGGAGGATCCCACACCGTTGGTCGAGCGTGTGGAGGATTTGGGCGGAAGGGTCATCTTCCCTCCCAATCCCGAGGTCAGAGACGGGGACGTCGCGGTCATCGCCGGCCCCTCAGGGGCGGCTGTCACTATTCAGAAATGGCCACCGGAAGGGCTGGGCCGATGACAAACTTCAACCGACCGGTAAAGAGGATCCTGACGGCACTGGCCTTCGTGGCCCTCGTTCTCCCTGCCGTGGCATGTGGGCCTGGATCGACAGTTTACGTCGGCGTGGCGGCTCCAGGCCCCTGGGTGGGGTACCCCGGTTATGGCGGCTATCCGGGTTATGGCGGCTATCCGGGCTATGGGCGCTATCCGCGCCCCTATGGAAGGCCGTGGTATTCGCCTGAGGAGGCTCTGCAGGCGCCGGAGGCTCAGGATGAAGGTGCTGGTGAACCCGGAGCCGGGGCGCCGGGAGCCGTGATACCCGAGGCCGGGGCGCCAGCCGGCTGATCGGTCATGTTTCTGCTGGTTCCTGTTGGATGTCCGGGGGTGTCCTAACTCCGCCCAGCCAAAACTGGAACGTCTTGTAGCCGATCCCGAGAATGATGGCCCCGATGAACAGCCCCATCATCCCCATGGTGATCATTCCTCCGATGGCGCCGAGGAGAATGACCGCGGTAGGAACCGGAACCCCCCGGCCCAGGAACATGGCCTTGAGTGGCATATCCGAGGCGGCGGCAAGGACTGCGAATACGGCGAATGTGATGGCCCACGGGATGCTAAGGTTCGCAAAACCCCAGATGATGGGGAGGATCATGAGGATGATCATGGGGATCTGGACCACCGCGACTACGAAGGCCACGATCGTCAGGAGTCCCGCCGCGGGCACGCCGGCGATGAAAAGCCCGGCTCCCACGATGCCCGTTTGCGCCAGAGCCACGCCAAGGACCCCAATGGCCACGCTGAGGATGGTGGCCCCGGCCATCTTCACGAAATCCTCGTCGCCGGTCCCTTCGATCCTATCCCCGATGGCCCGTAGGGTTCGAGTCGCCGGTTCGGCATAGGTCAGCAGGACGGAGGCGATGATCAGGGCCACCAGGGTTTGGAGCACGGCCCCACCGAGGCCGGCCAGGAGCAGAAGAAGCCACCCTCCGAAGGCCCGGAGTTGGGGCTCGAACTGGACCACGACCTGCTGCATGTCGTCTGAGGCCAGGGTCCAGGCCTCGTAGACCTGCTCACCGAAGATAGGGATGTTCTCGATGTACTCCGGCGGAGCCGGGGCCTCCAGGGTCCCGGCTTCCAGGGAGGCCTGGAGGGTTTGCATGGTCCCCACCAGGGAGCCTCCGACAAACCAGGAGGGGACCACCACGAGGACGATGACCATCAGGGAGAAGATTGTGGCCGCCAAGCCTCTTTTCCCCTTAGCCAATCCCGCCAGCTTCTCGAAGGGCGCCCGCAAGGCCACGGCCAGGATCACTGCCCAGGTGAGGATGATCAAGAAGGGCTTCATAATCACAAAACAGGCCAGGATCAGGCCGGTGACCAGAGCAAGGTGCATAGCAACGACTACCGAAAGTCTTCTGGCTTTCTGGTTGGACGAAGAGTCGGGCGAACTCACGGGGCCTCCTGGATTGTGTGGACCGGGAATCCCGGCAATCTGGATCGATTTTTCCGTCGAGGAAAGTGGGAAGCGGAGATCCTTACCCTTTGTTCTCCCCGAAGTTGCGCCCCAACCAGGTGCCGGTCACTTTCCAGGTGACCACCTCCACCATAGTCATCCATGGGAGAGCCATGTTCAATCGGCTGAGGATTCGGTTTCGGGGACTGTTTGTGGCGATTCTTCTCCTCGTCGTGGCCACCCCTCTCCTAGGCGCGGGGCCCGGGGGAGGCTACCTCTTCCAGCTACTTCTTACGGTGGTTTTCCTGGGCTCCCTGAACGCGGTAAGCCACAAGAAAAGACAGAAGAGAGTCGGGCTCGCTCTCGCACTCCCCGCCGTTGTAGCCACCTGGACAGCTAATTTCCTACCGGGGATCGACGGTTTGGCCTGGGTGGACCTGGTCTTCACCACTGCGTTCCTGTGCTTCACCTCGGCACACATCCTCGGATATGTATTCCGGGCGCGGCGGGTGACCTCGGAAATCCTCTTCGGGGCTCTGAGCGTCTACCTCCTCATCGGGGTTACCTTCGCACTGGTTTTCACCACCGTCGAGGCCCGGCATCCGGGATCTTTGAGCCTTCCCGCCAGCACCTTCGCGGTGGGCCAGGCCGATCCCCGCCCATTCGCGACCATCTCCTATTTCAGCTTCGTAACGATGACCACATTGGGCTACGGCGACATTGGACCGCTGACACCCGCCACCCGATCCCTTGTGACACTGGAAGCCCTCCTGGGGCAACTCTTCCTGGCTGTCCTGATGGCCCGCCTGGTGGCCCTGCACATCTTGCACGAGACGGAGGCCGAGTCAGATCCCATTCCAGACCCCAAAAGGGAATGAGACCGGGCGCAGGGGGCTGTCCCAGGCGGCCCTGATCATCGGGTGGGGAAATCCAGCCGGAATCATTATACATTGGACGCAGAGAACATCGCTGTACCGACCCATTTTTCCGCGGAGGCCCGCATGCAGGTTCACAAGTCTTGGTTGCTTCGGATCTTGAGCCCCATCA
>CAYOVN010000116.1:0-11443 GCA_964407425.1 uncultured Gemmatimonadaceae bacterium
GCGTGAAGGAGAAGATGGACAGCCTCCTGGCCGTGGGCGGGAAGACCTCGGTGGACGCCTTCCACAGGAAGCTTGGAAAGGTCATGTGGGACAACTGTGGAATGAGTCGGGATGCATCCGGACTGAAGGGCGCCATCGACGAGATCAAGGTCCTTCGAGAAGAGTATTGGAAGGATGTCCGGGTTCTCGGAAACGGGGAATCCTTCAACCAATCCCTGGAAAAAGCCGGGCGCGTAGCAGATTTCATGGAGTTCGCAGAGACCATGTGCTACGACGCTCTGAAGCGTGACGAATCCTGCGGTGCCCACCTACGGGTTGAGCACACCGACGATGAGGGTGAGGCCAAGCGGGACGATGAAAACTTCGCCTTCTCATCGGTTTGGGAGTTCAAGGGCGTTGGAGAGGACCCGGCCCTGCACAAGGAACCACTGACCTTCGAAAACGTGCCCCTCTCCACGAGGAGCTACAAATAATGGATCTCACACTTCACGTATGGCGGCAGAACGGGCCCAATGACAAAGGGCGGTTCGACACTCTTCCGGCCAAGAACATCAGCGAGCACATGTCTTTTCTGGAGATGCTCGACCTGGTGAATGAGGAGCTGATCGAAGCGGGCAAGGAACCCATCGCCTTCGATCACGACTGCCGGGAGGGCATTTGCGGGACCTGTGGACTCATGATCAACGGTGTTCCTCATGGTCCACTGAGCCTGACCACAGCCTGCCAGATTCATATGAGGCACCTGAAGGGCGCGACGGAAATCTGGATTGAGCCCTGGAGAGCCACCGCCTTCCCGATCATTAAGGACCTGGTGGTGGACAGAACCGCCATGGACCGAATCATCGAGGCGGGAGGTTACGTCTCGGTCCGAACCGGGAGCCCCCAGGACGCCAACGCCACCCCTATCAGGAAAATCGATGCGGACATGGCCATGGACGCGGCCATCTGCATCGGGTGTGGTGCCTGTGTCGCTGCATGCCCCAACGCTTCGGCCATGCTCTTCACCTCTGCCAAGGTTGGGCACCTGGGGTTCCTGCCCCAAGGCCAACCCGAGCGATACGAGAGAGTGCTGAATATGGTTCATGTGCAGGACGAAGAGGGTTTCGGGAACTGCACGAACCATGGTGCCTGCCAGAACGCCTGCCCGAAGGGGATCAGCGTGGACTTCATCTCCCGGTTGAATCGGGATCTGATCAAGGCGACCTTGATGCACAAACCCTACGAGATTACGGCGGTTTAGATCGGCATAGGATTCCGAATCCAAGGAGGGGGGGCTCCCCTCTTCTTCGGTTTCGGATTAGGATTCTGGAAGGGTCGGCTTCAATCCGAAGTCGGCCCTTCCGTTCTTTGGCGGTTGTGATCCTCGCACTCTCCGAACCGAACGGCAGGAACCGAGTCGTAGATGACTGTTACTAGGAAGGGAAGATGAAACCTCTTAGAAGAGCTGTGGCGGGGCTGGCCCTGTTTGCCCTTGTGGGTTGTGGAGACGGCGGGGCGCCCGCCGTTGAGTCCTTTCAGCCCTCTCTGGTCAACCGGGACACGGCATCCGAAGTGGACCTGTCGGAAATGACAACAACGGCCTCCGGCCTCAGTTACATGGATCTGGCCGTCGGAGATGGGAACGAGACCGTGCATGGCGAGAGCGTCACGGTCCACTACATCGGGTGGTTCCTTGACGGGGAGAAGTTCGACGCCAGCGTGGATAAGGGTGTCACCTTCGACTTCGACCTGGGAACGGGAAGTGTAATTGCCGGTTGGCACGAAGGCGTGGCCGGGATGCGTGTGGGCGGCATTCGCCGTCTGGTCATTCCGCCTGACCTGGCCTATGGCGCTGCCGGTCGTTCCGGCATCCCTCCGAATTCCACCCTGGTCTTCGATGTGGAGCTCTTTCAAGTAGGGGAGGGTTGAGAACATGACCGACACGAAACGTAAGTCTCCTAGCCGGAACGCCGAGTGGAAATCCGCCGGTCTTATCCTCCTGTCTCTGGGAGTACTTCTGATGCCAGCAGCCTGTGATAGCGAAAGCAGCCCCACCGGTCCCACGGACCCGACCGAGTTGACGTTCGCCGGTGCGTTGGGGGTGGACCTGAACGCCATGACAAAAACGGCCTCGGGTCTGTACTACCAGGACCTGGTCGTAGGCGACGGGGAGGAAGCCTCGGCATCCGACGAGGTGACCGTTCACTACACGGGATGGCTCCATACCGGGACCGTGTTTGATTCCAGCATCGGGGGACAGCCGATCACTTTCCCCCTGTCGGGTGTGATCGCTGGTTGGACGGAGGGTGTATCGGGAATGAGAGAGGGAGGGAAGCGGAAACTGGTCATCCCGTCCCAATTGGCCTACGGGGCAAACGGAATTCCGGGAACGATTCCGAGATACGCTACCCTGGTTTTTGATGTGGAGCTCATCGAGATCGTGGCGTCCTGAGTGGGATCCATCGATAGGAAGAGCGGCCGGCCCGATCAGATTCGGGCCGGCCGCATATTGTGTCCGGTTGCTGTGGATCAGTGTGGGTTTGGATTCCGGTCCTGCACCCCTACAGCTTCGGCAGGGTCACTCCCTGCTGGTTCATGTACTTGCCCTTCCTGTCGGCGTAGGCCACCTCGGGCTCTTCATCTCCCTGGAAGAAGAGAAGCTGGGCGATGCCCTCTCCCCCGTAGATCTTGGCCGGGAGGGGAGTCGTGTTGGAGATCTCCAGGGTCAGGTAGCCGCACCAGGTCGGCTCCAGGGGCGTGACGTTCACGATGATCCCACACCGTGCGTAGGTACTCTTTCCCACGCACACCACCAGCGTGTCCCGAGGTACCCTGAAGTACTCCTCGGTCCGGGCCAGGGCGAAGGAGTTCGGAGGGATGATGCACTCATCCGCATGGACGTCTACGAAGGACCGGTCATCAAAATCCTTCGGGTCCACCACGATGTTGTGGACGTTGGTGAAGACCTTGAACTCCGGGGCCACCCGGATGTCGTACCCAAAGGAGGAGAGGCCATAAGAGATGTTTCCTTCCTTCACCTGGCCTGGGTGGAAGGGTTCGATCATCCCATGTTCCTCCGCCATTTGGCGAATCCATCGATCATTCTTGATGCTCATAAATCCCTGGTTGACTAGGGTTCTGGGGTTCTGCTCCGGGTACCTGCACGGTGGCTGTCCGGGAGGGTGGAGGCGCCCAAGATAGGGGGTCCGATTGCCCCTATGCAAACGGCATGGAACATGCTCATTTCCACCGTTCGGAGAGGGCCGGTACCTTTCTTGACCTTCACCGGAGGCTCGTCTACATTCGGGCGTCCGAAAAAGTGACCTTTTTCACACACGTATAGGGCGTTCCCATGGCGGGATCCTATGTACCTCTTCTGATCCTCTTCGCGGCTTCCATCGTCGCGGCCCTCGGCTTCGTTGCCGTCTCTACCATTCTCAACCCGAGAAGGCCCACTCCCCAGAAGGAAATGCCTTACGAGTCGGGGATGATTCCCCTTGGGGACACCAGGGCCCGATTCTCCGTGAAGTTCTATATGGTGGCGATCAGTTTCATCATTTTTGATTTGGAAACGGTGTTCCTGATTCCATGGGCGGTCCGGGTGAGAGAGCTGGGCTGGAGTGCTTTCCTGGCGGTGACCATGTTTGTCATCGTCCTGGCAGTTGGTCTTTTGTATGAGTGGAAAAAAGGAGGCCTCGAGTGGGATTGAACGAAAAGGCTCCTCCTGCGGTGGTCGGGAAGTCGCCCGGGCTCCTGGGAGAAGGGACCCCTGCCTTTCTGACCTCGAAAATCGATTTCCTGGTTAACTGGGCCCGACGGAACTCTCTCTGGCCTATGCCCCTCGGCACCGCCTGCTGCGGAATCGAGATGATGGCCTCCTATGCGAGCGATTTCGATCTGGCTCGGTTCGGCATGGAAAGAATGTCGTTCAGCCCTCGCCAGGCCGACGTCCTCATCTGCGCAGGCAGGGTGACCTACAAGTTTGCGCCGGTTTTGCGCCGGATTTGGGACCAGATGCCTCAGCCCAAGTGGTGCGTGTCCATGGGCGCCTGTGCCAGCACAGGCGGGGTCTTCGACGTCTACTCCATGGTTCAGGGGATCGACACGATTGTTCCGGTGGATGTGTACATTCCGGGATGCCCTCCCCGGCCCGAGAGCTTGATCTACGCTCTCATGATGGTCCAGGAGAAAATCAGGCAGGAGAGCCTCGCCGACCATCAGATCCTCCGGGCGGAGGATCCGCTGAAGGTGGGAATGCCTCAGGTAGACGCAGAAGAGATCACCTCGATCTCGGGACCCTTCGGGAACTCCACCAGGCAGAACAAGGTGAGTGGCTCCGTACAGACTGACGTTATCAGCCGTCCCGGCGACAGACTCCCCTAAGGAATCAGGGCAGAAAGGGCAGCTTCATGGCTGACGATAAATCGAGATTCGAATCGGTTGCGGCAGGGCCGAAACCTTCATCGGAGGTGGAGTTGCCCTCCGTGGGGATCGAATCTTCCTCGGAAGTTCACCCTTCGGTGATGGCCCTCCAGGACCTGTTTGGGGACGCCGTTTTGAAGACCGAGGTGGTGGCCGGAAACCAGCACATCGTGTTCCTCCCACCGGAACGGAACCTGGAGATCCTGACCTGGCTCCGTGACGACCCGGAACAACAATACGACCTCCTTAGGGACGTGACGGCCATCGATTACGGTGGAGGCAGGCCCCTTCAGGTCGTTTACCAGCTTTTCTCCTTCTTCCATAAGTACGCCCTGCGGGTGAAGTGTGAGCTGCCCTTGGACGCTTTGGAGATCGAGTCTGTATGCGGCCTATGGATAGCGGCCGATTGGCTGGAACGGGAGGTTTTCGACCTCTTCGGCATCACTTTCAACAACCATCCGGACCTCCGGCGCATTCTGATGCCCCCGGACTACGCCGAAGGGCATCCGCTTCGGAAGGACTTTCCTCTGAGAGGGAGGTTCTCCAGGGCGGAGCAGACCAAGAGGGCTTTGAGCCAGGATCTGGAGCACTACTACTTCGAATCCGAACTCGAGCAGGGTGGTGAGCCCCAGTCCCTCCCGCCGGCGGAGGCCCCAGCGGCCCTTCCCCCGGCCGAGGGCGGGAGTTGAGGTAGGGACTGGAGCAGGAGCCTCCCATCGGGAGCTTCTGAGGACTAGGCAAGAGCGCGAAACGGGATACGAGATATATGGCCCATAAAACCGTCGAGTTCACTCTCGGCCGCAACCCTGAGATGGGAGTGGATGGGAAGCCCGTGATGGGCCCCCTGGCCCCCATTGATCTCCCGGAACCCGATATCGAATCCGACAACATGTTGGTGAATTTCGGGCCCCAGCACCCGGCGACACATGGGGTGCTTCGTCTGGTATGTGAACTGGACGGGGAGACCGTGGTCAAATGCACGCCCCACATCGGGTACCTCCACTCCTCTTTCGAGAAGCTGGGAGAGTACCGGACGTGGAATCAGATCGTCACCCTGACGGACCGGATGGACTATCTGGCCCCTCTCATCTACAACTGCGCTTACGTCATGAGCGTAGAAGCCATGATGGGGCTCGAGGTGACGGAGCGGTGCAAGTTGACCCGGGTCATCATGATGGAATTGGACCGGATCTTCGGCCACCTCCTTTGGTTGGGCAGCTTTTCGATGGACGTGGGAGCCTTTACCCCCTTCCTCTATACGTTTGAGGAGCGGGAGAGGATCTACACGCTCCATGAAGCGTTCACAGGGGCTCGCATCACGACATCGGCCACCCGGGTTGGGGGGATGATGTCGGAAATGCCCGAGGGATGGACCCAGGGTGTTCGGGACTTCTGTAACGGCCTGCCCCGGACCCTGGATGAGTGTGAGACCCTCCTCAACGAAAACGGACTCCTTCTTGGAAGGACCCAGGGCATCGGAGTCATCTCCGGGCCCGAAGCTCTGAACTACGGCCTGACCGGAGCGAATCTCAGGGGTAGCGGTGTTCCGTACGACGTCCGAAAAGACCAACCCTACTACGATTACGAGACCTACGACTTCGAAATCCCGGTAGGTGAGCACGGTGACTGCTATGACCGGTACCTGTGCAGAATGGAGGAGATGCGGCAGAGTCTGCGGATTCTTCATCAGGTCCTGGACAGGTACGAAAAAGCCACCGGGCCCATGGACATTCAGGATCCTCGGATCACCCTTCCGTCGAAAACGAACGCCATGAACGACATGGAGTCCATGATCCATCACTTCAAGCTCGTCACCGATGGCATCCATGCTCCTCCGGGTGAGTCCTACTTCCCGATTGAGGCTTCCAAGGGTGAGTTGGGGATGTACGTTGTGAGCGACGGGGGAACCAAGCCGGTCCGGTGGAGGGTCAGGCCTCCTTCCTTCGTGAACCTGGCGGCTCTGCCCAAACTTCTGGAAGGCCATCTCGTCGCCGACCTGATCACCGTAAATGCCAGCATCGACATCGTACTGGGGGAAATTGACCGATGAGTGAAGCGCGGAGAACCCCCTTCAAAAACCCGGGTTGGGCGGGGAATGCGGGTGAGTTCGACCTCACCGAAGCCCAAATCCGGGGCGACGACTATGTCGGGAAACGCCCGCCGGAGGGTGGACATCCTTCCGGGACGTCGACGTATCCCTACATGCTCGCTGAGAAGGACCCCGAGGCCCCTCTTTTTGAAGGGGCTTATAAGGAGAGGCTGGAGAAGATTCGGAGCAGGTACCCCGATTCCCGCTCAGCCCTTCTCCCGGCTCTTGGCATGGCCCAGGAAATCCGAGGCCACCTCTCGCCGGATACCATGAGTCAGGTCGCGGCGATCCTGGACCTTTCACCTGCCTACGTTCGGGGGGTGGCGACCTTTTACACCATGTACAACAAGCGCCCGGTGGGGAGCTTTTTGATACAGGTCTGCACCAACATCAGCTGCGGCATCTGCGGTGGCGACGACGTTCTGCAGGCGTTTCTCAACAATACGGGGACCGAGCCCGGAGAGACCTCCGAAGACGGGCTGTTCACCGTCATCGAGGCCGAATGCCTGGCCGGATGCGGGTTTCCGACCACGGTTCAGATCAACTCTCGTTACTACGAGAACGTTATGCCCAAGGATGTTCCGGAAATTCTGGAGCGCCTAAAGGCCCAGGGTGAATAGATGGCATACCCATACAAGCACGAGAAAGAAGTCCAGGTCCTATCCAAATACTTCGGGGATCCGGAAGCTCGGACTCTGGAGGGCTGGAAGGCCCGCGGAGGGTACCAGACCTTCGGCAAGGCTTTCGAGATGGGGCGGGACGGCATAATCGATGAGGTGAAAGCCTCAGGCCTGAGGGGAAGGGGAGGGGCTGGATTCCCTGCCGGTGTGAAGTGGAGCTTCATGCCCAAAGAGAAGACCAGGCCTCATTTCCTTCTCTGCAATGCCGACGAGTCCGAACCCGGCACCTTCAAGGATCGGGAGCTTCTGCGATGGACCCCTCATCAGCTTATCGAGGGGATGATCATCGCTGCCTACGCCATCCAGGCGGAGCAAACCTACGTCTACTGCCGGGGCGAGTTCTTCGAGACCACCCAGGTTTTGGCCAAGGCGGTGGAAGAAGCCTACGAAGCGGGCTATCTGGGCAAGGACATCCAGGGTTCTGGAGTCAACGTCGACATCACGGTTCACTGTGGGGGCGGGGCCTACATCTGCGGAGAGGAAACGGCCCTCATGAACTCCCTTGAGGGGAGACGAGGCACTCCACGGGTGAAACCACCCTTCCCGGCGGCGGCTGGGTATATGGCGATGCCTTCTACCGTGAACAATGTGGAAACCCTCTCATCTGTGCCCTTCATCATCGGGGAGGGGGCGGATGCCTACCGGGCCAATGGCACACCGGAAAGCCCCGGCACGAAACTCTTCTGCGTGAGTGGACATGTGCGGAAGCCCGGCAACTATGAGTTGCCCCTGGGCTTCCCCCTCATGGAGCTCATCAACGACGTCTGCGGAGGCCTGAGAGAGGGTCGTACCCTGAAGGGTGTGATTCCCGGCGGCAGTTCGGTTCCGATTCTGAACGCAGAGGAATGCGCGGACTGCAAGATGTCCTTCGAGGGCGTCATCGAAGCCGGATCTCAATTAGGCTGCGCCGCCGTCATCGTCATGGACGATTCCACCGACATCGTGAAGGCGGTTCGGAGGATGGTGGACTTTTATGCTCACGAGTCCTGCGGTCAGTGCACTCCCTGTCGTGAAGGGAGCGCTTGGACCGGGAAGATTCTGAAAAGGATCGAAGAGGGCCGGGGCACGGAAGAGGATCTGGACACACTCTTTGATGTCACAAGTCAGATGGAGGGCACCACGATCTGCGTTCTTTCCGATTCGGTGGCTGCGCCGGTCCAGTCTTCCATCACGAAATTCCGGGAGGAGTACCTGGCCCGAATCCGGACCGGGGAAAAGGTGGGGGTGGCATAATGACCGACCAGCAGAGTCCTAACACCGTCACTCTGAGCATCGATGGGCAGGAAGTGACGGTCCCCACGGGAACCACAATCCTCCGGGCAGCAGAGTCGATTGGGATCGAAATCCCTCACTACTGCTATCACCCGGGCCTGTCTTCGCCTGCCATGTGCCGCCTTTGCCTCGTCGAGGTGGAGGGATGGCCCAAGCCTGCACCCTCCTGTAAAACCACCGTTGCGGATGGCCAGGTGGTACTCACGAACAGTGAATTGGCCCAGAAGCAGCGGACCGGGGTTCTCGAGTTCTACCTGTTGAACCACCCTTTGGATTGCCCGATCTGCGACCAGTCCGGTGAGTGCGATCTCCAGAACTATGTGTTCAAGGAGGGCCGGGAGCACGGTCGGGGAAGGGAGCCAAAGCGGGTCCTGGGACGGGATGACTTCGGCGGGGACGTCCTTTTCAACGGTGACCGGTGCGTAATGTGCACCCGGTGCGTTCGATTCATGCGGGAGGTGGCGGAAGATGAACGCCTCTGCGTCGTGGAACGTGGGAATCGGGCCGTCATCGATACCTTCTTCGAGGACGGCCTCGATGGGTCTCCCTACGCCGGGAACATCGTGGATATCTGTCCGGTGGGGGCGCTGATTTCGAAGGACTTCCTCCATAAAGCCCGGGCCTGGGACCTGGACCGCACGCCTTCGGTGTGCCCGTCCTGCAGCCAGGGGTGCAATATCACCGTCCAGACCAGAGACGATCTCGTCCAGCGTTTGAAGCCCAGGGAAAACCTGGAGGTCAACGGGTGGTGGATGTGCGACTTCGGTCGACACAACTACGAATGGATGAATCGGCAGGACCGGCTCCTGGAGCCCTACGTTCGCGGCGAAGCCGACACCTGGCCTGGCGCTCTGGAGTCTCTCTTCAAAGAGCTGGAGGGGGTCAAAGGCGGTGTGAAGGCGGTAACCTGGGCCCATTCGGCAAACGAGGACCTGGGGCTTCTCAAGGCCATGGTGGAGACTCTTGGGGGTGGCGACGTGGTTTACCGGTCGCCCAAGACCGAAGGGGAGGTCCCGCTACCCGGATTCCCCCTTCTGGCCCGGAGGGAAGACCTGGCTCCCAACGTGAACGGAGCCGAAATCCTGGGATTCAGCAGGGTGGGAGACAAATCAGGAGCCGGCGGCCTGGAGGAAATCGGAGGGCACACCGGCGTCCTAATCGTGGTGGGCGATCCCCTGGAAGACCAGCCGGCGGACTTTGGAGCCTCGGCCGAGCTCTTCGTTTACCTGGGAAGCTACGCGTCTGAAGCTGCCAAGAACGCCCACTTCGTCTTCCCCACAACAACATTTGCGGAACAGGAAGGGAGCTACACCAACGTCCAGGGCCGAGTACAACGGTTCTGGCCCGGCCTTCGATCCCCAGGATCGGCACGCCCCGGGTGGCTCATTCTGGGGGCTCTCCTCGCCGAGTTGACCGAGGGTGAAGCTCCGGAAAGCGCAGACCAGGCCTTCTCCCGTATCGGAGAGGGGACTCCAGCCTTTGGTGGGATCACATATCGGGATCTGGGAACTCGAGGCGCTCCGGTGGGCACATCAGCCGGCGTCGCGGGGGACTGAGGCAACTAGCCAATGAACGAACAAATACTGTTTCTTATTGAGAAGTCAGTCATCGTCCTCTCGGTATTCGGGGGGGTCATGTTGGTCGTGGCCCTGACCACATTGGTTGAGCGAAGAGTGGCTGGCTTCATCCAGGACCGTTACGGCCCGAATCGGGTGGGTCCCCTGGGACTTCTTCAGCCTGCGGCAGATGGTCTGAAGAATTTCCTGAAAGAGGAGACCATGCCCGCTGCGGCGGCCCAGCCCTACTTCTGGCTTGGCCCGGTCATCTCCCTGGCCCCGGCTCTGGTGACGTTCGCTGTGGTGCCATTCGCCGCGCCGCTCCCCATCGGGAACCATGTGGTGGAGATGATTGTGGCCGACGTGCCCATCGGAATCCTCTACATCCTGGCTCTCTCTTCCCTGGGTGTTTACGGGGTGGTATTGGGGGGCTGGGCCTCAAACAACAAGTTCTCCTTCCTGGGGGCCCTCCGGGCATCGGCCCAGATGGTGAGCTACGAGGTGGCCCTGGGGTTGGCCGTGATCGCGGTCCTGATGATGGCTGGAAACGTCACGTTGACCGAGATGGTCTGGCAGCAGCAGCAGTTGGGCTTCTGGTTCGCCTTCCCCATCTCTCTGGCCTTCATCCTCTTCGTGATTTCGGCCTTCGCCGAAACCAGCCGGATGCCCTTCGACATGCCGGAGGCCGAGTCCGAGCTGGTGGGTGGGTTCCACACGGAGTACTCGGGGATGAAGTACGCCATGTATCCCATGGGTGAGTATTCCCACATGATCACCTCGTCGGCCCTTATGGCGACCCTCTTCTTCGGGGGGTGGGATATTCCGTTCTGGACCGGGGATGACGCATTCCTCTTCCAGGGAGAATGGATCAGCGGGTTTTCGGCGGCCGGTGCCCCAATCGCAGCCGAGTTGGCCTGGTGGAAGTCGCTCTTCACCTTCGCCATGTTCGGGGCCAAGACCTACTTCTTCGTGCTCTTCTATATCTGGGTCCGGTGGACGGTGCCCAGGTTCCGCTATGACCAGGTCATGCAGCTGGGGTGGAAGGTCATGCTTCCGGTGGCTTTGGCCTACGTCATGGTCGTAGCGGCTACGATTCTGGCCCTGGACACGTTGGATGTCGCCTACGGCTTCACGTTCGGGCTGGTTCTAACGGTAGTCAGTGCCATCTGCACTGGACTCTTCATGCTGGTCCTGGATCGGGGACGTACCCTCACGGGTTCTGCCTCGAATGCCCATGACCGCTTTGTTTCCGAGGGAAAGGCCGTTTCGGCCGCCTCCGGCGATTGAACTCGAGAAGGACGAGATTGAGATGCCACCAACCGTAAAGGTCGTTCGACGCCCCGAGGGAGTGAGGACGTCGTATCTTCGCGCCACTCTTAAGGGGATGGCCCTGACCTTCAAGCATCTTGTGAACCCGAATAAGGTCACCCTCCAGTATCCTGAGG
>CAYOVN010000117.1:0-9882 GCA_964407425.1 uncultured Gemmatimonadaceae bacterium
ACCTCGTCCTCAATCTCCACCACCACCAACCGGGACTTGGCCAGTTTCAGAACCAAAAGGGCAAAAACTGGCGTGGGGCCATCTCCTGCAAGGAGCTCCTTCTCCAGAGCCTCGAGCTCCCCCTTTTGGCTGTACTTCGCAAGCAACTCATCCACCTTCTGGTCCACGAGGCGAAGGTGGTCCCCGTTTTTCAGATCCACGTGGGGCGGAAGCCCCTGGAGGCTCAAGTCGGTCATTGGCACCGTCGGTCAGGGTATTCATGGGAGTTCGTCAGCTATGAAAAACCTTCCGTTTCCGCCCAAAAGTCAAGGTGCGGCTTGGTTTGATTCAGGCGTCCAACCAGGCGAATCACTTGACACCCCAACCTTTTCCGGAGTAGATCCGTCCTGAACTCAGACCCAGAAAGCCCCCGATCCAGCTGAAGCGAGGTTCGACATGAACCACTTGCTCCCCCGTCTCATCTCGAGACTTCCCACCACCACCTTCGTCCTGATGCTCGCTGTCCTGTCATCCCTCCCGGCCGCTGCCCAGGAGCTGACCCCCGACCTGTACGACGGGCTTCGGTGGCGGCACATCGGCCCTCCGGGGAATCGAGCTTCGGCGGTGGTGGGTGTCCCCGGCGACCCGGCGGTGTCCTTCATCGGCGGCGCGTCGGGAGGCGTCTGGAAGACCACCGACGGGGGCAACAACTGGTACCCGACCTTCGACGACATGGAGGCTCAGTCCATTGGAGCCATGGCCATCGCTCCATCCGACCCGAACATCGTTTGGGTGGGGACGGGTGAGGTTTGGGTACGGAGCAACATCTCCATCGGAAACGGCGTCTACAAATCCACCGATGGAGGGGAGACATGGAACCACATGGGTCTCGACCTTACCGGCCGGATCGGCCGTGTGGTCATCGATCCCAGGGACCCCAACATCGTCCATGTGGCTGCCGTGGGGCATTCCTACGGCCCACAGCAGGAGCGGGGCATCTTCCGCACAACGGATGGCGGCGAGACCTGGGAACAGACGCTCTTCATCGACGAGAACACCGGGGTTTTCGAGATCGCTATAGACCCCAGCAATCCCCGGACTCTCCTGGCCGGGGCGTGGCCCCTCGTCATCCGGACCTACGGCCGGGAAAGCGGCGGACCCAACGGTGGGATCTATCGCTCCACTGATTCGGGGGAGACCTGGGAGAAACTGAGTGGCCACGGGCTCCCGGACGATCCCGTTGGGAAGATCGGTATCGCCTACGCCAACAGTGACCCGGACGTCGTCTACGCCATGATCGAGACCGGCTGGCCTAACCGTGGGGTTCTGTGGCGGTCCAGCGACGGTGGCGAAAACTGGACCTTGGTGAGCTCTGACCGGCTCCTGAACGAGCGGTCCCACTACGCCGGCCGAATCCTGGTGAATCCCGCCGACGAGAACGAGATCTACTTCAACGCCAACAGCCACAGCATCTCCTACGATGGGGGCTACACCACGGAGAGGTCCGGTTGGGGTGGTGACACTCACGACATGTGGGCGGACCCCCTGATGCCTGACCGCATGATGATCAGTGACGACGGGGGCGCGAACCTCACCTACAACCGGGGGAAAACCTGGGAACGCGTCACCCCCGCCATCGCTCAGATGTACCACGTAAATGTGGACAATCAGATCCCCTACTTCGTCTATGGCGGCAAACAGGACGGCTCGGGTTACAAAGGGCCGAGCACCGTCAGGGCCCGGGGATGGGGCGTCTCAACGGACGACTGGGAATCCAGCGCAGGGTGTGAGAGCGGGTTCATCGTCCCGGACCCGGTGATCCCGGAGATCGTCTGGGGCGGGTGTTACACCGGTGGATTCACCAAGGTGGATTACCGGACCGGACATCAGAGGAGCGTGAAGGTCTGGCCCGAGTCCAGCTACGGCGCCGCAGCCAAAGACGTGAAGTACCGCATCAACTGGACCTTCCCCATCACCATTTCCCCCCACGACCACAACAAGGTGTACTTCGGAAGCCAGTACGTGCACCAGACCACCGACGGTGGTGAGAGCTGGCAGATCATCAGCCCTGATCTGAGCGGGAACGATCCCTCCCTCATGGGACCGTCGGGGGGTCTCACCAAGGACAACATCGGTGTGGAGATGGCCCAGCTGGTCTTTGCCATCGCCGAATCACCGCTGGAAGAGGGTGTGATCTGGGCGGGAACGAACGACGGATTCGTACACATCACCCGAGACGGTGGAGAGAACTGGACGAACCTTACGGCCAACGTCCCCAATCTCCCTCCATGGGGCACCGTCAGTAACATCCACCCGTCCAAACACCACGCTGGCACAGCTTACATGAGCGTGGACTTTCACCAGATGAACGGCCGCGATCCGTATGTCTACAAAACCACGGACTACGGGCAGAGCTGGGTCTCCATCGCCTCGGATCTTCCGGTCAGCGTGTTCAGCTATGTGCACTGGGTCCATGAAGATCCGGTGAGGCAGGGACTCCTCTACCTGGGGACGGAAAACGCCATCTATATGTCCTTCAACGATGGGGGGAACTGGCTGACCCTCCAGAACAACCTGCCCCATGCCCCGGTTCACGACGTCGTGGTCCAGGAGCATTTCAACGACCTGGTCATCGCCACGTACGGCCGCGGCTTCTGGATCCTGGACGATGTAACGCCGTTCCAGCAGCTCACCGATGACGTGTTGGCCTCCGGCGCCCACCTCTTCGCTCCCCGGCAAACCTACCGCATGCACTCCATCACGGGTGGGGCCCCGGTCCCGACCAACGCGTTCATCAACTACTACCTGAAGGAAGCGCCGGCGGGGCCTGTGGAACTAGAGATTCTGGATTCCCGGGGTCAGCTCGTGAACACTCTCAGGGGCTCCCGGGACGTGGGAATCAACAGGATCTCCTGGAACATGCGCTATCCAGGCCCCGAACAGGCGAAGATCCGGACCAAACCCCCGGGGAACCCCACGGTGGTTCAGGAAAAACGGTTCAGGGAACAGTGGGAGGAGGAAGGTTGGATCCCCGTTCTGAGTTGGGGGACGCAGGGAGGGTTCAGCGGAGTGAGGGTGGCCCCGGGCATCTACACCGTAAATCTCAAGGTCGGCGGCGAGACCTTCACCCAGGAGCTGGAGATTCTGAAGGACCCCCGATCCGACGGAACATTGGCCAACATCCAGGAGATGGTGGCCATGCAGCTCCAGGTCCGGGACGATATCACGGCGATCTCGGGGATGGTCAACGAGATCGAATGGATGAAGAAGCAGCTCAACGATTTGTTCGAGGCCCTTGGCGGCGGGTCGGCTGCAGCGGCTCGGGCGGCCGGCAAAGAGTTATACGGGCAGGTTCAGGAACTCGAAGACAAGATTCTCCAGCCCTACGCGGTGGAGGGGGACTCCAAATCCTTCCGTTTCCCGAACATGCTCTACAGCAAGATGTCTGTACTGGGTGGAGATCTGGCGGAATCTGTGGACTTCGCTCCCAACCAGCAGCAGCAGGAAGTCTATGAGCTTCTTCGATCACAGATGACGGAATACGGAAACGAACTGCGGGCTCTCGTAGCCGGTGACGTGGCTGCGTTCAACCGAATGCTGGCAGAACAAAATATGGCGGGGGTCATCAGTGCCCCGGGAGGTGGCTGATATGAAAAAGTTCGCTTTTTTCTGGACCGCCCTCCTGCTCCTGGCCGCCGGGCCGGCCATGGGCCAGGAGGAAGTGTATGCCGCACGGCGACAGGCCCTCATGGAGACCATGCAGGGCGACTTCGCCGTCCTCTTCTCCAGCACCGAGGAGAGTAGCTTCGACAAGGCTTTCTACTACCTCACTGGCATAAAAGAACCGGGGGCGGCCCTGGTCCTTGTTCCCGGCGGGGAGGTTGAAGAGGTCTTCTTCACACCCGACGCGACGATGACCTTCGAAGCCGGCCACCGATCGGTGCGGGTCCACCCGACGGATGAACTGGGAAGGCAGCTTGCCGCCTACACCAGGGGCCGGACCACCGCCCATGTCTCGTTCGGGCATCTTGATGCGGCACCATCCATGGGCAGGGCCCTCTCAGCCATCTCCACCCTGGAAAACATCGACAACACCATCGCGGAAATGAGGATTTTGAAGGACGATCAGGAAATCGAACTCCTGAGACGTGCCTGCCAGATCACGGCGGAAAGTCTGAACGAAACCTTCATGGCGCTGGGAGCTGGTATGCAGGAAAAGGACCTCGCCGACCTTCTGGAGTCGGCCTTCGAAGCCCGGAACTCACCTGGGTCATCCTTCCTCCAGGCCGCCTCCGGTCCCAACTCCACCAACGTCCACTTTGGGGCCGGGGAACGAGTCCTGGAAGACGGCGACATCATCGTCTTCGATGTGGGTGCCTGGTGGAACGACTACACGGCGGATATCAGCAGGACTGTGCCTGTCAGTGGCGAGTTCTCCAAGGAGCAGCGGGAGATTTACACCGTTGTGTTGAACTCCCAGAAGGCGGCCATCGAGCTGATGGTGCCTGGGGCAACGATGGATGCTGTCCGGGAGCGGGCCCAGGACGTTCTCATCGAAGGCCTGCATGAACTGGGGTTGGTCCTCGACACTGAGAACGAGGCCCAACGGCGCTTCTTCATCGCCCACGGCTACTACCACTTCATCGGCCTGGATATCCATGACGTATGGTCGGAGTTCGGCCGGAGCTCTGGGGAGAAGGTCTACGAAACAGGGATGATCATGACCATGGAGCCGGGCCTTTATTTCCCGGCGGATCATCTCGACGCCGCACTGGCCCGGCTGGGTTCAAGCCCGGAAGAAATGGAAATGAGACGTTTTCTGGAAACGATCAAGCCGGTGTATGAGAAATACGTCGACATCGGAGTCCGCATCGAAGACGACGTCCTCATCACCGAAGACGGCAACGAAATCCTGACCGCCGCCGTTCCGAAGGAGATCGACGAAATCGAACGGATGATGCGGAGGTAGAGGCCGCCCGCTCGCAGAAAGCCCCCGCCACGCTAACCAGCCCAGGTTCGCGTGACGGGGGCTTCTCTCGTCCTGGCCCAAGCCTTCAGGGCCGACGAATGTCGAACTACCTCCCCATATAACCCGGCACGTCCTGCTCGATGACGAGTCGGGTGGTTTGAACCTCGCCACCCAGGGTCAACCGCACCAGGTACTCACCAGGGGGAATGATCGGGGCTCGATTACCCCCGAACCGACGCTGCTGGCCCTCAACAACGGGGGGCGGAGCCGGAGGCGGATCACCACGATGATTCCAGAACACCGTGTTCAGTCCCTCCTCTACGTCCACTTCCATGGTCCTCAGGACATCGCCCTCGATGTCCAGAACCTCGATAGTGGCCGTACCTGACTGAGCAGCACCCGCAAAGAAAGCGATGGTAGAGCCAGTCGGAGGGTTGTTTTTGTAGAACCGTTTGTCCGTGGTCCAGGAAAACTCATAGGTGGTGAGCCACTGGGTTTCGGGACGGACATCAAAAAGGGCCACATCCTCTCCCATGGCGCTCTCTGAGAGCTGTTGGAGAGGGGTGATGTTGTCTGCGATCCAGGCCCCCCGGCCGTGGGTCCCGGCAATGAGGTCGTTGTCCCGGGGATGGATGAGGAGGTCGTGGACCGGAACGGTGGGAAGGCCGTTCATGAATCGAGCCCAGTTCTCACCCCGGTCGATGGAGAAGAAAAGACCCACTTCGCTACCGGCAAAGAGGAGGTCCGGGTTCTTCAGGTCCTCCTTCACCACATAGACAGACCCTTCAGGGAGGTTCGCCGTGATGTTGGTCCAGCTCTCCCCGTAATCGTTCGTCATGTAGACGTGGGGGTCCAGGTCCATATGGCGGTGCCCGTCGAAAGCCACATAGGCCCGGCCGGCGGCGTGATTGGAAGCCTCCACATCCTTCACCCAGTACTGCTGTGGGGCGTCGGGGATGTTTCCGTTCAACAGCTCCCAGTCACTCGTATCGGTTCGGCGGACCCAGACATTGCCATCGTTGCTCCCGGCCCAAAGCAAACCCTGAACCAGCGGTGACTCCGCCAGGGAAACCAGAGCACTGCTTCGTTCCTCGGGAAGGGCGGTGAGATCAGGGCTGACCTCGATGAACGTGTCTCCCCGGTCCACGGACTTGAACACCTTGTTCCCGCCTACATAGAGGGTCTGGGGATTGTGGGGAGAGAGGGTAAAGGGGGTGTTCCAGTCGAAGCGATACCGCTCCCGCTCCGCTCCGCCCTCCGGCATAGGAGGCTGGGGCCGGACTCTGGAGTTCTGCCCCGTCCTCAGGTCCCTCCGGTAGATATTCCCGCTCTGGGTCGAAGCATAGATGATGTTGAAGTCGGTGGGATCCACCTGACTCCCGAAGCCGTCTGCGTTGGACAGGGCGAACCAGTCGTTGTTGGTGACGCCCTGGGTAATCCGACCCCGGCTCCGGCCGACCCACACGCCGTTGTCCTGAAGGCCTACCACCAGGTAGTAGGGCTTCCGCATGTCAGCGGAGAACCGGTAGATCTGGGCAATGCCGATTTGCTTTACGACTTCCCAGTTCTTGCCCCGGTCCCAGGTGACGTTGATGCCCCCGTCCCCGCCGACGATCACGTGATCCGAGTTGTTGGGATCGATCCAACCAGCGTGGTAGTCGATGTGAGTGCTGCCCTGAACGGCCTGTCCCGAAGCGACCGTCTTCCCGCCGTCATCCGAATACGCCATGGGGGAAGCGAAGCCCCAGAAGACATCCGAATCATTTGGATCGACCCGAATCTGGCTGTAGTAGGAGGGCCGGTTGTTCCAGTCGTTCACCTTTTCCCAGGTGACGCCGTAGTCGGTGCTCTTGAAGACTCCGTCACGGTTCGGATCGAGAGGCTCGGTGTCCTCCTGAGCGGGCGGCCTTCCACCCTGCGCTCCTTCAGGCCGTGGGGGCGGCTCGGTGCTGACAAGGGCGTACACCGTGCCCGGATCACTCCGGGATACGTCGATGCCGGTCCGACCCATTTCCACGGTGGGCAAACCCTCTTCGGCTTTGGTCCAACTTCCCCCACCGTCGTGGGTGACATAGATGCCAGCCTTGGGGCCCCACTGATCCACCGGATCCCCTGAGTCGAACATGTCCCGCTCCCGCATATGGCCGACCGCGTAGAGGATGTCCGGGTCCACGGGATCCATGGCCAGATCCGTTACGCCGGTTTCCTCGTCAAGGTAGAGGACCTTTTCCCAGTTCCTCCCCCCATCGGTGCTCTTGAAGACGCCCCGGTCTTCATTGAACCCCCACAGGTGACCCATGGCAGCCACATACACCACATCGGGATCGGTGGGATGGACCACAACCCTCGAAATAGCCCGGGTCTCCTTGAGGCCCAGGAAGGTCCAGTTCTCCCCGCCGTCGGTGGATTTGAAGACGCCGGCGCCCCAGGGAGAGCTATTCCGGTTATTCGCCTCCCCCGTGCCCACGTAAAGGACGTTGGGGTCGGATTTGGACAACCCGATATCCCCAATGGAGGCGATGGGCTGGTCGTCAAAGAGCGGTTCCCAGGTGATGCCGGCGTTCACCGTCCGCCAGACACCACCCGTGGCCGTTCCTATGTAGATGATATGGGGAGCCGATTCCACGCCCTCCACATCGATGATTCGGCCCCCGGGATTGGCGGGACCCACCTCCCTGAATGAGAACTGCTCAGCCAGGGAAGCCAGGTCGGTCTGGGCCGCGGCGTCATTTGCCGAGGCGAATCCAATAAAGAGTGCCAGGACCAGGACGGCCCCGGTTCGGAAAAGGTCAACGATCTTTAAGGCAGGCATGCTTTGCACCACTATGCTGGAGACAACGGTCAACAGACTGGAACCGGGCACGATACGCCCTGATTCCAAGGATCTCAAGGTGGGATGGGGGTTTGGTCGGAAGTCAGCCCCCGACCTTCAGGAACTCGGTCATGTCGGCCACGTTCACATAGCCCGACTCCCGACCCAGCTCCCCCCCCTCGGAGTCCAGAAGAATCAGGGTGGGAAAGCCCGTCACCCCGAAGCGGTCTTTGAGGTCGAGGCGTTCATCCCCGTCCACTTTCACGGCAACCACGGTTTGGGCCGCAGCCACTACTCCATCGGCGGTGTAAACCCACTCGTCCATAATCTTGCAGGGGCCGCACCATGTGGTCTCGAAGTCCACGAAGAGGGCTTTTCCTTGGGCCTTGGCGGCGGCTTCCGCTGCTTCGAAGTCATGGAGGAAGGCCACGGTCCGGCCGGAGCGGGGTGCATTCCGGTCCACTGCCAGGTCGTCATTCATGGCGATCTCCTCGGACCGGGTCATCCCTGGATCGAAGGGGATCACGTAGGCCTGGCGTCCCGACGGATCGACCTGAACCACCTTATAGGCCTGCTCAAAAAGCCAGGCATGCTCATCCAGGGATCGTGAATAGCCACTGTTGAAGATGTCGGCGGCTGAATCCCTGGAAGCCAGTGCCCAGGAGTCATCGGAGGAAAAGACCCCGTCCATCACCCTCTCAGTCACCAAGATGACCGTCTCAACACCATCCAGGACCAGCGTCCCCTCCATCCACCCATCCCGGGAATAGCGGATCACCGGCTCCTCATCCGGCACCCTCGGGTCCTCCACGTACCACAGGGAAAGGGGATAGGGGTTTACCGCCCGCCCCCCCGTCTCCGGATCCGTAACCGGGACCCCTACAACGGCGTCGAAGCTGGACCAAAACTTATTCCTGGATTCGGACACTTCGGTCTCGAGCATTTCCGTGGAGTCGAACGATCCGTCCCGGTTCAGGTCGACGAAAAGCTGATCGAAATACTCCGAACCCTCACTTCTTATCAGGCGAAGGCCCATGGGCTGGGTCCCGGCGGGACCTAAATCAAGGAGGGTTTCCATCCCGCCGTTTGCCCCAACGAGGCGGAGCTGTTGGCCGTAGGGTGACCATCTCATTCCCCGCCCCGCTTCCCGGTCGGGGAGCTGGGCGGAAAGGGTCACTTCGATGGCCCCCTCCAGAGACACCTGGGCGGCGCCGTCCCCGTCGGTCACTGGAACGCCCTCTCCTCCTTCCCCGGAACAGGAACCGAGGAATACGACGGCGCAGATCATGAGAAGTGTTCTCTGTTTTCGCATAGTGTTTCTCCAGGTGCCTCTTCAGGTACACCCCCAGACGGTGAAGGGGAGAGCCAAACTGTCTCCTTCCTCCACCTGAGCGCAAACCTGGCCCAACCGGCGCCACCAGCGTGAAAACGACGAGGTGGGCCCCCAACCCTGGCCTGGGAACCCTGGTCCGAACCATACTGACCCCACCCTACTGACCTACCCTCGGTTGAGGGCTCGGTCTGGTTGTTCACAAAGCCCGGTATGGGTCTCACGGAGAAAAGAGATGATTCAGCTCCCCCGGCTGTTTCGGGTCCATTCGGCCTCCATCCTATTTACAGGCCTGATAGCCTACATGGCGGCAGGTTGCGCACCCGAGGCCGCATCTGATGACATGGCGGATCTCATTCTGACCAACGCCAGGGTCTACACCCTGTCCTGGGGCGAACCGGATTTGGAGGGGGTGCCGGCTCCTGATGCGCCCCTCGTCGACGGCGTCTGGACACCCGATGCCGAAGCCGTGGCGTTGAAGGATGGGCTGATTCTGGCCGTGGGTTCGGCGGGGGATGTCGAAACGCTTCGGGGACCCTCCACGATAGTGAGAGATCTCGATGGGGCCGTCGTAGTCCCGGGATTGATCGAAAGCCACGGTCACTACCAGGAGCTTGGTGAACTGGCCGAAGAGGTGGACCTGGTGGGAGTCAGCACCGAAGAGGAGATGGTTCGGCGGGTCATGGCCCGGGCCGAGGGCACGGCCGAGGGGGATTGGATCGTGGGGGGAGGCTGGGATGAAGGTGAGTGGGCTAACCATCTTCCCACCAAGGATCGCCTGAGTGAACTCCT
>CAYOVN010000117.1:9982-11385 GCA_964407425.1 uncultured Gemmatimonadaceae bacterium
ATGAAGGTGAGTGGGCTAACCATCTTCCCACCAAGGATCGCCTGAGTGAACTCCTTCCCAACACACCTGTGGTCCTCAAAGGATTGAGAGGGTTCGGTGTTTTCGGAAACGCCGCCGCCCTGGAGGCGGCGGGGATCACCGAGGCCTCATCCCCCCCTTCCGGCGGCGAGTTCGTCCGGGACGAGCAAGGTGCCCTCACAGGGGTCCTCCTCAACCGAGCGGTCCCCCTCCTGCGGGAAGCCATCCCGGAGCGATCTCTGGACCAGCGAAAACGGGTCATTCTCCACGGGTTGAATGAGATCCTGGAGGCCGGCTACGTCATGGGGCACCACGCCGGGGTGTTTCCCAACTACGTGGAAGCCTACCAGGCCCTGGCCGAAGAAGGGGCCCTACCGATCCGCATGGAGGTCATGCTCTCCACCCGGGAGCCGGGTCGGGAGTTGATTGAGGAGTGGATCCAAAGGGGACCCACCGAAAACTCTAACGACATGCTCCAGATCCGGTCGGTGAAAGCCTACTACGACGCATCCCTGGGATCCCGGGGAGCCAAAATGATCGGCGGTTATACCGACATGCCTGATGAGATGGGGGAGGCAGGTGAATCCTACGGTTTCATCGAAGACCTCGTGGCCCGCTCCATCGGGGCCGGATTCCAGGCCGTGATCCACGCCATCGGAGACGGAGGGAACCGGGACGTCCTGGATTTCTATGAGGCGACCTTCGCCCGGTACCCTGAAGCCAAGTCCTTACGCCACAGAATCGAGCACGCCCAGATCGTTCACCCCGACGACTTCGCCCGCTTCGGAGAGCTGGGGCTGGTCGCCTCCATGCAGCCTCCCCATGCGGTGGAAGACGCCCCCTGGGCAGGAGACAGGGTTGGACCGGAGCGGGTGCAGGGGGCCTACGCCTGGCGGACCATGCGGAGGAACGGTGTGCCCCTGATCTTCAACTCTGATCTGAGCGGAAGCGACTTCCATATCTTCTATGGCTTGCACAGCGCGATCACCCGAACCAACCGGGATCTGGAGCCGGAGGGTGGTTGGTTCCCGGACCAGCGGATGACCCCTGAAGAGGCGCTCCGCGGCTACACGGTCTGGCCGGCCTACGCGTCATCCAGGGAGGAGCTGACGGGAACGCTGGAAGTGGGCAAATGGGCCGATCTCACCGTTCTCTCCATGGATCCCCTGAACGTCGGGACCACCGACCCTCACGCCCTCCTGGAGGGTGAGGCGCTGATGGCCGTGGTGGGGGGGAGGATCGCCTTCGACCAAACCCCCGGGGCAGGGAGGGCGCCCTGACCGTCATGGGTTGAACCCATGGAGCGGGAAGGAGTCCTTGACCCTCTTCCCCTCGGCCGTCGACCACACTGATTCATCCAGAATCCCATCGATCTCGATGGAGGT
>CAYOVN010000118.1:0-11375 GCA_964407425.1 uncultured Gemmatimonadaceae bacterium
GGTGGTGAATGGGAAAAGCCCGCCGGCGCCAGCTGGCACCGACGGGCTTTCTTTCCCGGGGAGTAGGGTCTGTGGCGGTTAGTGCCGCTTCCCCTAGTTCCCGCCCTTATCCACCAACTCGAAGCCCTTCATCTTCCCCTTCATGACAGCGGGCACGCCGGTGTCCATCCAAACGGGCATGGGGGCGTCCATCAGATAGTGGTCGAAGAACTGCTGCATCCTGATGGTCCAGTCTTCCTGGTTCGGCCGCTGCCTGAGCCCGTGAGGCTCTCCATTGTAGTTCAGCATCCAGACAGGCATCTGGAGGCGCCGCATAGCCATGTACATCTCGATGCCCTGATACCATGGCACCGCCCCGTCCTTGTCGTTGTGGATCATGAGGAGAGGCGTGGTGATCTTGTCCACCTCGAAGAGGGGTGAGTTGTTGATGTAGCGAAGGGTCTCACCCCAAAGGGTTCCGCCGATGCGGCTTTGGGTGTGCTCGTACTGGAACTGACGGTTCATCCCGCTGTCCCAGCGGATGCCACCATAGGCACTGGTCATGTTCGCCACGGGGGCGCCAGCCTCGACGGCTGCGAAGAGGTTGGTCCGGGTGATCATGTATGCAAGCTGATACCCTCCCCAGGAATGCCCCTGAGCCCCGATCCGGTCTTTATCAATGAATCCCTGGTCCACGAGCTTCAAGACGCCTGGAACCACGGCATCAATGGCACTTTCACCCGGGTGACCGATCTCGTAAGGAATGTCCGGGACGAAGTACACGTATCCGCGGCTCACGTAGAAGCTCTGGTTCACCGAGGTGCTGGGGCCTGGGGAGGAATAGCGGTGCAGGTTGTCGGAACTTCTTTCGTAGAAGTACACCATCAGCGGATACTTCTTGTTGGGATCGAAGCCGTCGGGCTTCACCAGGATACCCTGGAGGGGTGTTCCGTCATTGGACACCCATTCGACGATCTCCGCATCGCCCCATGCGTATTCGTCCTGCTGAGGATTGACGTTGGAGATCTTCTCCAGGTCACTGAAGTCAGGGTCCGTGAGCCAGAGGTCCCCAAATTCCCTGAAGGTGGTGCGGGTCGTGAGATAGACGTCGGCGTCCTCGGCTTTTGTGGGACTGCCCAGGCGATAGTCCCCCATGATGAGGCGTTGGGGTGCCCGGTTGCCGTCGAAGCGATCCCGGTAGAAGCCGCCCTGTTTGGAATACATATGAAATGCTGAGAGAAGGGCGTCTTCAGTGGGGTCGATGCCCTCCGCGGCCCCGCCACCGCCACCGCCACCGCCACGTCCGCCACCGCCACCGCCACCGTTGAGGTTTACATACCGGAAGCGGATGTCGTTATCCCTGCCTGTGCCTTCGGTGAGGTTCCGGGGGGCTGCGGTGCCCTTGGGGTCCAATTGCCAAATGTCAAAGCGGTCATAGACCAGGAAACCTGCCTCGTCCTCCATCCAGCCGGCTGATCCGTACGATCCGGGCTCGTCGGGATGGTCATCCAGTTCATTGTGGACAGGGAAGGGTAGGGCATCACTGAGGTTTCGGGTCTCCCGGCTGGCCACGTCCATGGCCATCCATGCCTTCGCCACACCGTCCCACCAGGTCAGGTAGTTACCGTCGATGGAGAAGGATAGGCGTCCACCCGTTTTCTCCAGGAGAAGCTCGGGTTCGCCCGTTGCCACGTCCATGAGGTAGACATCCCGATACGTGCCGTCGTGGGACACATCCCAGCCGTACTTGACCATGGTGGTGGTAGTGGCCAGAGCCAGATCACCCTCACCGCCTTGTGCGATGTTCACCTCGGGAATGTCCAGGGTGGCCAGCTGCACGACGCTGAGATCGTCGGTGGAAGCGTAGGCCTGGTAGGTCCGCTCCCTTTCCCGGTCGGCCTGCACCAGCTGCATGGGCTGGATGAGGGGATCCTTCCAGTTCCAGATGTCTACCTGAATGGGGTCCTCTTTGTCCGGGTCATCTTCGTCATCCTCTGCGGGCGGCCTGGGGGCGGTCCCGAAAAGGATGCGAGTGCCCTCGTCAGAGAAGGACGGAGATGCATTCTCGGGGAGCCACCAGCCATCCGAGATTCCGGGGGTGCCTTCCGTGGCTACGGCCTGAGCTTCGCCCCCACCCAGACTCGCGTGGTAGAGGGTGTGGGCAGGCTCGTCGGCTTCCCAGTCGTCCCGGTTCGTCAGGAACGCCACCTGGTCACCATTGTCGGCCAGAGCCACGCCCCGGTATTCCCCTTCACCTGTAAGGATCGGAGAGGCGTCCGCGGACGAAGTGCTCACCGCGAAGACGCCGTCGGCGGTACCGTCTTCGTTGGATGCCGTGTAGACCAGCCACGCTCCGTCATCCGTGAAGTAGTAGTTGGTTACGTCCTCGAAGCGGGTCTCCTGACCGCTGGCCAGATCCCTGAACACCAGGACGTCTCCCTCGGCCTTGTCCCGGTCCTCGGGATCCTCATCATCCCCGCCGCCAGCTCCGGCTGCACCAGGTCGCCCGCCTCCGGGGCGCCGACCCCGGGCAGGGGCTTCTTCTTCAGCCTCTTCCCCCTCGGCGGTGGAATCGGCCTCTTCCTCATCCCCCTCCAGGAGATAGGCCATGAAAGCCCCTTCGTCTGCCGGGATCTTCCAGTTCTGAACCCGGTCGACCTTGAAGAAGTTGCTGTTGATAGATCCCCCTCCGAACGCCGAAGAGAGTTCGATGATGCCCAGGGAGTCCTTCGGCATATCGGCGCTTTTCGCGTCGGCCTTTTCCAGGGAGTCCACCACCGAGAACATCGGGTCGATGGTGAAGATGACGAATCTGGAGTCGGGGCTGATACGGGGCCCCGAGGCCCGGTCGACATCACCCACCTGCGCATTCCCACCGATGGAGCGTAGGGTCATGACCCCGTCACCTTCGCGAGGGCCACTCACAAAGGCGATCCACTCACCGTTGTTGGCCAGGGCCCGGGCGCTGACGGACCGCCAGATGTCATAGGAGTCGTGGTCGAGGGCCTTCTTGCCGGTCCCCTGTGCAAGGAGAACGGCGGGCAGCGCCAGAAGCATCAGGGCGGTTGCCAGGAAACGGCGAACGGTCGTATTGGATTCCATTGTCAAACCCGAGGGTTGTAGGAAAAGAACTTCGAATTTAGTCCGAACATCATTCGGCCGGCAGCATAGGCGCGGCAAGCTGCGAGGGGGTCGGGCGGACTCCGCCGGAGCCAGTCCAACAGATAGCCGTGCTTGCCTTTAGGGAAGCGGTCGGGGATATTGCCACGGTTCTTCGCCCGCCCCGGGGCCTTCGAGGCTCACCCCGGTGGCCCATCGAGACTTGCAGTCAGGAGCCAGACATGACCCAATCGGCACAGGCTTCCGCCGTTCCTCAGGATGGCTTTTTTGGCCACCCCAGAGGGCTGGCGACACTCTTCTTCACCGAGATGTGGGAGCGATTCTCCTACTACGGAATGAGGGGAATCCTCATCCTCTTTATGGTGGATGCCATCGACACCGGGGGATTAGGCCTCACGGTTGGGCGGGCCGCCGCTATCTATGGTCTCTATACGGCCGCGGCCTACCTCACAGCCCTGCCTGGTGGTTGGTTCGGCGACAGAATCGTCGGGGCGCGGAATGCGGTGTTCTACGGAGGAACCCTCATTGCCGCGGGCCAGATCACCCTGGCCCTGAGTGCCACAACCCAGACTGGGTTCTATCTGGGACTCCTCCTGGTTGTCACAGGGACGGGCCTTCTTAAACCCAATGTCAGCGCCATCGTGGGTGACCTCTATCCGGACGGCGGAGCCCGGCGGGACGCTGGGTTCTCGGTCTTCTATATGGGGATCAACATCGGGGCGTTCATTGGGCCGATTATCTGTGGCTACCTGGGTGAGAGTGTGGCCTGGTCGTACGCTTTCTGGGCTGCCGGCATCGGAATGGTCGCCGGACTGATCCAGTACAAGGTCGGCACAGGCCTGGGGAATCTGGGGGGCAAGCCCAATCTAACCGCCGAAGAGCGGAGCTCGACGAACAGGACACTGGGAATCGTTCTCTCTGTCATTGCGGCCGTGGCGGCGACCCTTTACTGGCTGAACGCCAGCGGGATCTTCACTCTCTCGCTGGAACAGGTCGTAACGGCCACCGGCATCCTGATTTTCAGCCTGGTCGTAGCCTACTTCGCCATCGCCCTCCTCTTCGGTGGGTTTACCACGGCTGAGCAGAAGCGCCTGGTGCTCATATTCTTCCTCTTCATTGGGGCGGCGCTATTCTGGTCCGGGTTCGAACAGGCGGGCTCGGCCCTGAACCTCTTCGCAGCCGATTCCACGAACCGGGTGATCTTCGGATGGGAGGCCCCGGCCAGTTGGCTACAATCCATCAATCCCGTCTTTATCATCATCTTCGCACCCATCTTTGGTTGGCTCTGGATTGCCCTGGGTAAATGGAACCCGTCTCTGCCTCTGAAATTCGGATTTGGCCTGGTCCTTCTTGGGATCGGGTTCCTTGTTGTGGCCTGGGGAGCCACCTACGTCACGGGGACGGAGGGCGTGAGCCCCATGTGGCTGGTGGTCACCTACTTCCTCCACACATCAGGTGAGCTCTGCCTGAGCCCCATCGGTCTTTCCAGCATCACGAAGCTCTCGCCGAAGAAGCTGGTGGGGCAGATGATGGGGATCTGGTTCATGGGAGCGAGCCTGGGGAATCTCATCGCCGGCCTCGCCGCTGCCCAGACGGAGACCATGGCGGAAACCCAGCTGTTCACTACGGTGGCGGCCGTCGCCATCGGATCGGGGATCCTCTTCGTGGTCTTCAAGAGCCCCCTCCGGAATTTGCAAGGCGGGGTGGATTAACGCCTGGCGTTTGCCAGGCATAGGACGGGGGTCGCAAAGACCAACCAAAAAACGGCCGGGGGGGACTTAACCCTCCCGGCCGTTTGGTGTTCTGGAGCGGATGGGGCGGAGGGTCAGGAGCCCGACTCCCCCGTCATTCCCGGAGGGGCCTGGTCCTTTGCGGCCCTGGCTTCCGCCCGAAACGCATCCCACCCCTTGGGCAGAATCAGGTTGTCCGAGATGGCAGCCAGTTCCTCGGCTTCCCGCCAGGCAGCCTCCAGCCGCTCGATTTCCCCTTCCATAGCCCGGCGTTCCTCGTCCTGGAACAGGGCCATCTCCATGGCCAGGAGGATGGGCTTGGGGTAGTGGCGGAACTGGACCCACCGGGGTTTCAGAGCGGCGGCATGGGCTAAATATGCCTGGACCCCGCCTCCAGAGGAGATTTCCGTGACCGCATCCGAGACGATGCCGAGTTTCGGGGCCCTTCGATTCAGAAGAGGAAGGGCTCGCCGGGCGAGGCGGATTGCTTCCTCCCCGGAAAACTCCTTCCACTTGTAGACGGGCGTGTTCCCGCCGTTCACCTGTACCCGTTCCATGTGCTGGAAATGCAGCGACCACCCTGGAAAGAGTTCTGATTCGGTAATTCCACCGCCCCGGAGACGGTGAGGGTTGATGGGAAACCGGTCAGCGCCCACCACCGACCACTTTGAGTCCAACCGGGAGACCAGGTAGCCAAGGCCCCCGAAGATGGCTATGGGAGCCAAAAATGGAGCCAGGGGGGCCAGGGCCAGTCCTGCCGCCCATGCGGTGCTCGATTCGAGCTTGATAAGCTTCCCACGCTTCTTCCGGCTCGATTTCAGTCGGCGCTTCCGACGACCGAAGCGACTCCCCCAACGCCAGGCGGCGAACTCACCGGGTACCGGGTCCCCGATTCGGACGATTTCCAGGCCGCCTCCCAAACGGGCCAACCCAATCTCTTCCGTGGAGTACCTGGCTGGGGTATCACGAAAAGCCCGCTCCAGGGCCTCCACTGCCTCCCAGCGCTGATCCAGGGGAACGAGGTTCCACCGCTCACACTTGGGGCAAACGACCCAGAGGCGACCCTTTTGTCCGTCGAAAGCCAGTCGGCCCCCGATCTGGAACTCCTCCAGGTCCTGATTTCCCCCGAGGTCCGCTGAGCAAACAATGCAGTGGCACCACATCTTTGGCTACAGGATCTCTTTCAGGAATCGGGACCCTTCGTCCTCCGTCCAGAACGTGGGAAGACCGGGAACAGCCCCCCCTAAAAACCCTACGTGTCCGCCCCGGCGGGAGAATGCCGGGAAAAGAACAGGATTTTCCTCCACCGTCTTATGGGGAATGGCGCTGGGTGGGAGGAAGGGATCGTTCCGGGCGTGGAACAAAAGGGTGGGCACTCGGATGGCGTGGAGAAATTGGTTCGAGCTGCATTGTCGATAATAGTCGGCGGCGCCTTCGAAGCCATGGAGAGGGCCCGTGCAACAGTCATCGAACTCTCTCAGAGTCCGGGAGGAATAGACCTTGTCCAGATCCAGGATCGGGGAAAGAAGGCCTTCTTTCGCTTTCACCTTTTCCTTCAATTGCCCGAGGAAGTACCGGGCGTAGTACAAACCGGACCAACCCTGTTCCATGAAGTGGGCCCCCGCGAAAAGATCGTATGGGACCGAAACGCCCACGGCGCCGTTCAGCAGCTCGGTTCCCCCATCCTCACGTTCTCCCATGTATTTCATAAGGACGCTCCCGCCAAGGGAAAATCCGATGGCGCCCATGGACCGGTCCGGCCAACGGCTTCTGAGATACTGAAGACAATGGTGCAGGTCTCCTGTCTCCCCGGAATGGTAGAGCTGGGGTTTGAGGTTCGGTTCCCCAGAACAGGAGCGGAAGTTCAGACCCACCGCGGCCAGTCCCTGGGCCGTGAAGGCCTGGGCAGCCTGGACCATATATGGGCGTTGGGTGAACCCCTCCAGCCCGTGGAGGAGCAGCACGAGAGGCTTCTCCGGGTTCGGATCGGGTCCGAAATCCAGATCCAGGAAATCACCGTCGGGGGTGTCGATCCGTTCCCTGACCATGGGGAACGGGCCCGGTCGGCGGAGGTACTTTCCGGCCAGGGTCTGGAGATGCCCCCCGGGAAGCCACCACGAGGGGCGGAACGGGCTTACGGTGAATTGAGGGTTGTTCAAGGCTACCGGCCTTAAGAGTTCCGATGGGTGGTCATGTCAGAAAGTTAGGGCCTGGCCTGGCCTGAGCGAAGAGCCCGAGACGAGATTTCAGCGGACCCTCTCCTCCCAGTCCTGCTGTGAGCCCGTACGTTTTTCCCGTAGATTCGTTTCCAATGAACAAGGAATCCTCCTCTCGATCCGAAGGCGCTGGACCGGTTCTTCCCCCGGGGCTCGCCCTTTTCGGGGCCGTTTTGGCGGTGTCTTTCGCCGGCCCCCTGGTTCGGTTTTCCGGGGCCGCCGCCCTGGTTATCGCCGCCTGGCGCCTTCTCTTCTCTGTGGGTCTGATCGGCCTCATCCTCCTTTTCAGAGGCAGTTTCCTGGCCGGGGCCCGACTGTCCAGAAAAGAGTGGGCCTTGGGATTGGCAGCGGGCGTTCTCCTGGCGGGGCACTTCTGGGCCTGGGTGGCGTCCATCCAGTATACCTCCATCGCAAACTCGTCGGTCCTGGTCAGCACCCAGCCCCTCTTCGTAGCCGGATTGTCCGTGGCGTTCCTCGGGGAAAAACCCACCGGCCGCCAATGGCTGGGGATCCTGGTGGCCATCGCAGGGGCTGTCGTCCTTGGATTCGGAGCCTTCGGCCTCGGGGGAAAGGCACTCTTCGGCGACCTTCTGGCTCTCTCGGCCGGCATGATGTCGGCTGGATATTTCACCATCGGTCGCGTCCTCAGGAAGAAATTGGATCTCTGGGCCTACACGGGTTTGGTGTATGGAGTCACTGCGGCGGTTCTGCTGATAGCGGTGCTGCTCTCCCCCGAGGTGCCCCTGACGGGATATCCTCGGCAGGACTGGCTGGTGTTTCTGGGCCTCGCCGCGGTCCCCATGATGCTGGGCCACACGGGGATCAACTATGCCCTACGGTATCTCCCAGCTTACGTGGCCAATCTCGCCTCCCTCGGTGAGCCCGTGGGGGCCACCATGATCGCCTGGTTATTGCCGGCCATTAACGAAGTTCCTCCTCCCCAGACTCTTATCGGGGGGATTCTGATCCTCATCGGCATCGCCCTTGGCACCCTGGGGTTTTCTGCCCAAACTGAGCCCGACAACGCCTGACCATCCTGAAACGAGGCATTCATGCTTTTTCGCAGGCATTTCGCCCATATGAAATCCCCCGTTGGCCTGACCGCCACCGCCCTCGCCGCAACCCTCGTTTTTGTGGCCTGCGGCCCCGGGGCCGTACCGGATGAACCAGTAGGGGAGATTTCGGCCCCGGCGACGCGACCTCCGGACGGGCTCCTCGACAACCCCACCCTCCAGGAGTTGGTGGATCTTCAAGTCGCCAGGGACGGTGCCAGCCTCACAGGATTCCTCCGGTCCGAAGATCCGGTGGTTCGGGCGAGGGCCGCATACGCCCTGGCCTCGGTTCAGGACCCTGAAGCCGGTTCCACCCTTACGGCCCTCCTTTCCGATCCCGAGGCGGAGGTTCGGCGGGACGCAGCTTTCGCGGTGGGTCAGCTTTATGATCCCATCTATGGCGCAGCGATTCTTGGAGCCCTGAGGGACGAGACCGATCCGGCGGTGAGAGACGCCCTTCTCGAGGCTCTGGGTAAAGCTGGGGACGCCCGTGTCCTCGAGTCCCTCCTGGGCCTGGACCTGCCGGACGAGGAAGAGGCGGCCAGGAACTTGGCCATCGCTCGCATGGGTTTGAACGGGATCACACTCCCGACCAGTTTGAGCTATCTGATCTCAGCCTTGGAGAACCAGACCGGGGAGGCTCAGGTGAATGCGGCCTATTATTTCGGGCGGAACTCCGATGCCAGTCCTTGGATCGGACATTCCAACTCGGTCCGGGCCGTATTGGATTCTCTCTCACCATCCGATCCCGCGGCCATGCAGCTCCTCCTCGGCCTCTCCGCCTTGGCGGACCAGAGTGACAACCCGCGCTTTCTCACCTGGCTCAAAGGATCTCCGGACTGGAGAATCAGGGCCAACGCAGCCAGGGGACTGACCGGGAGGACCAACGACCTGAGAGTCCGTGAGGGACTCATGGACGCCCTGGAAGAACCCAGCACCCACGTGGCCCTTTCGGCGGCCAATGTCCTGGCCAGCGTCCAGCAGCTCCCTGCGAAGGAGAGGGACGACCTCATGAGCTGGGTGGATAAGAACCCCCGGGATTGGCGACGGGTCGGACCGATCCTGGCGGCGCTGGGGCGGATGGGGCAGGGCCAGTTCCTCGAGGATTGGATCGGCATCTGGGGTGAGGAGGATGTCCTTCCCAAGACCCGAGGGATCGGCGCCATGGCCTTCGTCCCAAGTCCCGAGGCCACTCGTTATCTGATGGAGGCGGCGAGTTCCTCTCAGCCCAGGATCCGGGGAACGGCTCTTGGGGGCCTCTCCCGGCGGTGGCGGGCTGAAAGAAAGGACACCGGCACCGTGGCCGAGTACTTCAGGGTCTTCTCCGATGGGCTTCGAACCGGCGACCCCTCCACCATTTTCGTTTCCGCCCCGGCGCTGGCCGACTCGGCCTTCCTGGCGCTGGGGTCTTTGGACCTCCTCATGGCCGAATACGAAAAGCTCCAGCTTCCTGATGGCCTGGAGGGCAAACAGGTCATCTTGCGGTCTATTGGGGCCACAGGGGCCATGGAGGCCGAGGAATTCCTCCGTAGCGCCTCGATGGAGACGAATGAGGCCTTACGGGCCGCCGGCGTTGATGCCTTGGCCCAGCTGACCGGACAAGAGGTGGAGGCGGCGGTGGAAGCCGAAGAGAGTGGGCGCACCGTCGACTGGGCCGCCCTTCGAGCGTTGGGTCCCATGCCCAGGCTCATTCTGGAGACGGAGAAAGGGACGGTGACCCTGGTTCTCGACACCGAGAGCGCGCCGCTGACAGTTCAGACCATCGCCGGGTTTGCCCAGAAGGGGCTCTACGACGATACGCCATTCCACCGAGTCGTTCCCAACTTTGTCGTTCAGGGTGGGGATTTTGCCCGGGAGGATGGTTTCGGTGGGCCTGGCTTCTCCATCCGGAGTGAGTTCACTCGGATCCCCTATGCTCGCGGGGTTTTGGGAATGGCCAGCTCCGGGAAGGACACGGAGGGCTCACAGTTCTTCATCACCCACTCCATGGCCAGGCACCTGGACGGTGGCTACACGGCTTTCGGGTGGGTGGAGTCCGGCATGGATGTGGTGGACATTCTCTACGAGGAGAATCGAATCCTCACCGCCAGAGTGGAGCCGGGCGGGTCCTGAGTGGCCTGGGGAAGGGGCCATGAGTGGCCCGCGGAGGGGTCCGGGAGTGGGCTGCGGAGTGGTCCGGGGAGGGGTTCATGAGTGGCCCGCGAGTGGCTTGCGGGGGTGTCCATGAGTGTTCCGGGGACAGGGCTCATGGGTGGCCCGCGGTGGCATCTATGAGTGGCCCGCGGACAGGGCCATGAGCCGTTCCCTTTCTCCCGGGATGCGGTACGCCGCAACCGGCGCTCTTTGCTTCTCGATCATGAGCGCTCTGGCGAAGCTGGTGGGGGAGCGAATCCCCGTTCAGGAAATCGTCCTGATTCGAGGGATTCTCTTCGGGGTATTCACTCTTCTTCTCCTTCGGCGAAAAGGGATCAATCCCTGGGGCACGGAACGTCCACTCCTCGCTCTCAGAGGCCTCCTTGGATACGGAGCCCTGAGCTGCTTCTTCTGGGCGGTAATGCACCTTCCCCTGGCGGACACCACGACCTTCCACTTCACAAACCCTGTGTTCGGCGCCCTCCTGGCGGCCCTGGTTTTGGGGGAAGTCCTGAAGAAGTGGGAGGTCATCCTCGTCCTCCTATCTCTCGGGGGTGTCGTGATGATCGCCCGGCCCGAGTTTCTGTTCGGGGGAGGGGAGGGGCTTCCGCCCCTGGCCGTTGCGGTGGCCCTAACCGGGGCGGTTCTCAGCGCCGGAGCCTACGTGGTTACGAAGCGCCTTACCCAGACCAATGACCCTCTGGTCATCGTCTTCTACTTCGCCCTCGTCAGCACGGTGGGCTCAATTCCCTTCGCCCTCGTCTCCTTCACAGTTCCAGTGGGATGGGAATGGGCCCTTCTGGCCGGCGTGGGGCTGGGAACCCTTGGGGGTCAGGTCTTCCTCACCAGGGCTCTCCAGCAGGAGAAGGCGGTGAGAGTCCTGGCCGTGGGGTATCTCCAGATCGTCTTCGCAGGGATTCTGGGCGTTCTCCTCTTCAGCGAGATCCCCGACCTCTGGTCCCTCGCAGGGGCAGGGGTGATCATCGGGTCCACCTTCCTGATGGTTTTGCTTCACCCGGTGGCCACCCCCCGGGGGCGTTAGAGGGCCTGGGTGGCATTGACCGGCATTGACCGGCTGGGGCGGCATTGAACCGCCTGGGATCGGTGGGTTAGCGGGCCTGGTGGGCCTCGACCGCCTGGGATCG
>CAYOVN010000119.1:0-11365 GCA_964407425.1 uncultured Gemmatimonadaceae bacterium
AGGACTAAAGAGCTTTCCCAGTCCTGAATGGAGGGTTCCTGGAGTGACTCCATGCCCAGGAAGACCGAGACCGCTTCGGTGAGGGGTGTGGAGTTCAGGCCGCCGTCGGTGAGGGAGAATCTCGCCGACCCCACCAGGGCGGGCCGGTCCGGAAGGAGAAACCCGTCCAGCGTCCCGATCAGTTCCAGGTCCAGGGAAATGGTGCCGCGTATAGACTCCCCCAGAGGTGTGCTGTTTGCGAGAAAACCTCCCGCATCCAACTCCCGGACCTCCAGGCTGAAGGAAAAGGGAGCCGCTTCCGACGAGTCCAGAGAAAGGTCCAGGGCGGTTCGGATCTCACCCCCAAACCGATCGAAGGTCGCATCCGTGACCTCCAGGAACGTGGGCCCGAAGTCCACATTGGCTCGAAGGTTCTCCATCCGGCCCTGGTTGTCGATGACGGTGTCCAGAGCAACCTGGAGGCTTCCTCCCAGTGGGAGCGACTCGGGCCGTTTCAGCCCCATCGCCGCCGCCGCCGCCTGAAACCCCCCGCCCCCCACTGGTCGATCGCCGACTTTTGCGAAGGCCACCTTCCCATAAGTGAGGTGGGGATCCGGTGGGGACCGGGGGCTCAGCTCTGGAAGGGTCAAGCGTGCCCCCCGAAGAGACCCCTGGAAGTGTGGGGTGGCATCCGGGAGGAAGAGGGTGAGAACATCACTCAACTCTCCGGTAAGGAGGACCAGGTCGGCCCCTAACTGGAGAGGCAAATTTCGGACGATAGCTTTGATACCCTCTACCTGAATCTCTCCGTTGGGAACCGCTACGCGGACTCCCAGAGCCGGATGCGTGGCCTCCACCCCACTTGCTATGACGTTTCCGCGGAAACGCGCTTCTCGAAGGTCTCCTGATGGCCCCGTTATGCGAAGCTGAAGGTCCAAGCTCCCATCAGCGCTGACTCCGTCGGGAAGCTCCACGAAGGAGCTGATATCGCCTAACTCCGGGGCGGCCCGAAGGACCAGGTCCATCATCCCGTCCGCTCCAAGTGTGGTCGTTCCTTCCAGGGAGAAGGGGCCGCCCAGGGCGGACGCCTGAGTCCGGCTTTGAATCGAGTTTCCTGGCGTCAGCTCCAGGTTGGTGTTGAGGCCTTCCGCGATTCTATCCCCATCCATGGTGACAAGTCCGTCGGTGAGATCCACTGTCCCCGTCACAGTTGGGAAGTGCCCCGGGCCGAGGTCACCCTCCACGCTCAGGGCAGCTGACACCAACCCATCCGCCTGGATGGGGATCTGGTTTTGTGCCGAATCCGGAAGAAGGGCCACGAGGTTCGAGAGGGGGACGTCCTCTCCGGCCAGGGTCAGGGCAACGGTTCGGACCGGGTCCTGGAGCCCACTCACCTCACCCTCAAACTCCAAGGCGATCTGGCCAAGGAAGAGGTTGCCCGTTCGAATCACCAGGTCCTCAAAATCCTCGCTTGTTTGAACATCGAAGGCCAGCTCCAGGGGGGCGCCGGCCAGGAGGGGAGGGTCGGCTCCAAGTCGGAGGCTGATTTGACCCTCCGAGGAGCCCACAAAGATCCACTCCACACCTGGGTCGCGCCGGATTCCAGCCCGAGTCTCCAACCCAGCCATTTCGAAGTCGATCGAGTCAACGGCGTTTCCATACAGGAGGTGGCTGTCCACCAACCGAACACTGTTGAGATTCAGGGAGAAGGGTTTGGGATCTCCCTCATTCTCAGCCTCGTCTGGCTTTGTCCCGAGGACTTCGGCAACCTGAGGGTCGTCTCCTGCAACAGGGCGGGTCGAGAAATCCCCGAAGTTCGAATGGCCCTCCTCCGAAACCCGTAGCTCCGCCCGGAGTCCTTCCACCACCAGGCGACTCACCCGAATCTCCCGCCGGAAAAGTGGCAGAATCTTCACCTGGAGCTCCACGGAGGCTATTCGGGCCAACTCGGGAGCCAGCCCGGTAGGATCGGACACAACCAGGGTCTGCAACCGTACCGCTAGAGGGAAAAATCCCACTTCCACTCCACCTACATCCACGTCCCGAGAGAGGGCTGATTCAAGGCGCGGCTCAAGCCAGCCGGCCAGTTCCTCTGGGTCGAGGAAGCGGGAAAGGACGAAGGCCGTCCCCACATAGAGAGCGATCAGAATCGATAGTCCGATGGCAGAGCGCCGGAGCCACCGCCGGCCGGTTGAGGATGAGTTTTGGGGGGACATAGGCGATCCTCATGTATGAGGGCGATACCAATCTTGCTTCATACCCCAGGGCCCCGGGATTTTTCCCCGGCGGGGCATCATCTAATACCGCTCAACCCCCATAGCCGTACCCTCACCGTCGGGCTCGGAAACGGCTGTCCATTGGCCTGTCAGGGGATTGTGGCGAAGAGCTTGGACCAAGGCAAAAGCCACGGGGCCCGGTGAAGGGCTGGCCAGGATCCCCATTGCCCGGACTCGCTCTATCTGCTCCTGGGTCCAGCCATTGGGTCCGGAGGTTTCCATGGCCAGGGTCCCGTTGAATCCCATGGCCACCCTGGGTGCGGCCATGGCTTCAGGAAGGCTCATTTCGCCGTCGATCACTCTGCTGGCTACCTGAACTACAGACGAGACGATTTTCTCCCCTCCTGCGGCCCCGAGGACCAGAATGGGCTTTCCATCCTTCAAAATTATGAGGGGAGACACGAAGGATCGAGCCCTCGCGCCGGGCCCTGATTCCATGAGGTATCCGCCCAGGGTCACCGCGTAGTGAAATCCGAGGCCAGGAGTAGCGACCTTGGAGCCCATGACGGGGCCAACAGTTTGGGTCAGGGCCACGGTCATGCCATCGGAGTCGGCTATCGAGATGTGTGTCGTGAAATGGGCTTCCGGGACCGATGAGGGGCCTCCCTCCGGTCCAGGTAATTCGATCGCTTCCTGGGGGGGAACACCTTCGGCCCCTCCCTCAGGGCTAATTACCTGAGAAGCCTGCTGCCGGGCCCACTCCTTGGACGTGGCCCTGGCCGCCGCGGTGTCCGTACCCAAGGCTCCCAGTTCTCTGGAAGCGAGCCCAATGGCCTGGCCTGAAACGGCAGCCCACTCCTCGGGTCTCATGGTGGCAGGGTCGAAGTTTTCCATGATCTGAAGGGCCTGGATGCAGACGGCCCCAGCCGCCGGCACATCGAGTCCAACGATTTCATACCCTCGATAGGAGCCTCGAACCACCCTGGAGTCCTCCGCCTCATAGGTGGCCAGATCCTCGGCGGTGACGAACCCACCGTTCGCCGCCAGATCGGCTGCGATCCGATTCGCGATGTCCCCCCGGTAAAACGACTCTCCCTGGTCCGCAGCGATCAGGGTCAGCGTTTGGGCCAGGTCACTCTGAATGAGCAGGTCCCCTGCTTGGTACGGAGATCCATCAGCCTGAAGGAAGTACTGACGGGCCCCTTCGGACTCAGCCAGCTCTTGCGGCCCCATGGACTGGAAGAACTCCTGCTGTGGCAGGAGCCGAAAGCCTTTCTCCGCGTACTCGATGGCCGGGGCCATGACCGTTTCAAGAGGAAGGGACCCGTGCTCATCATGAAGGCGGATCAGACCTGCTACTGCGCCCGGAATTCCGATGGTGGCATACCCGTAGCTCGCTTTTGGTGCGGTTTCGGGATCATAGCCGGCCGGCACCTGGGTTGTACCGTCGATCCCGAAAACCTCACCGGTGGGATTCCGAACCATGATCTGGTTCCGCCCACCAATACTGTTCATGCTGGGGAGAACGACGGCCACGGCAAAGGCCGAAGCCACAGCGGCGTCGGCGGCATTCCCGCCCATCTGAAGGGTGCGGTACCCGGCGACGGTGGCGAGAGGATGCGCGGTCGCCACGACTCCGTCATTCGAGACTGCCACCTGGTGAATCCCCTGGCCTGAAGCGGCCGGGGTCGTCATCGGGAGAGCCCAAACCAGACACACCGCGAACACTACTCTCGACCAAGAAACGGATCTTGGTGAAACCCTCATGGTCAGTCCTCCGTCTTCCCCCCCCCGCCAGCCCCACGGGTAGGAATCCAAACCTGGAATATTGCCCCGCCCAGTCCTTCCTGCTCATCCTCCGCGAGACGTATCCAGCCTCCGTGGGCTTCGGTCAGTTCACGGGCGATGGCGAGGCCAAGGCCCGAGCCCATGGCACGAGATCGTTCAGCCTGATAGTACTTGTCGAAAACGAAGGGCCGATTGTCCGGTTGGATGCCCGGCCCGCTGTCAGCCACCTCAAAGACCGCGCCCTCGCCCTCGGATCGGGCTCGAATTCTCACCTCCCCGTCCGGCGGAGTGAAGCGGAGTGCATTGGAGACCAGGTTTCCGAGGACCTCTCCACGGAATAGATCCACATCGATTTCCAGATCGGTAGGGGCGTCGGGGTCCACCTCGAAGTTGAGCCGGACCCCTTTCTCGTTCACCAACACCTCAAAGCCCCGCCTCACACCCAGAAGTAGGTCTTGAAGAAGGATCACTTCAAGGTCCATGGTATACCCACCGGTCTCCAACCGGCTGATGTCCATCAGGCGGCTCACCATACGAGTCATGGAGCGAGTCTGGTCGGCTATGCGATCGAGAATATCCCGTTGATTCGGGGTCAACTCCCCTTCGAGCTCTTCCTCGATAAGCTCCGTGTATCCACGAATCACGTTGATGGGCGTTTTCAGTTCGTGGCTGGCAACGCCCACGAACTCCGACTTCAGGCGGTCCAGCTCTTCCAGACGGCCAGCCATGGTCCTGAAAGAGGTCGACAGTTCCCCGATCTCATCGGTTCGGTCATAGGGAAGATCGTCGGGGACGGCATAGTCTCCATCGGCGACATGGGACAGAGCCAGACGAAGCTTCTCCAGAGGGGACCAGAGAGCTTGAGTCGTCCAGAGCGTAACCAGCCCGACCAAAATCATCCCTAAGAGCATCGTCAGAAGGGTGGTCCCCCTGGCCGATGTGGAGATCTCCTCCGCCCGCTGGAAATCGGCCGAGGCCCGAGCGTCCACCGTGGCCGCGATGGAGACGAGGCCGTCTCGAGCCTCCTGAATGCCCGATTGGAGGCTGAAGAAGGTATCGGTGGCCTCCCTAAGCCCTCCTGCCAGGAGGAGGGAGTCGATGGCCTGGATGCCCTGCTCGAGCCGCGTCAGTTGGGAGTCCAGGGCACCTGCAGCATTCCCATAGCCAGCTTGCTCTATCTTACCCGCTTCGTTATTGAGGTCGTCGAGGTTGGTAAACACAGAGTGGCGGAGGGATGAATCCGGCGTCGCCACGTAGCTCCGAAGATGAAGGTCCAATTCGGCGAGGCTGGTTTCGATTCCTCCCAAGGCCAGGGCTGCCTCCGCGTGGTTGGCTCGGTCCCTGACCGCTAGATCACGAAGGCTTCCGAGGCTGTCAGCAGCGAAGATGGCGGGGATGGAGAGTACAGCCCCCACAAGGAGGAAGGCTGCTACTAATCGGTCTCTGACCGTCATTTGCTCGGGGAGTACCGAACTATGCTGGTGTCCGGGAGTCTCATGAGTTCCCGGATTCTCTTGAGCTCAGCCTGGACCTCTTCGAGGGCCAACTGCAACTCCTGAACGGTCATGGCCTGCTCTTGGACCTTCAGCAGAAGGGCCTGGTTTTCATCCTCCAAAGCACCCCTCTCTGAGTCAGCGCTTTGAAGGAGGGTGGCTGTAGGGTTGACCAGAACCGGTAGAGGCCGAACCTCACGGGGAGGGAACGGCTCATCGCATCCGCCGAAACGGACGGCCAAGCCTGGGGCTGCCGGGTCGATGCGCAGCTCAGGATCCGCCCCTCGATCGAGGGCAGTCACGTACAACGCCTCCGCTTCCAACGTTTCGTCCGGCGTCTTGTTCGGAAGATTCAGAACACGGGCCGCCATGAGGGCAGCGGAATCTGGTTGAGCCCCAGGGTTTCGGGGGTCAAGAGCCATAAAGGAAAGGAATAGAAGAGACCGTCGGCCATCCGAGCCCGATTCACAATGTGAGGCCGACTCCCGGAAGGCCTGGTCGGCCCCGGCGAAGTCGCCTTCGGCGAGGCGAAGCATCCCCGTATGATACGGCCCGGAAGGGGGAGGGGCGGGTTTGCTCTGGAGGAGACTGCACCCTGTCATGGACAAAACGACTGCCAGAAATATCAACCCGGGAGCGAGGGATCGGCTCCGTTGCGGATCGGGTTTCGGCACGGCCGGTCGGTTCATTGCGGGTTCCCGATGGTCAAGCCGGTGGCGTTGAGTACCGTCTTAAACGCCCCGACTACAGCCGGGTCGAAATGGGTTCCGGATTTTCGTTCGATCTCGGCCCAGGCGTCACCCAAACTCCATGCCGGCTTGTATGGCCGCCGATGGGAGAGGGCGTCGAAGCTGTCAGCCACTGCTACGATCCTCCCTGCGATGGGGATCTCCTCGCCGGAAAGCCCCTCGGGGTAGCCGTTCCCGTTCCACCACTCATGGTGGGTCCTGGCAATCTGTTCGGCGACCTTCAGGAGTGGAATATCACTCCCCGCCATGAGGTCTCCACCAATATCGGTGTGGGACCTCATGATCTCCAGCTTTTCCGGGGAGAGTTCTCCCGGATGGAGGAGGATGTCGTCCGGAATGCCGATCTTCCCTACGTCGTGAAGGGGTGAAACCCTCTGGATGAGTTCCACTTCCTCAGGATCAAGCCCGAGCTCCTCGGCAACGGCGCCGGACATGCGGCCTACCCGGCGAGTGTGCTCCCCCGTCTCATCGTCTCGAAACTCGGCGGCTCGAGCCAGCCGCGCCAGAATCTGTCGGTGGGCTTCCTCCAACTCAGCCGTTCGGCGGCGGACCCTGTCCTCGAGATCACGATTGTGCTCCTGAAGGGCCAAGTGCAGAAAACGGGTTTCCAGAAGATTTCGAACCCGTAGGCGGACCTCGGCCGGGCTCAAGGGTTTGGTCAGGAAGTCCTGGGCCCCTGCAGATAGACCCCGGCGTTTGGCTTCCGCGGAATGATCGGAGGTGAGGATGAGCACCGGAAGGTACTCCTCTTCCCCCAACTGTTCTCGGATTGACGACAGGATCTCGAAGCCGTCATGGGCCGGCATGACAACATCAAGAAGCACCAGGTCTGGACGGTCCTCCAGACAAATGGCAAGGACTTCTTCCGGTCTGCTGGTGGTTCTGAGGTTGCTGAACCCAGCGGGCTCAAGAATCCTCTTCAGAAGCTCGAGGTTCGCTTCCTCGTCATCCACCATCAGGATGCGGGCTGCTTGAATTCGGTCTGCAATCATCCTCGTGTTCCCGGAATGGGCAAACGCCTGACGTTTCTAGTATCGGCACCCAAGCTCTGAATCGACAAGATAGCCGAATCGATAGAATGGAAACGCCTTCTTTCCAAGATTCTTGCTGTAGCTGGCCGACCGGGGATGAGCCTCGAAAGCGATCGAGCCCCCTTTGGATCTTTCACGGGGCCCCTCCCCCTCGCAGCAGGGCGGCCGGGCGTACCAAAGGCTCTTCTCGACGGAGGGTTTCTACCTCTTCCAGTTCGATAGGGATGAACCGGGTGAGCCACTCGTGCCCCTTCTCGGTGACCAACACGTCGTCCTCGAAAGCCACACGGGTGCCGTCTACTATGGCTCCCTGCTCAATGGCCAGGACCATGCCAGGCTCCAGGGGGGCCAGGTAATCACCGTGCTCATGGACTTCCATGCCGATGAAGTGACCGATGCCGTAGGTGTAGCTTTCGTCCCAACCGCCGGCGTCGCGAAGCATCGATACGGCCAGGTCGTGTAGTTCCTGCCAGGTGGCGCCTGGTCTGACGGCCTCGATGACGGCCTTCTGAACCTCCAGCACCACCTGGTAGATTCGTCGCTGCTCGTCGGTGAAACGGTCATCCGCCGGCACGGTGCGCTGAACGTCGGCTGAGTAGTGATTGAGCTCGGCGCCTGTATCAAAGTGAACCAGGATACCCTCGCCGATGCGGGCATCCCCCTTCCGGGCGGCCTCCTCTTCCCGGGTACTCTCCCAGCGAAGCGTTTCGTTCAGGTGGCTGGCAACCGCAACACCCGTGTGAAAACCCAACTGGGCCCCGTGGAGACGGTATACGTAGTCTACGGTCTCCATTACCTGAAGGGTGGTGAGGCCCGGCCGAGCCACCTTCATCCCTTCCATGAGGCCTTTCCCTGTGATCTCGATGGACCGGCGCAGGTTCTTCATGGCGAAGTCGTCCAGAACCATGCGCATGGGGTTCAGAAGGTCCCCGGCGTCCCGGACCACCAACTCGGAGGTGGCCTCCTCCAGGCGCTTCACGAAGGCCAGGCGGGGATTGGCCGGTTCGTTCAGATTAGTAAAGCGGGGGTAATTCACGTAGAGGAGTTTCTCCCCATCTCCCCATCCCCGGGCCATGTCAGACGCTACCGGTTTGAAGCGAAGCTGGGTGATACGGAGGTTCCGGTAGTCGGAGAGGGCGCTGCTTAGATGTTCCAGGAATTGAGCCCTTGGAAAAACGTGCTCGATGCCTGAGAGGCGTCTGGCCTCGCCTGGGTCGTCGTCGGTGTAAAGGACTTCCCGGTACGTATCACCGTCCGGGTTCAGAACCAGGATCGATCCTTCCGGAGGAGCGTCGTAGATGCCGGTGAGAAAGACGAAATCGTGGTTCTCCGTGTCCGGAACATAGAACTCATACAGGTTCGGTTGGGACCGGTCGGCGCTGGTGATGATGGCCAGCCCCCCCTCCATCCTTTCCATCAAATCCGCCCGCCGGGTCACAGCAGCCTCCCTGTGCCCCTCCCGGTATTCCACAGAAGCAAGGGATGTTTGGGCCGAAACAGGAAGTGGAGGGGCCAGGGCGGACATGATCACCGCCGATCCGGCCAGGGCCAGGCCGGTCAGGGCCACCGAGGCTGGGAAAGGAGTCGGAATCTTCATGACAAAGCGGAGGGGCCTGAGGCACGTATTGAAAGAGATCATGAGATGACCGGGGGTAGAAGGTTTTCGGGAAGGACGGGGGGGTCCCCGACGGGCCAAGGGATTCCGGCTTCGGTCATGGCTCGACGAACCCGAGGAAGTACGTCATTCAGCAAAAAGCGAAGATCTGCCAACAGGTCCACCATCTCTCCGTGCGTTCGTCTCGTGAGGCGGGTTTGTTCGGCAGTGGGGGCACCCGTCCATGCCTCGGTGGAACTATAGAGTCGGCTTGTGATGGTGGATAGCGGAAGGACCGCTTCCTGCTGGGCGATCCCCTGCTGACCGGGCCCCTCGAGTCGGACCTTCATGGCCTGGGCGCGGGCCTCCAGGGTGCGGGCATCCCCCTCGAGGCCGGCGGGGACAACCGAAATGTGTTCCAGCGCCTGACTGACCGCTCCGGCTTGAGCCAACACGGTGTCCACCGCCGCACCAGCCACAGCTGAAGCACCCACAAGTTGCGCTTGCAGGGAAAGGGTGGCGTCCAAAGCCCGGCGGGCTTCTTGGTCCACCGAGAGCCCCGGGTCCATCCTGACCTGGAGAGGGCGGGTGTGAACCTGGGTGCCCACGGTGAGTCGAACCTCATACGAACCAGGGACTACGAAACGCCCCCGGGCCCGTCGAGAGGGTTGCCCATCGGCCCCGAGGGGAGCCGAATGACGTAGGTCCCAGATGAGCCGGTGGGCCCCCCGTGTCCCCGTGGCCCGAGCTACCTCGGCAATCAGCTCGCCTTCGCCGTCCAGGATCTCCAGCGACACGCTTTCCCCTTCGGCGGCGTCGCCTATCCAGTAGTCCAGGATGGCGCCTCTGGGTGGGTTTTGGGCCGTCCAGTAGGTGTCCCCCACCGAGCCCCGCCCCCGGTTTGTGTCCCTGATCTGTGTGGCCTTCCGGGGCGTGGCAAGGTGACTGTGGCTATCGACAACCTTGGGCGTGAGAGCTTCCAGGAGCCCCAGGTCGTCCAGGACCCAGAACCCCCGTCCGTGGGTTCCCAGCACCAGGTCGTTCTCCCGGGGATGCACCACCATGGCGTGGACCGCCACGGTAGGAAGGCCCGGCAAAGGAAGCCATTGCCCGCCTCCGTTATTGGAGAAAAGGGCACCGAATTCAGTGCCCACAAATACCAACTCTCCGTTCCGAGGGTGTACTGCCACGCTCCGTGTGGGCCCGAAAGTGGGGAGGTCTCCGGTGACGTTTCTCCAGGTGATACCGAAATCGTCGCTCCTCACCACGAAGGGCGAGAAGATGTTGTCCTTGTGCCCGTCGAAGGCGACGAAGAGGGTTCCCTCATTCGTAGCCGCCCAGGCCAGGGAACTCACCTTCATCATCTCCGGTACCCCGGGGAAGCGCTCGGTCCGGTGCCAGCTGGCTCCATCGTTTTGGGTCACCTGGACCAAGCCATCATCAGTGCCCACTGCAACCATACCCGGACGGGCGGCTGATACCGCCATTGCGGAGATGTTTCCAAAAAGGGCGGTGCTGGCGTGAAGATCGATGGCCTCAGGGGGTTGAATGCGCCCCTGGAGGGGCAGGGAGTCCCGGCTGATCTGCCGGGTCAGGTCCTGGCTGATGACCTCCCAGGAGTCCCCACGGTCATGGCTTCTGAAAACCACATTCGCTGCGAAGTACAGGGTGGAGGGATCATGAGGGGAGATGAGAAGCGGAGCACTCCAGTTCCAACGGTACCCCGGAGTTTCGCCATCCTGCGGCTGCCAGGGCTGGATTCGCCGGCGTTCTCCCGTCCTCCGGTCCATGCGCTGTAAAACCCCGTACTGCGATTCTGCGTAGATGATGTTCGAGTCCGTGGGGTCGACCTGAGAGTGGAAGCCGTCCCCGCCGGCCGTGTAGGTCCAGTCCTCGTTTGAAACTCCCGAACTGAAACGGGTACCGATCGGTCCGCCCCAGGAGCCATTGTCCTGGGTTCCCCCGTAGACGTGGTAGAAGGGTTCCTGCATATCCACGGACACGGTATACAGTTGCATTACCGGGACGTTGGACTGCCAAAGCCAGTTCTCACCCCGGTCCCGGGACATGTAGATCCCCCCGTCGTTGCCCAGCAGAAGGTGCTCCGGGTCCCGGGGATTCACCCAGAGGGTGTGGTGGTCCACGTGCACCGCCGTCCGCACCAGGTCCGTGAACGTGCGACCCCCGTCCTCGGATACGTAGAGGGGTGTCATGGGAACGTAGAGCCGGTCCGGATTCTGGGGGTCGCAGATGAGTTCACCGTAATACCAGTGGCTCTGAATGTCGGCGTTCCGGCGTTCCCAGGTCGTACCTCCGTCCGTCGAGCGGAAGATGCCGCCGTCGGGTCCCACAGCACTGCCGTAGAGGGTGTCCGGAGAGCCCTGGCAATAGGTAAATCCGATCCGTCCCACGGATTCCGTGGGGAACCCCCCGCCGACCCGGGTCCACGTGTCCCCACCATCCGCGGCGGCCGACCCGGTTTGACATTGTCAAATCAGGCATCATTTTTATGCTA
>CAYOVN010000120.1:0-11320 GCA_964407425.1 uncultured Gemmatimonadaceae bacterium
CCTCCTTCCTCATCGGCGGGGGGGTCTCCTTCTTCGTAAACGACCGACTGGACGTGGGGTTCGACTTTTCCTATGCCAGTTCCGACACCTGGGTCGAATACGTTGAGTTTGTGGACAACAACGACTTCCCCATCGAGCACGAGGTTCACTTCATGCAGGTGCCTTTGACCCTCTCCGCGAGGTACTATCTTATGGATCGCGGTCGGGAAATCGGGAATCTCTCTTGGATTCCCACGAAGTGGGCCCCATATATAGGTGGCGGCGGCGGTCGGACATACTATGAGTTTGAGCAAACCGGCGACTTCATCGATTTCGTGGACTTCAGTGTATTCCCGACCCAGTTCGTGACCGAGGGATGGGCCTGGGTGGGACATATACTTGGTGGAGTACAGTGGTCGATATCGCCGCGTTGGGTTATTTCTGGGGAAGGTCGGTACTCTTTTGCGAGTTCCGAAATGGATCGGCCGGACTATAGGGATTACGACGCTATCGACCTCTCCGGATTCAATGGAATCATCGGTTTTGGGGTTCGGTTCTGAGTCGCGAAAGGAAACACATCATGAGTAGAGGAATAGAGCTCCGCACCTTGGTTTCTGCCGGGATGGCCGCCGGCTTGGTGCTTCTTGCGGTGACGGTCCCTTCGCCTCTTTCGGCTCAGGACATGGATTCCCGGTGGCTCCCCTGGCTCGGTTGCTGGGAAGCCGCGGAGGCCGGTGAAGAAGTGCCACTCATCTGCGTTCGACCCGCGGCCGAAGGATCCGGGGTCGAGTTCGTGAGTTGGTTCGAGGGGCAGGGAACAGCTACCGAGACCATCCTGGCTGACGGGGTCTCCCGGGATGCGGAACGGGAGGACTGTCGGGGGATCGAAGAAGCCAGATTCTCCAATGACGGCCGCCGGGTTTTCCTCAACTCCGATTACGTATGCGACGGTGGGGTCGAGCGTCGGGCTTCCGGCATTCTGGCCATGGTCAACCCCATGGAATGGGTGGATATCAAGGCCGTGGACGGCTCCCCCTGGGTATTGCGATATCGTCTTGCCCGGGCCAGCAGGGTTCAGGAGGCGGGTCTGGAGAACGTCGTCGCGTCCAGGGCCACCGCCGTGAAAGGGGCCCGTATCGCGGCTTCGGCTCCCCTGGCGGAAGAGGACATCATCGAGGCGAGCCAATGGGTCGAGAGTGCCGCTGTTGAGGCCCTGATCGTTGAGAAGGGAGACGCCTTCGTGGTAGACGCCGGTATGCTTATCCGTCTCGACGATGCGGGGGTTCCGGCGAGTGTCATTGATCTGGTCGTGGCCATATCCCATCCGGAGCGTTTCGCGGTGAAGGCCGGCCCCGTCGCGGTGCAGGAATATGCGGATGAGACCCCTCGGCAGATGTATATGGGAGTCGGCTTCTATGGTTACGGTTACTCCCCGTATGGGTACTATGGTTACGGGGGCTACGGTTCCGGCTACGGGTACGGGTACGGGTACGGGTACGGTTACGGCTATCCCGGATACGGGTACCGCCCCGCCCCCATCGTAGTAACGCCCACTGCGACCGGCTCGATGATCAGGGGGCAGGGAGCGACCCGGGGTGGGGCCGGACCCGGCTACAACGGCAGGAGCGCCAGGCCCCGAGGAAGCACCGCTGGTTCGAGTGGCGGGTCCCGTTCACCCTCTTCGAGAGGCGTCAGCAGCGGTGGGCGTACTGCGAAGCCCAGGGGTGGCGGCGGGACGGTAAGCTCCGGCAGCCGGAGTTCTTCGGGTGGTTCCTCAGCCGCGTCCAGGTCTGCAAAACGTCGGGGCGGGGGTGGCGGGCTCTAGATCGCCTGAGGCCTTAGGTTGGCTCCGACCAACTGGTAACAAAAAAACCGCCGGGGAGTTTTAAACCCCCCGGCGGTTTCCCTTTTCGGCCTAGGATCCCAGCCAGTCGGCTTAGGATCCGATCCAGTAGGTGGCTTTCACCATAAACACGTTGTAGGAATCACCTTCGAAGAGGTTGCCCGCGTCTCTGGAGAGGTCGAAATCTCCGTAGTCTTCGCGCTGAGACCGATTCTGCTGCCAGACGAAGAAGAGAGTTGATCCGGGGCGCCATTCCCACCGCAGAACGCCGGTGCCTCTGAGGGACACGGTGTTGAAGTCCCTGTTGCTGACCGTGAAGGACTCGGCTGGCCCCTCCCCGTCCGGATCGATGAGAGCATCTCCGTCCTCGTCTAGCGTCACAGTTCCCACATCCACGCCATAGGTGTTGAAATCAAAGGTCCCGGGCGAAGCGAACTCCTTCAAGGCTCCATAGTCTCCACTGGCGATAAAGGGCTGGGCGTAGAGCTCGAGAGTGAGGTCCGGTGTGAAGGTGACGTTCAGGCGGGTGTCCATGGAGAGGGTGGTCTGTTCCAGCTCTGAAAAGAGGTATCGGGCGCCATAGGTGTTTGTCGCCTCCGCATCATCTTCATCCCCGACGTACTGGGCAACGGAGTTGTTGAGGCTGAGACGGGGCCCCAAGCTCAATTCCCACGTGCTGCTGGTCTTGATGCTCAACATCGCGAAATAGGAAGTCCGGTCGCTACCGGCGTCATCCCACCGATACGTAACGTTGGCGAAGCCCGTGAGGGGTTTGCTGAAGTCAGTGGTCTGGTTGAAGGAGACCTGGTGACCGGAGGGTTTCAGGGCCAGCGGCCCCCCCCGGGTCAGCCGGTCATCCATGGATTCGAAAACTCCCTCGTAGCTGAACCGGCTGGACCAGTAGTTCATGAAGGTGAAGTTGGCCCGGAGGGAGACTTTTGAGTCCAAACGATCTCCGTTGAAGTTCCATTTGACGCTGGGGTCAGCGCTCACGTCCCACCGGCGAAACAGGTCCCCAGGCCGACTCTCCTGGTACTGAACCCGAGCACTGGCATTTCTCCGGTCGGCGTCCCGTTGGTATCCCAGGTCGTTTACCTCGAACCCCGGGCTGGTCATGCTGAATTCCACGTCGCCACGCCAATGCAGGCCCGCCTGTTTCTGAACTTCAAAACTTCCCGTGTACCCGGTGAGGGAGGTGGCGTCGGGGTCGAAGTCGAGGTGGTCGGCGTCGGGGCGCTGGTAGTACCGGGCGGAGGAGGTCTGGGCGTCACCGATAGCGTTGGGATCCCCGGCGATCCGGCCTCCCGCCAGCTGTGCGCTGAGGGCCCAGACCCTGTTGCCCCACTCGTTGAAGAGATCAAGCCCCCCGGAGTATGCGGAGGATCGGAGTTCGGTCTCGAGGTCAGTTCCCCCCAAGTCCCGATTTACAGCCGTTGCTATGGCGCCGAGGGCCGATTGGCCCTCTCTCATGTCTTTCCTTACCCGTCCTACCAGGAAGTTGGTGAGGGGAGATACCTCCGCCTCCTGACTCAGACCCAGATCGTCGATATAGCCGCCCATCTCTCGGCCTGTGATGGCCTCCATAAGACCTACAGACCATCCATTGGCGGTTTGTCCTGTGAGTTTTCCGGCGCCCAGGATCGTGGTTGCATCCGGGACGTCTTCGTAGACAGCATCCCAGGGGACATCCCCGGGGGGGCGGGCCCCGATGCGCCGAGAATAAAACAGCTGCGTGTCGCCGCCACCACCACCTCCCCCTCCGAACATCCTCATCATGCCGCCGCCACCACCACCACCACCGCCCTCACCAAAGGAGAAGATTCCGGCACCCTCCACGAAGAAGGGACGCTTTTCGTCGTACCGGGTCTCGAAGGCGGTGAGGTTCACCACGGCAGGATCCACTTCAACTTGCCCGAAGTCCGGGTTGATGGTGGCACCCAGGGTGAGATTGGAGCTGAGCCGGTATTTAAGATCGAAGCCCGCACCGTAAAAGAAGTCGGATCCGTCCCGAAACGGATTGTCGAAACCGATCTCGGTATCCTGGCTGATGGGAAAAAACTCGGCTCGGCTCTGAATGTAGGGGAGGAGTTCAAGTCCCTTCGGAGGGGGAAGATTCCGTATTCCCTCCAGGTGTCCGTAGCGGGCGATTCCTCCGGCCTCCTCCTTGGGGGTAAACGAAAAAAGTTGCTTTTCCCGGTTCCGGGCGATGTCCCGGGTGATCTGGATTCCCCATTCCTGCACCTCGGCCTTGGCGAACCGAAGCTGGCTGAAGGGGATGCGAAGCTCCGCCGTCCAGCCATCCTCCGTCACGTTTGTAGCCGCTTCCCAGACCGGGTCCCAGGAAGAGTCCCCGCGCCGGTCCTGGCCTCCCGTGAGGGCTTCGTCTCCCCGAACCCCGGAGGGGTTGATCTCGAACTTGAATCCGGTCCGGTGGTCGTTGTAGGAGTCAAGGGAGATGGTGAGCCAATCCGTGTCCATGAGGAACCCGTCCCGACGACCGAGGCGGGTGGATACCGGAGACCGATCTGAAAGAATGGCGCCTACGTAGAGGGCCTGATCGTCATACAGGATATAGACCTGAGTCTCTTCGGTAGGGGCCTCTCCCTCGAGGGGATCCAGCTGGGTAAAAACGGTGACGGGAATCGCCTGTTTCCACCCTGCCTCGTCCAGTAGCCCATCCAGATTCAAACTGCCATCCAACCTGGAGGCGATCACACTTGGCATATCCCTGCCCGGTGGATCGGGATCCTGAGCCTCCTGGGCCGAGACAGAAGAGGTCGGAGACAGCCCAGCCAGAAAAAGGGAAAGGATGATGGGAACCGAAGAAGGGTAGTCTTGGCGGAAGCGAAGCATATTTTGATTCAAACGTTCTGATTGATTGCAATAGCAATACGGCGGCAGACCAGATGGAGGCTCCGCCGCCGAAAACACCTCTTATATAGTAAGACAATTACCCCCCGTGGGGTGTTGAGGTGTGATTATTTCTGGTATTCGGGTTGCTCACAGCCATGGAGGCCGGCAGCTTGCCCACCAGGGATAGGGATAGGGATTAGGGATAGCCCTCCCTGCGGAAGGGCTCGCGGGGTCAGGCGTGAGGCGGGCACCATTTTTCTGATGGAGAAAGTCATGAACCTCGTTTCCGGTTTCAGATGGTTGGCAGGGTTCACCCTGACCGTCATGCTCCCGGCCCTCCCCCACGGACCTCTTGCCGCTCAGGTCGTAGAGTCTTCAGATCAGATCCGGTCCGCCGATGCGGTGGTCCATGAGTTATACGACATGGTGACCTTCCCGGCCGGGACCACCCCGGATTGGGATGAATTCCGAGCCCTCTTTCTGTCCGAATCTGTTGTGGTTCTGCGTTCGAGCCGAGAGGCTACGTCGGTCTTCACTCTGGATGGGTTTGTCGAGGACTGGCTCCGCTTTATTGACGGCTCCAACATCGAGGAAACGGGGTTCACCGAGAGAATCATCCGGACCCATAGCACCGAGTTCGGTGACATCGCCCATGTCTGGGTCCTCTACGAGGCTGAGATCCCTGGCTTGGGGCGTCCGCCACAGGCTGGGGTGGACAGCTTCCAGTTGGTTCGAAGGGAAGGGAGTTGGAAGATCGCTTCGATTACCAATGAGATCCCCACTCCTGACAGGCCGATACCCTTGGTTCTTCGGGACGAGGGATAACTCCCCGTGGATGACCCGGCTGTTCTCCTGGGACTTACCGGCCTCTTTCTCTTTATGGCGGTTCTTTATTCTGCAGTCGGTCAGGGAGGCGGTTCGGGTTACCTGGCTGCCATGGCACTCATGGGGGTCGCACCGGATCGGTTTCGGCTGATCGCTCTGACTCTGAATGTTGTGGTGGCTAGCATCGGGTTGGTGAAGTTTGCCCGGGCCGGCTTCTTCGACGGGAAGCTACTGCTTCCCTTTGTTGTCACCTCGATGCCTTTGGCGTTGGTCGGTGGGTACCTCTCTCTCCCGGCGGAGATTTTCCAACCGGTCGTTGCTGTGGCCCTTTTGTGGGCCGCTGTCCTCCTCATCTGGAAGCCTCCCCTCCCTGAGGAGGAGGTCCAGGGGACCCCCCCTGCGTGGGCGGCTGCCTCCGTTGGAGGCGGAATCGGCCTTCTCTCAGGGTTGATAGGAATCGGCGGAGGGATTTTCTTCGCTCCCTTTCTCATTCTGAAGGGATGGGCCGGGGCCAAGAAAACGGCTTGTCTCTCTTCAGCCTTCATCCTGGCCAATTCCCTGGCAGCCCTTGGGGGTGTGGTTCTCCACACCCGGGACTTCCCAGCCCTTCTGCCGGCTTGGATGGTCGTCGTTGCCCTGGGGGGCTGGCTGGGCGCCGAGTTTGGGGCCAAACGCCTCAGCCCCCAAACACTGCACTGGCTTCTGGCGGGGATTCTTGTGGTCGCCGGGGTCAGGATCACTTTTGTCGGGTGAACGGGTATGTCAGCCCAGGCTCCCGGCTTCACTTAGCCAGCTCGGGAGAACCCTTCTGGCCGCTAAAGGGAGAATAACCGTGCCCCTGCGAACGCTTTCCTTTTTGATGTTGGTCGTCACCCTGGCCGCCTGTGGCCCGGGGGACCCATCCACCGAGACTGCCTCTGAGGCCGAAATGAATCCGATGGATTCCCCGCTACCGCCCATCAAGGCGACCAACGCTTTTTACTACTATTCGGACGTGGAATCGGCGTGGGGGTTCTACACCCGCGTACTCGGGTTCACCACTGTGGCGGACTATGGGTTTGCGAAAATACTCCGAGTGGGCCCTAACTCTTTCCTGACTCTCGTTGACGAGGAAAGGGGGATGCACTCATCCGAAGAGCCGAAGAGCGCCACCCTGGCCATAGTCACGGAGGAAGTGGAGGGATGGTGGAAATATCTCTCCGGTGCCGGAGTCGAGATGAGGGCCTCCATGGGTTCGGAGGAAGGGCGGCCCCATGACGGGTTCGTCGCAATCGATCCGGAGGGGTACCTCCTGGAGTTCGAGCGGTTCAACGTCCATCCGGAGAACGATGCCCTGATGCCCGTTCTGAATAGGGTGGAATCACTGTATCCCGACGGTTCCGAGACGGCTCCCGGCGTGGTCTCTCAACGGCCGGAGAATCTTGGGGTACACGGTACGGTTCTGTGGCTCTACTACACGGACCTCGAACGAATTGAGGCCTTCTATCGAGAGGCCTTGGGAGTGGACATCCTGGTCGACCAGGATGGGTGGGCCAAGGTATATCCGGCCTCGGCCACCGGGTTCATTGGTTTCGTCGACGGGGAGCGAGGCCTGCACCAGGCCACCGAGGAGAAGGCGGTGACGGTGTCTTTTATTACCTCGGAGTTGGATATCTGGCTGGAGCACCTGGAGGGAGTCCAGGGGTTCGAGCTTCGTCCACCGGGGATGTCCGGGGAAGGAGACTTCGTTCGAACCTTCGTGGGCTACGACCTCGAGGGGTATTTTCTCGAATGGGACGATTTCCTGGATGTTGAGGTGAATCAGGGTCTTCTTCGGGTTCTGGGGGAGATGTAGAGCGGGCTCAGTTGGTGCTCGCCACCCATTTTTCGGAAGAGGATCCGGGATGAATGTGGACCTCTGGCCGATGATCTCTTAGGATCTCTAGAGGGATATCGTTTCCGGTTGGTCGAGGTGGCCCCTGTCCATCTCGCCCACACCAACCGGGTGAACAATTGGAGGTTCCTATGGCCAGAATCCTCATCGTGGACGACGAGGAGATGGACCGGGTTCTGGAACGGGCCATCCTCGAGAAGGCCGGTCACGAGCTCTACTACGCCGGCGACGGGCACGTAGCTCTTGCGGTTTGCCGGGAGTCGGACATCGAGTTGGTGGTCACGGATCTGGCCATGCCCGATTTCAACGGCTTGCGTTTCATCAAGGAACTCAGAGAAGATGGCTTCAGGATGCCGATAATTGCCATTTCGGGATGGGCCAAGGACCAGCTGGACCTGGCCCAGGACTATGGGGCCGACCTCACCCTCTTCAAACCCATCGATGCAGACGCCCTCATGAAGGCCGTTCAGGAAATGCTCCACCTTCCGGGCGGTTCGGATCGGGCAGACCCGTGGAGCCGAGGCCGGGGAAGATGAGGGTTGTCCCGTTTTCTCTCTTTCTCGCCTTTCTGGTGCCGGGAGTGAGTTTCGGGCAGGAGTCCACCCAGCACGTTCGGGTAGAATTGGAGACCGAGCTTGGACTGATCCTGGTCGAGCTCTATCCGACTCAGGCTCCGAATACCGTGGCCAATTTTTTGGAGTATGTGGATGGGGGATTCTTCGACGGGGGCACCTTTCACAGGACGGTCCACGACGGAAACCAGCCCAACGATTCGGTCCTGATCACAGTTATCCAGGGGGATATCTCTCCTGGACGTCGCCGTGACCGGGGTGAGGCCATCGCTCTGGAGAGGACCAGTGACACGGGCTTGAAGCACCTGGATGGGACTCTCTCCATGGCTCGAAGTGGGCCGGATACTGCCACTTCCTCTTTTTTTATCTGCATCGACGATCAACCAGAGTTGGACTTTGGTGGCCGCCGGAATCCGGATGGTCAGGGCTTCGCCGCCTTCGGGGCGGTTCTGGAGGGGATTGACGTGGTACGGGCCATAAACCGGTCGCCGGCAGAAGGCCAATCCCTTTCCCCGCCGATCCTGATCCTCGAAGCCAGGCGGATCAAGGGCTGACCTTCCGATCTATTCCATACTACATCTGTAGCAATTACTTGCCCGGTAACCCGGTGCCCGGCAGGTTGTAGACACCCCGCTTCTTCCAGCCCCCCGAAGTCGTGTGCACGGTGGCGGGATTCTGATCGAAACCGTGCCAGTTAGGGAGGTAATGGTCCTGTGGACGAAATCATCCTACTCGTCGAGGACAACCTCGATCATGCCGTTCTGGTTCAGGCGCTCCTGGACTATCATGGTCTGGGTAAGCATGTGACTGTCACTCAGAGTCTTGCCGACGCAAAAGCCTACCTTCTCGGCAAATGGCCCTTTCATGAGGCTGGTCGGCACCCCCGGCCGACCCTGGTGATCCTCGACCATTGGCTGAACGATGGAACCGGCCTCGATCTTTTGGAGTGGCTGGTGGATCATATGGAGCTGCGGGAGATTCCCGTCATCGTGTTCACCGGGTGTGAGGACCCGGCCGTCCGAGATAGGGCTCTCGCTCTTGGTGCCCATGATTTCCTTCTGAAGCCGGGAGGTTATGAGGACCTGGGTAGGGCCATCGGGGATCTGGTACGGCAGGGCTTCGTGGATAAACCCCAGGGCGAAAAAGATGACTCGGATTCCGCAAAGGCTGGGTGAAACATCTGACCCTCGGGCCCCAACGCTCCCTCAGGCACGGCTTTCCTTTCTCCCAATTCGGTGACGACTCCATGCAGAAACGAATTTTCTCTTTCGCCCTCCCCTTTCTGTTCGCCCTCCAGGCCTGTGCCCCAGCTGGGACCGGCGACTCCGATACCTATCGAGTTGCGGTGGCGACCTTTTCTCATGAGACCTGCACCTTCTGTCCCGGCGGTGACGTCACAGTGGAGGATTGGGAGAGGGTGAGCCCTCCAGTGGGCGGAGACGACCTCTTGGCTGGCGGTGGGTACATCGGTGGTTTTGTCGCCCAGGCGAAAGACTACGGGGACATGGAGTTGGTGGGGCTTTCCTCCCCAATGGGGGTTTTCGGCGGGTCTTCCCGGAGTTGGAACACGGAAGAGACCTTCAATCATTTCCTTGAACTCATGCTCCAGGATTTGGAGGCGGCCCTTCCGGTAGATGGGGTTTACCTGGCCCTTCATGGCGCCATGGCGGTTCGGGATGTTCCCCGGCCGGAAGCAGAGATCGCCCGAAGGTTCAGGGAGATTGTGGGGCCTGATGTGCCCATCGTGGGCAGCTTTGATCTCCACGGAAACGAAGATGGTGAGTTCTTGAAGTGGGCCGATTTCGCCTTCACCACGAAGCGGTATCCCCACTACGATGCGGCTCTTCAGGGCGCGAGGTCCGCCCGGGGTCTCCATGCCACCATGAAGGGGAGGTACACACCCACCACCGCCACCAGGAAGCCCGGCATCATCACGGCCACCGTCCTCCAGTGGACCGGGGCCTCCCCTTCCATGGATATCATGGAGAGGGCCCGGAGATGGGAATCAAGGGAAACGGACGCCTTCGTCAGTGTCTTTTATGGCTATCCCTGGTCCGACGTCCCGGACGTCGGGGCCACGATCCACGTCATGACCAACAACGACCAGGAGCTGGCGGACCGCATTGCTGACGACATGAACGACTTCTTCTGGCGGGTCAGGGAGGAATTTGCGGTTGGCCAGTATCCCCTCCCGGATGAAGCCGCAGTGATTGTCCAGCGAGCCATCGCTGAAGGGGCCACCCCTGTGGCCGTAGGGGATCACTCCGATCGCCCGGGGGATGCCACCCATATCCTCAGGGCCTTCGAGGAAGCAGGAATCGGTCGCGTTCTCTATGGAACCATTACCGCCCCGGCGGCCCTTGAGGCTTTGTCAGAATCCGGTGCCCAGGTCGGTGACGCTTTCGACATGGAGATCGCTGGTTTCACTCCCTCGGGAGGGACGCCCACACGGATTACCGGGACGCTGAGCTACTTCGATGAGGGCTTCTCCTACGACAAGGTCGCCGTCGTGGAGTTCGGAAATGGCAACGCGGTCATCCTGGTTCCCACCTACGAACAGGTCACAGAACCTCGGCGGTTCGGATTCCTCCCCATGGGGCTGGAGAATTTCGACGTCTTTGTGGTCAAATCCCGAGTCCATTTCAGGAGAGGATTCGATGAAACCGGGTTCGCCAAGACCATCGTTGTGGTCGAAGCCCCTGGGCCGTTCGTCGGAACGACGTTCCTCGACGCCCTCCCTTATGAGCATGTGGACCTGAGCGTCCTCTTCCCCTTCGGGACGCCAGTCGACAGGAGGTAGTCAGTCAAAAGTCTATTGGAGGCTTGAAGAGGATGGGGCGGAAAAGAGCTGGTGAGACGGAAAAGGCGGCTTCCGGGAAGAAAGAGTCCGGGGGTTTCATGGTTCCTCCCTGGGTCATGCTTCCGGTTGGAGTAGGAGTGGGGTATTTGGTGGGCAACTGGTTGGGGGCAATTTTTGGAGGTGTCATCGGGTTCTTTCTTTGGCGCTCCAGGGCCTGACCGAAACGTCCTGGCTCGGTTCGTGCTTCGTGGAATTCTGATGGCTATAGGGATGACCAAACCACCAGCTGGATAAGGGTTCTGCCATGTCGCGTCCGTGGGTGTTGGCTGAGACGAACTGGAAGGTCATACGGGAGTTGGAGTACGATCTTGCCATCCTCCCGTGGGGGGCTACCGAAGCTCATAACTTCCACCTCCCCTACGGAACGGATTCAATCCAGGCTGAGGCCATCGCCATCGAAGCCGCGAAGAAAGCCTGGGATTTAGGCGCCCGTTGCCTGGTACTTCCCCCTGTCCCCTTCGGCGCCAATGCCCAGCAGGTGGATATCCCCCACACCCTGAATTTGAATCCCAGCA
>CAYOVN010000121.1:0-11136 GCA_964407425.1 uncultured Gemmatimonadaceae bacterium
GGTGAAGAAGTCACACCCAATGTCTTGAAGATCCAACTCCAGGGCCCCAAAAGTCTGGGCCCCATCCACCAGGGTGAGAATTCCCCTGGCTCTCGCCAGCGCACAAAGCTCCTTGGCGGGAAGGGCCACTCCCGAGGAATTGGAAACATGACTGAAGGAAAGGACCCGGGTCCGGGGTGTGAGGGCAGAGGAAAAAGCGGCCATCAGTTCCGCTGGATCCCCAGAACCGGGAGCTGTGGTCACTCGAACCACCGAGAAGCCCCAGCGACGAGCACGAACATCCCAGGATACGTTGTTCGTGGGGTGGTTTTGGTCCCAGAGGACCACCTCGTCCCCTGGCCCCAGATCCAGCCCATTCACAATCGAGTTGTTTCCTTCGGAGGTGTTCCTGGTAATGGCGATCTCGGTTGGGGATGCACCCACATACTCAGCCAAGGCTTCCCGGGCCGTTTCTTTCAGAGCACCAAATTTCCCCCGGTTCTGAAAAGAAGCGTCTCGATCAATATCCCTGGTGTGACGGAAGACGGCGTCTTGGACCGGATACGGTGAGGGACAGAGATTCGCCGCATTCATCAGCACCAGGCCCGGAGCGAGGGAGAACTGCTCTTTCACCCTTGACCAGTACGCCTCATCTCCAGGATCCGGATTGGCCGGGGCTGACCCGCTTGGGATGAGGCTCCGTCCAAGGCCCCGACCGGCCTGGCTTCCGAGTTGTCCCTCTTGGGCGGCAATCCACTGAGGCGCCGCAAGGGCTGCAGCTGTCCCCCCAAGCAGCTGGGAAAGAAACCGGCGGCGGTCTGGAGTAGACATAGGGCCTCCTTTTGGGGGAAACAGTATTGGAAGCGGAAAATAGGGCCCACCCAGGCGCTGGACCATTTTCATCCCAAATATCCCAAAATGCTGAATCACCCGGAGGGGATCCTTGTCCCCTTCCCTCTGACTCTGCACCTTAGTTCTTGAGCCATTCTTCAATGAATTCACCCATTGGGTTCGTGGCGGATTCTTGGCTCGGTGGAGTGCCGATATCCTCAGATATAACACACCCTCGTCCCGCCCGGAGAGGCTCATGGACGCAGCCTTGTTTTTCCACAGGTTCCATTTCGCGTTCACCATTTCCTACCACTACCTCTTCCCCCAGTTCACCATGGGGATGGGGCTCCTCATCGTCATTCTCAAGACAATGGCGCTCCGTACAGGCGACCCGAGATACGACGCCTCGGCCCGGTTCTGGGGCAAGATTTTCGGATTGGCCTTTGCGATGGGGGTCGTTACCGGGATCCCCATGGAGTTCCAGTTCGGAACAAACTGGGCCCGATTCTCGGAAGCCACCGGAGGGGTTATCGGTCAAACCCTGGCCATGGAGGGGACCTTCGCCTTCTTCCTGGAATCGTCCTTCCTGGGGCTCTTCCTTTTCGGCCACAAGAAGCTCAGTCCCAAAATGCACTGGTTCGCAGCCTTCGCTGTTTTTGCCGGTTCCTGGATCTCCGGGTTCTTCATCGTCGCGACCAACGCGTTCATGCAGAATCCAGTTGGATACGAAGTTCAGGCCAACGGGACCTTGGCCCTCACCAGCTTTTGGTCGCTCATCCTCAACCCTTGGCTCGTCTGGCAGTACCTCCACACCATGATCGGCGCGGTTATTACCGGCTCCTTCGTCATGGCGGCGATCGGGGCCTACTACCTCCTGATTGGGGGAGGCGACCAAGCGTCCCCTGAAGCCAGGGGACACGCGGAGTACGGGAAGGTATTCGTTCGCCTGGGTGTTTTGGTGGGCCTCCCCGCGACCATCCTGGTGGCCTTCCCCACCGGGGACATGCAAGCCGTAAACGTCGCCGAGAAACAACCAGCGGCTTTCGCCTCGATGGAAGGCCTTTTCGAGACGGCTGAAGGAGCGCCGCTGGTCCTCCTCGGCCAACCGGACATGGAGAAGATGCGGCTCGACAATCCCCTGGAGGTGCCCAACATCCTGAGTTTCCTCACCTATCGGAGGTGGGGAGCCGAGGTAGCAGGGCTAAAGGACATTCCCAGGGATCAATGGCCCGACAACGTCCCTCTCCACTACTTCGCATACCACATCATGGTAGGCCTGGGGACCCTCTTTATGGGCTTGATGCTCCTTTCCGGCTTCCTCCTTTGGCGAGGGAAGCTGTTCGATTCAAGGGCCTTGCTCTGGGTTCTCATGTTGGCGGCCCCATTCCCCTTCATCGCCAATAACACCGGGTGGATGACGGCAGAGCTCGGACGGCAGCCCTGGCTGGTGTACGGGGTGCTGAGAACCCAGGACGGATATTCGGCCACCGTGTCTTCCGGAAACACCATCTTTTCCCTTTTGGGATTCATGGGCATCTACCTCCTCCTGGGAGTGCTTTTTGTTCTCCTGGCCGTGCGGGAAATCGGCCACGGGCCGGGCCACTCGGTCCCGGCCACCCACCCGCCATCAGGCGGGGGTGGAGGCTCAGGCGGAGTTCCCCACACCGACGTTCCTTCCGCCTTCTACGAGGGGAGGTAACGATGGAAACGCTCTGGTTCTATATCGTCGCGGTGATGATGGCGGTTTATGTGGTTCTGGACGGTTTCGACCTGGGTGCAGGGGCCCTTCACCTCTTCGTTGCACGGAACGACACGGAACGTAGAACGGTCCTGCAGAGCATCGGCCCCGTTTGGGATGGGAACGAGGTCTGGCTCCTGGCTGCAGGAGGAGCAATGGTCCTGGCCTTCCCCCGCCTCTACGCCTCGGGCTTCAGCGGCTTTTATCTGCCCCTGATGATGGTACTCTGGTTCCTTATTCTTCGAGCCATCTCCATCGAGTTCAGAAGCCACCTGGACAGCCCTGTATGGCGGCCCCTCTGGGATGTGGTCTTCTCTCTTTCCAGCCTTCTCCTGGCTGTGTTCCTGGGAGCGGCCCTGGGGAACGTGGTGAGAGGTGTCCCCCTTGGTGAAGACGGGTACTTCTTCGTGCCCCTCTGGACCTCTTTCAAACCCGACACACCGGAGTTGGGAGTCCTTGATTGGTATACCGTGACCGTGGGAGTAACGAGCCTTCTTGCTCTCACCTACCACGGGGCCATGTGGGTGATCTTGAAGACCGAGGATGCGGTGCGGGAGAGAGCTCAGCAGGCAGCCGGCCTGATCTGGCCCATCTTGGTTTTATTCCTCCTTCTCGTGACGGTCATGACGTTCAGGATCCAGCCTCAGGTCCCGGCCCGGCTGAACGCACACCGCCTTGCCTATCTTCTTCCGATTTTGGCGGTGGGTTGGTTGGTGGCCAGCCGCTGGTTCACGGCCCAGGGGAAAGAACTTCAAGCCTTCCTGGGTTCGGCAGCCTTCCTGGTGTTTATGCTCTTAGGCGTCGTATTCGGGTTGTACCCCATGGTCCTGCCGGCCGCCGGAAACCCGGAAGCTTCCCTGACCATCTACAACGCGTCGGGACCGGAGTACGCTCTTTCCGTGGCCCTCTTCTGGTGGATTCCGGGAATGATCCTGGTGACCCTGTACACCACATTCGTCTATAGAAGTATGGCCGGAAAAGTGGTGATGGATCCGGACGCCTACTAGAGATCTTCCAAGAGGAAACCCCGGCGCCGGATCTCGGCGTCGGGGTTTCTCACATCCGGGTGGGTTACCCCCCGATCTACCGCCGAAGGGGCTCCTGGGAAAACGCCCTGAGGGAGTGAATCCACTCTCTTGTCATGATGGCTAGAAGGCGACTCCCCTTCTCTGGAGCCGCCAGAGACGGATCTCCCGAAACGCCCGACTCGGAGTAGGCAGGGTCACCGGGATCCCGGGAGAAGAGGCCGGGACGATATCCCGGGCCGGGAGGTCCAGAAACCCTCCGCTCCCCGGGGCGAGCCAGCTCCATCTTCACCAGGTGAGGCTGAAGGACCAGATGGATGGAGGTTTCCATTTCGTCGGCATGCCCTCCCCAATTCTGTTCCTGGAGGGCTTCCACCTCAGCTGTTTCCAGGTCGTCCCAAGAGACGAGCATGGTGGGGGTACCTGTCTGGACCCGTATTTCCCTGGCGACCATGGCGAGTGGAAGGCCAGTGGCCTTTTCAATCCCGGTATTCAGGATCACTAAACGCTGGGCCCCGGCCCGGACGAGGGACTGGGCGATTTCCATGACATAGCTTTGAAACACGGCGGGATCCGCCACTTCAGTGCCGGGAAACCCCCGGAAGGCCGGAAACCACCCATGAAGGACGGGGGGGGCCACCACCACCGGCAAAGAGTCCACCGCCGCCTGACATAGGAACTCCATGACGACCGCGTCGGCATTCATGGGGAGGTGAGGACCGTGCTCCTTGGCCCCGGCCCCGAAAGGCAGGATAACCAGAGGCGCGGAAGCCAGGCGTTCCTCCGCATCCGTCCACGTGAGTTCGCCGAGAAAGGCCCCGGGGGGCACACGCTCATCACTACCTGAACCCGTGACCTGGCTGGCTTGGGCGCTGCCGTGCCGTGGCCCACCCAGGCAGACCAAAGCGATCAGGACAATAGGGGCTCTCAACCTTCGCAACATCTCGGACCTCCAGATCACTGTTGTTTCAGAACGAACGATAAGGATCACCAGCGTGGAATTGCTTTTCCGTTCCGGATCTCCCAGAAACCAAGATCCTGACCGGTCCGGAGTTTGGTGAGGTAGACAATCTGACCGGTGTGGGTGGAAAAATGCTCGACCACATGGTAAACAGCGTCCAGGACGTTGGTGTCGATTCCCTGGATGGTCCTGGTTTCCAACAGGTCTTCCGGATCGAGCCCCTCCAGGACCACACCCACCTCTTCGAGAGCCTTCTCCAGATGAGCCAAGAGCTTCGGGCCGGAATATCCACCGTCTGCTTGGAACTCCTCGTCCCGGTGGCGGTCATCCGGAGCCCCTCCGATTCCACTTACGATCCATTGGCGGACGTTTCCAGCCAGATGGAGAATCAGATTCCCGACGCTGTTGGAGGCTGGGTTGGGCCTCCACCACAGGTCATCCTCGGAGAGTTGTTCCACCGACAGACGAATCTTTGGGAGGTAGTCTCCCTTGAGATAGGCACCGGATCGATGGATGAACGCCTGGCCCGGGTTCATGTTGGCCTCCATTTTTCGCCTCCTCCCAAGGACCTTATACCGGAACGTCCAGGGAACGGCAGATAAAGGAAACCAGCGGGAAACCGGTCTTGCAGTAGGCGGTGAAGTCCTTCATGAAGCCCGGTTCCAATATCGCTTTTTGGGTGAGGCTACCCACGGCGATGTAGTCCTTCCACTTCAGCTGTTCAATGAGGGGATGGTCAGCGTCGAAGCCCTTTGGCGGGCGGACCAACCGGTCTCCGGACAACTCCAGACGCCTTTTGAACGCAGCGCCAGAGATAGACTTCTTCCAGCTTTTGGGCTGGTCTACGATCCCATCCCGAATCTTTCTTAGGGTTTTTCCGTCCGGGCGCCAAATCCCCATTCCGACAAAGCAGTTTCCGGGCTCTACGTGCAGGTAGAACCCAGGTGTATGGGCATCCTTGCCCTGTTCATGCCGAAACTGGATCCCGGTGAAGGTCTTGTAGGGGCTCTTGTCCTTGGAAAACCGAGTGTCCCGGTAGATTCGGAAGAGGGATCCACCGTTGGCACGGGGATCCGCCCGGAAATGGGGGCTGAGCTTCGCCAGATGGGAGGAGAAATCCTGTATAAATGAGAGAGCCGGTTCCTTCACGTTCTCCTCGTACCGGCCCTTGTTGGCGTTGAACCAATCTCGATTGTTGTTCTTGGCCAGGTCTCTAAGGAAATCGAAGGTTCTTCTGGAAAAGTGAGCCTTCTTCGTCACCGAGCCCCCCCCTGCTGAAGTGCTGAGTTGCTAGCGAATAAATTCCATCTGGTTCGGTCCCCGGTCCCGGGCGATCCGAAGCGCTTCTTCAGCCGCGCCGACCAGGTCCTCTAGACGTTTCATATCAAGGTGGAACGCCGCGGCCCCCAGGGAGAAACCGAGCTTTGTTCGAGCGCGAAGGGGGTCCAGGGCACCATCGATCCGGTCGGCCACAAGGACAGCCCCGGCCATGTTGCAATCCAGAAGACAGAAGGAAAACCGGTCCTCACCGGTCCTGGCCACCAGGTCCGACTGGCGGACCAAGGGGGCAAGAGAACCACCGACCGAGCGGAGGATCCTGCCAACTTCTTCCGGATCGCCGGATCCGGCCCAGGCTTCAAAATCTTCGATTTCCAGAAGGAGTACCGTCATCGGCACACCCCGGGAGCCCGTGGCGAAGAGGACATCGAACACCGTATCGAAATGAAGCCGATTCGGGAGTCCTGTCTCCCCATCGGTCAGAGCAGGGTGTCCAACTTTCCCGACGGTTTGTTTCATGATGTTCGCCTCATTTGCCAGCTGGGTTGGGGATCATCAATAACAAAGTTCCACACATAAACCTCAATCGCCAGGCCCATGAGACTGGCTCTCTCCCAAATCCAGGTGGCAGTCCGTACACTCCTCACCCTTGAGGGCTCGGTAAGCCTCGTTGCCGATGATAGGAACCATGGCCAGAGCGGACACAGGATCGGTCCACCACCAGCCGAAAAGGGCGTTCAGCCCCAGCCCAAGGAGGAGGAGGGCGGAAAGGTATGCACACAAATCCGTCTGCCTTGAGTCGGCCTCCAGAGCCCTGCTTCCCAGGCCCGCCGCCACTTTGCGCTTCGCTCGGGCCAAGAAGGGCATGATGAGAAGGGATAGGGATGCCAGGATGATCCCAACTAGACTCGCCTCCGGAGGCTCCCTGCGGAGGAGGTCGGTAGCCCCTTCCCAGCCCACCCACACCGCCAGGAGCAGGAAGGAAAACCCTACCAGCCGAAGGGCTATCCCCTCACGGTCATCTCCACCCTCGACCCCGAAGAGTCGCCATAGGAGGACAGCCCCCGAGGTGCTTTCGATCAAGGAGTCGATACCGAAACCGACCAGCGCCGTGCTCCCTGCCATGGCGCCACTCCCAATTGCCACGACTCCTTCCACCAGGTTCCAACCCAGCGTCAGGTATTCCAGCAAGCGGCCTTTCCGCAGCCACTCTTCCCGAGGCAAATCCTGGCCTACCATCTAGAATGGTCTACCATCTAGAATGGATCATCCAGCTTGGCTTTTGAGTTTGTGGCGAAAACGAGATCTGAACTTGGCCACTTTAGGATCGATCACAGCCCGGCAATATGGCTGACCGGAGTTTCGTCGGAAATATTCGTTGTGATAGGCCTCGGCTTCAAAGAAAACCTCCAGGGGACTGACCTCCGTGACGATCGGATCACCCCAGATCCCCTCGACATCCAGCTCCCGGATCAAGGTTTCGGCCGTCACCTTCTGCTCCAAGGAGTGATAGAAGATGGCGGAACGATACTGGGTTCCCACGTCCGCCCCCTGCCGGTTGAGCGTTGTGGGATCGTGAATCGAAAAGAAGACTTCCAGGATTTCACGAAACGAGGTCGTCTCAGGTTCGAACTCGACCTGGACTACCTCGGCGTGGCCTGTCGTCCCCTGACAGACATTCTCGTAGGTGGGTGAGGGGTCCTCTCCGCCGGCGTACCCGGATCGGACATTCTGGACCCCCTCCAGATCAAGATACACAGCTTCCAGACACCAGAAGCATCCGCCCCCGAGGGTGGCGACCTCCATGTTCCGAACCTCCGCTTTTGATGATCCTTGATGAGGCGCCGCGGCACGGGCCTTCAAGCTGATACCAGCTAAGGGGAAGGAAGTTCAGGAGCCAACCCAGTAACAAAAAGCGACGCCCCCCAGCCGGCCGGAAGGCCCGGGGGGGCGTCGGTATTTTGTAGGAAGTGGGCCGGGGTCAGTCTGCCCGGATTTCCCGGTTGCTCCGCTGATTCGGATGATTCAAGTGCTTCCACGTGTCACCCCGTCGAAGCTGCTGAATCGCCGACGGCGAGACCTCGAGCTGTTCGGCCCAAAAAGCCGCCGAGTGCTTCCACCGATTCCGGGCCGAGTCCCAGTCCTCCAGGACCGTCAGGGCATCCTTCTTCGACATTCCAGCATGAGGAGACTTCTCCCCTTGCAACCAGACATTCTTCCCTGCCCATCGACCGGATTCCTGAATGGGCCCGGGCAGCCTGGCCCCGGTGTTTCCGAGACAGTAGTGCCGGATCTGGTTGACGGTGAAGTTCGGGAATTTTCGGGCGATTTCGGCGTAGGTATAGCCTTCCTGCGCCAGATCACGCCAAATGATAACAATCGCTCCAGTTGGTTTAGCCATAAGTACCACAGAGTCCGGTTCGCAATTTTCGTCTGAGCTTCGGTGAATCCGAAGCTTAAGCACACTAGAATACCGAAGTGGGCGCTTCCGCTCAACAGGGGGTTGGGAGGGATAAGGCGGTATGACCCCAAAACCCCCGGAATAGCGCGCGGGTTCCATGTGAGGTAAAAGAAACTCCCGCCGATCGCCGCCAATGGTCTCCGCCTTCGGCGCCTCCACCCCCCTTTTTACCCGACTTTTCGAACGGCGAATTTCAAACCCGACCAGGTCGAATCCACCGCCGCGATTTTGTAGTCCACCAGCCCTGCATCCAATCCACACTTACGAACAGAATTTTGTTGCAGGTCAGTCACTACGCCTGAGCTCTTCTTGGGCCAAATGATCCACATCCCACCCTTTCCGACCCTGGATGCCCATTTGGGAAGGTCCCGGTCAAGCTCCTTCTGAGACCGCACGAACCACAGGATCAAGTCTACCGATGGGCTGAATCGTTCAGTCAGCGTGGCCCCCTCGGGAAGGGGGCCAAGGGTATCCGGAAAATCGACCGGGGATCGGGCGGTTAGAAGCCCGGACCCGGACTGCTACCCCGACGTCCCGGCCCAGGGCCGGGCTCCGGCTCAGGTCGATAACCAGTGCACTCGGCCTTTCCTCCTCCAGACTTCGGAGCAACGCCCCAGCATCCATTGGCTTGTAAGCCACTTGAAACCCCAAACGCTTCAGTTCGGCAAACCGAACCAACCTTTCCTTCTCGTTCCAAGCCCCCAACCGAACAGCTCTCATCCTACGCCTCCATGATTGGTTTGGGTCATGCTGAAAGTACGCAGTTCCTAACACTCACATCGGCGCAGCCATGCGGGCCGGTTCCAAGGAGGGCTGAGGGAGGCTCTCTCCTACCCTGGGTCGTCATTCAAAGCAAAGGCCGCCGCCGCCTCGGCATGAATCACGGAGGTATCAAAGAGGGCCACCCGGGAATCTTCCTGGCTGAGCAGAAGGCCGATCTCGGTGCATCCCAGGATCACTCCCTCAGCTCCCATTCGGGCGAGGTCGTCTGAAATCCGAGCGAATTCACTCCGGGACTGCGGCCGGATCTCGCCCAGGACAAGCTCCTCATAGATGACCCGGTGAACGATCTCCCGATCAGCGGGCGGGGGCACTAGAACGGTAAGGCCGTGCTCGGTCTCCAGCCTTCCCTTGTAGAACGCCTCTTCCATTGTGAAACGGGTTCCGAGAAGCCCTACACGGCGGATCCCGAGGGCTTTGATCTTCGCCGCAGTGGCATCGGCAATGTGAAGTAATGGGATCGAAATCCCCGCCTCGATGGCCGGGGCAACCAGGTGCATGGTATTGGTGCAGATTACGAGGACGTCCGCCCCGCCCCGTTCCAGGATCCGTGCGTCGTTCGTCAGGATCTCTCCGAGACGGTCCCACTCACCTCGATGCTGGAGAGCTTCGATCTCCTGGAAGTCCACGCTGAGAAGGAGAATCCGGGCGGAATGGACTCCCCCTAGTCGTCGCCCGACCTCCCTATTCAGGAGCTTATAGTAGGTGACCGTGGATTCCCAGCTCATCCCTCCGAGGAGCCCGATGGTTTTCATGGTCTCTGGCCCCGGTTATGCCTCATCGGGGTCGAAAGTCCGCACCGCGGCAAGCCATGCGAAGGGGTTTTCGAGATGGATCGAATGCCCGGCCTTGGGCATGAGGCGGAGCTCAGCCCGAGGAATTTCCTCGGCCATGCGTTCGGCTACCTGGGTGAACTTCCGGTCCTCCTCCCCCGCCATTAGAAGAGTGGGTACGGAAAGGTCCCCCAGGGAATCCCAGAAGGACGGCTGAGCTCCGGTTCCCATACCGCGAAGGCAGGCCGCCAGGGCTTCCGGAGTGTTCTTGAGCCTCTGCTCTCTGACGAGAACCCTGACGGACGAAGGGAGCTTGCCCTGGGTAGCGAATAGGGGCAGGCCCAACCAATGGTCCACAAAGGCCTCCATACCGCCCCTAAGGATGCCCTCGGCCAAGGCTTCATCAGCCCTTCTTCGGGCCTTCCTCTCGCTATCACCCGGAAGACCCGGGGAGGCACTCTCCAGAATCAGGCTGGAAACCCTTGCGGGAGTCAGTACGGCCCCTGCCAGCGCGAGGCGCCCACCCATGGAATAGCCGAGCCAACGAGCCTTCTCGATATCGAGGGCGTCGAGGACCTGTCCAAGGTCCTCGAGAAGCTCCTCGACCTGATACCGTTCCGGGTCGGACGAAAACTCACTCCTCCCATGACCCAGGAGGTCCACCGCCACCACTTGGTGTGCTTGGGCCAGCCCGGCCAGCAGGTCCTCTCCCCAGGCACCAGCCGAGCCGGTGAATCCGTGGATCAGGAGGAGAGGTTCCCCCTCGCCCCGGACCTCTGCGTGGAGGCGGAAGTCATCCCGCATGGTCACCAACATGGTTTTCCTCTCCTACTCGTAGAGATCGTCCAAATCGACCCCGGCCAACTCGACAAGGAAGTCCCCTATTCGGGTTGCCAGTTCTTCCAGAAAATCCCTGCCTTTTTCTCCGGAGGCCGCCCGGGGATCCCCAACGCCCGTGTCCCGGGATACCTGGACCCAGTTCCTCGGTGCCCAGGCCAGCCCATCCCGTAACCCCGGGAGTTTGAAGGAACGAGATCTCCCGTCTCCAGCTTCGGAAAGTGGAAGGACCAGCTCCGGGGCCAGATGCATCATCAGGCTGGTCTCCATCTCTCCGGCATGATCACCCGGGTCATCGAAGAACTCGGTGTTTTCCAGGACCCGCCACCATTCCACCAGACAGAGAAACACATCTGTTTTGGCCTGGAGTTCCCGGATCATGGGGCGGAACTCGTTTCCCCCATGCCCATTCAGAATCAGGAGTGTAGACACACCCTGAGCTTCCAAGCTCTCAACGAGATCGGCCAGGAGAA
>CAYOVN010000122.1:0-10971 GCA_964407425.1 uncultured Gemmatimonadaceae bacterium
CTCCCGAGCCCCTCCCGAGCCCCTCCCGAGCCCCGCCTTGGGTATTCCCCGCCAAAAGGTTTTGACGCAGGAGGGGTGGCCGACCGTTGTCCGGCCGACCACCCCAAACTGGAAAACAGTCGATCAGCCTTCTTCGTCTACGATCTCGTAGTCGGCCTCCACGACCTCCTCGGCGTCGCCTGCCGCCTCATCGTCCCCTGCGGTGGTGGGCTCTTCCCCTTCCTCCATGTCCGGCATTCCCTCTTCGGTTGTGCCGGATTCGGCGGCTTGGGCCTGGTACATCTCCTGGCCCGCAGCGCTGAAGGCCTGCATCAGTTCATCCCTGGCCTGATTGATGATCCCTGTATCATCACCTTTCAGGGCGTCCTTGGCCTTCTCCACAGCTTCGTTCAAATGGTCCCGGGTTCCATCGGAGACCTGGTCCCCCCACTCCCCGGAATCCTTTTCGACCTGGTAGACCAGGGAATCGAGCTGGTTCCTGGCCTCAACCTTGGCCCGCCGCTCCTCGTCTTCGGAGGCGTGGGCTTCAGCGTCCTTCACCATCTTGTCGATCTCCGAATCCGAGAGCCCGCTGGAGGCCTCGATCCGGATCTTCTGCTCTTTACTCGTTGCCCTGTCCTTCGCGGAAACGTGAAGGATTCCGTTGGCATCGATGTCGAAGGTGACCTCGACCTGGGGCATTCCCCTCGGTGCCGGCGGAATCCCCGTGAGCTGGAACTTGCCAATGGTCTTGTTGTCATTGGCCATCTTTCGCTCACCTTGAAGAACGTGGATCTCCACGGTGGTCTGATTGTCTTCAGCGGTGGAGAAGACTTCGGCCTTCTTCGTTGGGATCGTGGTATTCCTCTCGATCAACGCCGTCATCACACCTCCCAGGGTCTCGATTCCCAGGGAAAGAGGAGTGACGTCCAGAAGGAGAACATCCGTAACCTCACCGGACAGGACACCGCCCTGAATGGCGGCCCCAACGGCCACTACCTCGTCAGGGTTGACTCCCCTATGAGGTTCTTTTTCGAAGAACTCTTTTACGATCTCCTGGACCTTGGGCATCCGTGTGGATCCGCCGACCAGAACAACTTCATCGATCTCTTTTTTGGAAAGGCCGGCATCCTTGAGAGCCTTCTCCATTGGAGGGATCAGGCGCTGCATTTCGCCGTCCACCAGTTGCTCGAACTTGGCCCGGGTGAGGGAATAGTTCAGGTGCTTTGGACCGTCCTGGGTGGCTGTGATGAAGGGAAGGTTGATGTCTGTCTGCATGGTGGAAGACAGTTCCATCTTGGCCTTCTCCGAGGCCTCCTTCAGGCGCTGCAGGGCCATGGCATCTTGGGAAAGATCAATCCCCTGGTCCTTTTTGAATTCGGCCGTGAGCCATTCGATGACCCGCTGATCGAGGTCGTCCCCGCCCAGGTGGGTGTCACCGTTGGTGGACTTCACCTCGAATACGCCCTCACCGAGTTCCAGGATGGAGATGTCATAGGTTCCTCCACCAAGGTCGAAGACGGCGATCTTCTGGTCTTCCTTCTTCTCCAACCCGTAAGCCAGAGAGGCCGCCGTCGGCTCGTTGATGATCCTGAGTACCTCGAGGCCAGCGATCTTGCCCGCATCTTTGGTCGCCTGACGCTGGGCGTCGTTGAAATAGGCCGGAACGGTTACGACAGCCTGGGTCACGGTGCTTCCCAGGTAATCCTCGGCGGTCTGCTTCATCTTCTGCAGAATCATGGCCGAGATCTCGGGGGGGGTGTAGGTCTTCCCGGAGTTGGGGAGCTTCACCTGAACCCTGTCTTTTCCGTCAGCCGTAACCTCGTAGGGGACCAACCTCTTCTCGTGGGTCACCTCGGAAGCCTTTCGACCCATGAACCGTTTGATAGAGAAGATGGTGTTTCGGGGGTTGGTAATGGCCTGCCGTCGGGCCACCTGACCCACCAGGCGCTCATTGTCCTTTGTAAAGGCCACCACGGAAGGAGTCGTACGGCCCCCCTCCGAGTTCGGGATGACGACGGGTTCGCCGCCTTCCATGACCGCCACCACCGAGTTGGTGGTTCCCAGGTCGATTCCGATCACTTTGCCCATAACTGTTCCTCGCTAGCTGGCTGAACGACATTTTTTTGGCTGGCCCCGTTTCCGGAGCGGATTATCAACGCCCACTGCAAAGAGCAACGTCTATGCCGGGGAATAGCGGGGTCCTCGAGGAGTTTTGCCGCCAAAATGGCGGGGAAATCCCCTCTTCCAGCCGCTTTGGCAGGATCGGCTCCAGGGTCCGGGGTGGGATTGGCAAAGGGGTGGAGGTTTAGTACAAGGTGAGGGCAGGGCTCTGGACCGGGAGGGGGGCGAGCCTCTATCCTTTCCGGGGAACCCTGAACCCTTTTTGTCAGATCAATGTTTCCTCTTCGCGACGACAACCCCACCGAGATCTTTCCCATGGTCACCCTCCTTATCATGGGTGCCTGCGTGGGAGTGTGGGTTCTGGTTCAAGGGGCGGGGTTCTCAGAGCCGGCCCTTATCTCTTCCATTTGTGCTTTGGGCGCCATCCCCGTGGAGATCACGGACCCCCTCGTGAACGTCGGGTCCATCCCAGGGGAGGCCCCTTGTGCTCTGGGAGGCTTGACCTGGCCGACCCTCGTGACCTCCATGTTCCTCCACGGGAGTTGGATGCATCTCATCGGTAACCTCTGGTTCCTTTGGATCTTCGGGAACAACGTCGAGGACTCCATGGGGCACGGAAGGTTCCTGGTTTTTTACCTCCTCACGGGAATAGCGGCCGCCGGGAGCCATATTGCCTTCGATCCTGGATCTGCACTCCCCATGGTCGGCGCCTCCGGAGCCATCAGTGCAATCATGGGGGCTTACCTGGTCCTTTATCCAAAGGCTCGGGTCCACACCCTCTTCTTTTTTATCATCTTCATCAAGGTCATTCCCCTCCCGGCCTGGGTCTTCCTCCTCTATTGGCTCCTGCTCCAACTGGCCTCCTCCGCATTGGAGTTCCCGGGTGGAGGAGGGGGGGTGGCTTTTTGGGCCCACATCGGTGGCTTCATCGCCGGTGTCGCCCTGGTGAAGCTCTTTCAGAACAGAGTCCTGGTCCGGGCTAAACGGTCTGGGATCAAGGTGGCCCGGGGAGACATCCCAGGAGGTGGGTGGTGGTGAGGCGTCTTCCTCTTTTGGCCCTCTGGACTGTAGCGGCCTTCCTCATGGGGGCCGGCGCTCTGGCGGCTTCTTTGGAATCTCCCGCTACCGACTCCATCGCAGTGACGTCAGACGGTGGATCGGGAGTCGACACACCCCCTGGTCAGGAGGTAGGGCAGATCAATCTCCGAGAGCAGGGGGAAGGGGGTCTCGACACGCCCCTCCTCCCTCGCCTTCGGTCCCTTCTGGGGATGATTCTTCTGGGAGCTCTGGCATGGGCCTTTTCCGTCGATCGATCGAACGTGGCCTGGCGGGTGATCCTCTGGGGAATAGGCCTTCAGTTGATCTTTGCGTTCTTCATTCTGAAGACCCCCATGGGCGCCGGCATCTTCGACTGGCTGAACACTGTGGTCGTGGCTCTTCTCGGGTTCACGGTGGAAGGAGCCCGCTTCATCTTCGGTGACCTGGTCTACAACAACGTTCCCATCGGTGTAGGGGAAGCCGCCAGCAACGCACCCATTCAGGAGGTTCCTGGCCAGGTTGCCCGAACCGGGGCTTCCTTCGCCTTCAATGTCCTCCCCACCATCATATTCTTCTCCGCCCTCATGACGGTTCTTTACCACGTGGGCATCATGCAGTGGGTGGTAAGGGGTGTCGCCTGGGTTATGCAGAGGACCCTGGGTACATCCGGGGCTGAGACTCTTTCAGCTGCCGGAAACATTTTTGTGGGGCAGACCGAAGCCCCGTTGATGATCAAACCCTTCCTCGAGGACATGACCATGTCCGAACTCCATGCGGTCATGGCCGGGGGTTTCGCTACGGTGGCGGGTGGGGTTCTGGCGGTTTACGTGGGGATGCTCTTGGCCTATTTCCCCGACATCGCAGGGCACCTCATCGCCGCCTCGGTGATGTCGGCTCCGGCGGCTTTGGTCATGGCCAAGCTCATGTATCCGGAGGACGGAGAGCCTGTTACAAAGGGCCAGACGAAGATCCAGATGGAAAGCCCCGACGTGAACGTGATCGACGCTGCGGCCCGGGGCGCAGGAGAGGGGCTGGGGCTGGCACTCAACGTAGGGGCCATGCTCCTGGCGTTTATAGCCCTCATCGCCATGGCCAACGCACTCCTGGGATGGGGGGGGCAGTTGGTGGGGATCGAAGGGCTTTCATTCCAAGGAGTTCTGGGATGGATCCTGGCTCCCCTCGCATGGTTCATGGGTGTGCCATGGGTCGACGCAGCAACGGTTGGATCGTTGCTGGGCATGAAGACGGTGGTGAATGAATTCGTCGCCTTTATGGAGCTTTCCTCCCTCCTCCAGCAAGTGGGCTCCCTCCAGCCCCGATCGGTCATCATTTCCATCTACGCTCTGTCGGGCTTCGCCAACTTTTCATCCATCGCCATTCAGCTTGGTGGTATCGGTGGCTTGGCCCCGTCCAGGAGACAAGACCTCTCCCGGGTGGGTCTCAGGGCCATGGTCGCGGGCTCCCTGGCAGCGTTCATGACCGGTACCATTGCCGGGATGTTGTTGTGACCGAATCAGAGTTCCCCATGGATCGGGCCATGAAGGTTCTCCGGGATCGCCTTCCGGAAACGCCGGAGGTCTTCCTTGTCCTCGGTTCCGGCCTCGGTGCCCTCGCCGGGGGAATCGACGGGGCGGTCAAGATCCCCTTCGGGGAGGTTCCGGGTTTTCCGGAACAAGGGGTGGAGGGTCACGCGGGCTATCTGATCGGAGGTCGGGTGGAGGGCCATCCCGTTCTCTTTCAGGCCGGCCGATTCCATCTATATGAAGGATACGACCCGTCGGTGATTGTGGCGCCCGTCCGCTTGGCTGCCCGCCTGGGGGCGAAGATCATCATCGTCACGAACGCTGCTGGGAGCCTGGTTCCAGACCTGGTCCCAGGCTCGATTCTCCTCCTGACCGATCACATAAACCTCATGGCCAGGAATCCTCTTGCGGGCCAGGTCCAGCCGGACGAAGAGCGTTTTCCGGATATGAGTGCTCCCTTCGATGAGGCTCTCCAGGAGTTAGCGGCGGATCGGGCGGAAGCCATGGGGTTGGAGCTTCCCAGGGGAACCTACGTGGGAGTCTTGGGGCCCTGTTATGAAACCCCGGCGGAGGTTCGGTTCCTTCAAAAGACCGGCGCCCAGGCGGTAGGGATGTCCACTGTCCCTGAGGTGATTGCGGCCCGGGCCCTCGGCCTAAGGGTTCTGGCCTTCTCCCTGATCACCAACCTGGCGGCAGGTTTGGGGAACCCAATGGGGAACCCAATGGGGAACCCAACCCTCCATCATGGCGAGGTCCTTGAGGTCGGGGCGGAGGCCGGCGGTCGCTTGAAAGAGCTGATACGCTCCGTGCTGGCCGGGCTCGACTCTACAAAAATCTAAAGGGGCTTTTCCGAAAGACGCACCAGCTACCCACTACCCGGACGAGGTCCTAAGAAAGGTCCATCCCCGGGAAGAAGACCGTTCCTGCAAAGTGATTGACAGGCCCATGCCCCTCTCCGAGGTCCGGGGCGATGGAAATGGCCCGGGCCACAAAATCCACCGCAAGATCCACCGCTTCCGCCAAGGGGAGTCCTCTGGCCAGCGCGGCCGCAGCGGCGGCAGAAAGGGTGCAACCGGTTCCATGGGTGTTGGAAGTGGGGATCCTTTTCCGACTCCAGGAGAGTTCTCGCGTACCATCCCAGAACAGATCAACCGATTCATCACTATTCAGGTGGCCACCCTTTACGAGCGCAGCCCCGGCACCCATCTCCACCAAAGCTCTTGCTGCCTCGCCCATACTTGCCGGTTCCTGAACCTGAATCCCAGTCAGGATCCTTGCTTCATGGAGGTTCGGGGTGACCAGGGAGGCGAGGGGCAACAACGCTTCGGCCAGGGCTTTTTCGGCGTCTTCGTTCAGGAGCCGGTGGCCGCTGGTGGCCACCATGACGGGGTCCATCACGTAATTGTCGAGGCCATGTGCCCTGATGGCGTCGGCAACGGTAGTCACCAGCTCGGATGTAGCAAGCATCCCGGATTTGAACCCGCCGGGACGGAGATCTCCCGCCACGGAATCGATTTGAGCCCTGACCACCTCGATGGGGATGGGGTGGATGGCCTGGACTCCCAAGGTGTTCTGGGCCGTGACGGCGGTTATGGCGGTTGTTCCAAAAACGCCGAAGGCTTGAAACGTTTTGAGGTCGGCCTGGATTCCCGCGCCACCGCCGCTATCGGAACCGGCAATGGAGAGGGCGATAGGAAGAGGATTCGAAGTCATGGGTCCCTGGACAGTCTAGGCCTGTATCGAAGCAAGGCTTTTCGTGAGCTTGTTTGCAACCAAGTATAGACTACCCTTCCCGGGTCGTCATCGGGAGGTCGGTTTTTCATCTGGAGGCCGGTTCATCATCAGGAGGCCCACGGATTCATGGCCCTGAGCAGAGAAAAAGCCAAGTTGATCGAGAGGTTGCGAAACCCCCGGTTCAGATCCCGGGAAGGTAGCTTTCTTGTGGAAGGTGTTCGGGCGGCGAGGGAGTTTCTCGAAAGTGGAAGCAAGGGGAAGCCTCGTTTCGCCCTCCTCTCGCCGAGGCTCTCCCTCTCTGGACCCGGGCTCCAGCTGGAAGAGCTTCTCAGGGCCTCCGGCCTCCCCGTCGAGGAGGTGGCCGATGACCAGTTGAGCGGTTTGTCGGATACGGAGCAGCCTCAGGGAATCCTCATGGTGGTGGCGGAACCGGCCACCTCCCTGGCGACCCTCCAGGCTGACCAAGAATCGAGACTCCTCATCCTGGACGGGATTCAGGATCCGGGAAACGCGGGCACGCTCATTCGGGCTGCCTGGGCCTTCGGCCTGGAGGGCGTGATCTGCCTCGAAGGGTCCGTCGACCCTTTCAACCCAAAGGTGGTCAGAGCCTCAGCTGGGGCGGTGGCGCATCTCCCGGTCCTGAAGGCCCCGTGGGCCGAGGTGGAGGGATGGCTTTTGGAGAAGGGTCTACCACTTCTCCTGGCGGATGGGGAAGGGTCCGACGTACGCAGTTTTTCGGCGCCAAGGGGTTGGGGGTTGGCGGTGGGGAATGAAGGGGCCGGGCCCAGAGAGGCCCTCAAAGATTCTGCCCGAACCACCCTCTCCATCCCCATGGCGGAGGGAGTCGACTCTTTGAATGCGGGCTTGGCCGGAGCCATACTTCTTTTCAGTCTCGTTGGAAATCCAGGCACAGGAATGGAGAACTGATGGGGTTCCCTTTCGAAGATCCATGGCAACTGACGGTCTTGGCCGGCGTCCTCGGCCTCCTGCTCGGCTCGTTCTTGAACGTTTGCACCCTTCGGTGGCCCAATGACGAGTCGGTGGTGAGCCCTCCCTCCCACTGCCCCAAATGCGACTACGGGCTTCAGTGGTACGACAACGTTCCAGTCCTCAGCTATCTGCTTCTCCTGGGGAAATGCAGATCCTGCCGTACCTCGATCTCTTTCCAATACCCCGTGGTGGAGCTCGCAACCGGGCTCATATGGGCCGGGTGTTTCATGCAGTCCGGATTGTCTGTGGAGAGTGCTCGGGGGGCTCTTTTCCTTACCGTTCTCCTGGGGATCGCCATCACCGACGCCCGTTTCTACATCATTCCGGATCAGTTCTCTCTCGGAGGGGGTGTTCTCGGATTGGCCCTTGCTCCCTTCGCCGGGGGACTCACGACTCTGGAAGCCTTCTTGGGGGCGGCGGTTGGGTTTGGGATGCTATTCGGAGTCGCAAAGCTAGGGACCTGGCTTTTCAAAAAGGAGGCCATGGGGGGCGGGGACCTGAAGATGATGGGGATGGTGGGGGCGTTTCTCGGGATCCCGGGCGTCCTCCTCACCCTCTTCTTGGGGGCTCTTCTTGGGTCAATCGTGTTCGGCCCCATCTCATGGAAGACGGGGAAGCTGGTCCCCTTCGGGATCTTCCTGGCGGTAGGTGCGGCGGTGACCTACGGTTGGGGGGAGGGACTGATTCACTGGTACACCACCAACTTCCTGGGGCTGCCGGCCTAGGTCCTTCGATGGCGGGAAGCGTTCGACTTTCCCTGCGAAGAGGCCAGCCAGCCTTTAGCCTTCTTCCGACTCCCCCACCTGGAGGCGATAGGCCTCCGAAAGTTCTACGTAGTGGGAGCTGCTTCTCCGGACGAATTCCGCTGCCGAGCCCTCGAGAGACTTCTTGACCTTGCCCGGGATCCCCGCCACAAGGCTGCCTGGGGGCACCCGGGTTTTTTCCAGGACCACGCTATTGGCCGCCACCAGAGAGCCCTCCCCGATGGATGCTTCCTGAAGAATTACCGCATTCATGCCGATGACGCATCGGTCCGCGATGGTGCAGCTCTCGAACTTCGCTCCGTGCCCGACGGTGACATCCTCGCCGACGATGGTTGGCTGCCAGTCGCCTACGTGTACCACACAGTTGTCCTGAATGTTGGTTCTGGCGCCGATCCGGATTCCGAATTCGGGATGATCCCCTCTGATGACCGTTCCGAACCAGATCGAGGCTTGAGCCCCGATCTCCACGTTCCCGATGACCACGGCCGTGGGTGCCACGAACGCATCAGGATGAATGGTCGGATATCTCCCGTCGAAGGCCAGAATGTGGGCCACGGCTAATCGCCCTTCTTCTTTTCCCTGGCTACGATCTTCCGGACACGGGCTCGTAGGACCTGGGTCTCTGTGGCGTCCACGACATCGATCCTGACGCCTTCCCGCTCCAAGGTCTCTCCCCTTTCCGGCACGTGCCCCAGCTCTTCGATGATGAAGCCGTTCAGGGAGCGGTGTTCCAGTTGGGGAAGGGAAACGTTGAAGGCGTAGTTGATCTCTCTCAGGTCGAGGGCGCCGTCGGCGATCACCTCATCCCGGGATATTCGGACGAGGGGTTCTTCCGGAAGGTCGGTTTCATCCTCGATCTCCCCTACCAACTCTTCCAGGATGTCTTCCAGGGTGACCAACCCATCCGTTCCCCCGAATTCGTCCGCCACGATTCCCATATGGATCCGCCGGGCCTGGAAATCTTTCAGCAAGCGTGTGAGGGGAAGGGAACCGGGTACGAAGAAGGGTTCCCTGGAAAGGTCCTTCAGAGGAGTGTCTTCATGTCCCAGGATGTAGTTCTGAAAAACCTCCCGCACATGAAGGATCCCGGTGACGTCGTCCACCGACTCCCCATAGACGGGCACTCGGGAGTAGGGCACGTCCTTCAGTTCCCCGATGATCTCCTTCAGAGTCATGGAGTCGGGCCAAGCGAAAATGGCCACTCTGGGGGTCATAACGTCCCATGCGGTGAGCTCGTCGAGGCGGAACGCCCTCTCGACCAACTGATGCTCCTCCATCCCCACAACGCCTTCCCGCTGACCCAGAGAGGTGATCTCTCTGACTTCTCGCTCCTCCTGTGTAGTCCCTTCCTCACCTGCGGACCGAGCCAGGTACCGTTCCAGGCGGAAGAAAGGAGAGAGGAGCGGAGAAAGGAAACGCTCTATACGGAGGATGACGGGCGCCACTCCAAGGGCCACTTGAATCGACCGCCGGGCGGCGATGGAACGGGGAAGGAGCTCGGCCAGGATGAGGACGCACAGGCTAGAGCCCAGGAGGCCCAGGAAAAGGCCCGGCAAGCCCCATCTCAAGGCGAACCACCCGGTCAGGACTCCCACGGCCAGAAGGGCCAAGAAGGAAGCCAGGAAGAGGAGGATTCCCTGGATGGGCCCGGTTCGGGTCCGAAGTTCCGAGAGTTCCTCCGCCCCTTTGAATCCCTCCTCCCGGAGGGTCCGGATGCGGGGCCCGCCGACGGAAAACACGGCGGTAGACGAAGCGGAGAAGAAGGCTGAGAGGAGGATGAGAACCGTGGAAACGGAGATAACGACGGTCATGGCCGCCTCCCCGTACTTGGCGGTTGTTCGGAACTGCTACCGGCAGATTCTGCGTCCATTCCCTTTTTCTCGAATGAGGGGGTTTCCTGCGGGCCGGGTAACCCTGGCTGGGGCCGTATGGGGTGAACCCTGACCGCTCGACACATAAAGATGGGACAGGTGTACCGAACGTCCAAGGCCCATCAGGAGGTGGGATCAGCAATTCCAGCCCTGCAAGGAGGTGTTGGTCGTCCAGTCGGACAACCTGCAAAAACATGAGGCGAATAATCCCATTCAGTCAAGGTTTTTACGACAGAATTGCACCCTCCCATGGGCGCTTGCGAAAAAAATCACAATTACCTAACTTCCGGCCGCTTTTTTCAGCCAGCTCTGAGGATCAGAGGTAATGCCCGAGGAGAAAAAGAAGGAGTCAGTTCGGTCGGGGATGGTTGCCGCCGCCGGTCAGTATACCGGATACGGTTTGACCTGGGCCCTATCTACTCTCCTCTTTCTCCTGGCTGGATGGTGGCTCGATGGGAAGTTGGGCACGATGCCACTTTTCCTGATTCTTGGGGCTTTTGTCGGGGGTGGGGCTGGTTTTTACAACCTCTACAGCCACATCGTGGTGGACTCCCGAAGTGGAGAAGAAGACGTAGAGCCTTGACTCAGTTTTTTAAGTATGGCGGAGTGGCCCTGGTGGCCCTTCTTGTGGCAATTGCCGCTTCCTGGCCCTGGCTTTCTCCTCCGGGAAGGACCGGAATTCTGGTGGCCGCGCTTTTGGCCTATCCGATCCAGATGCTGGCCTTCTTTTTGCTGATCAGGTTCTGGGGGGACACGAAGCGTTTCCTCCTGGTTTGGGTTGGCGGGACCTTAGTGAGGATGGGGGTGGTTTTGGTGGTGGCTTTGGTCCTGACCCGGGTAGAGGTGTTACCCCCGGCCCCGACACTTTTGGGTTTAGCCGGGTTTTTTTTCGGACTCCTCCTACTGGAGCTTCTTTTCCTGAAGCCCAGAGGCGCTGAGACGACCGAG
>CAYOVN010000123.1:0-10929 GCA_964407425.1 uncultured Gemmatimonadaceae bacterium
CTCAACTGCCGTCAGCGGTTGGAGGCGCCTCAGCGGCCACCACCGCCGCCGGCACCATCACCCCCACCACCACCCCGTCCCCCGCTACGGGTCGTATCGGCCCTCCTTCGGGCGTCCATCCGCTCCCGGATGGCCTGGTCCCGATCCTTCCAGGATTCGATGACCGCTCCCCTCGCCGCCGAGGCCTCGATTTCGTCCCAGGCCCACAGGCGTTCCTCGGCCCGTTCCCTCTGGCCTGCGGACGCCCCGAATGCGAAGGGCATGGGAATGGTCAGATCACCCAGATGGATCTTCCCGGGGGAGACACCCCACCGCTTCCCCTCGTCGTCGGTATACGTCCAATCCATGGCGTCAACAGCCCGCTTCTCTGCCTTGGCCAACGAATCGTTCAAGGCCTCCAAGCGGGCGACGAGCTGAAGCCGCATCACCTGTTCCTGGGTCAACTGCGTCCGTTCCGGGGACACGGGGGCCCAATAACGGAGGTCCTGGGCCTTGGGCCTGATCCTCTCCGCTGCCGTGGGGCCTACAGGCCCCTCGTCGGGTGGTTCCAGTCGGGGAGGAGCCTCGATTCCGGTTGGAACAGCCTGAGTTGGGAGATTGGGAATCTCCGGTTCCGACACATCAGGGGGCCGTTCAATATCCGGTTCCTGGTCGGCCGGAAGCTCAAGGATATTCACGAGCTCTGTTCCCTGGGGGCTTTCCAGTTGGGTGTAGCCACCGAAAGACATTCCGATCCGGGGAATCCCGGAGAAGAAGCCCGGGTAGAGAGCGATGAGAATAAGGTGGATGACCGCACTTATCGCCAGGGAAACCCTGAACGCATACCGATACCGGGTCCTGGGGTGGACCCGGTCCGGGATCGTCAGATCTTCGGCTTCCGAAGAGGGGGGACGGTCGTTCATCTCTTCTAGTAACCCCCCCTAGGAAACCGGTTCCGAACGTGTGGAAAGCCGAAATCGAAGGCGTGAAAAGCCGCCCCTATGATAGAAGCCGTCCCAACCGGGACGCGGCCATCCGCAACCGATCCTCCGAAGTCGTCAGCGCGATCCTGAAAAACCCTTCCCCACCCCGGCCCATCGAACTCCCGGGGAGCACGATCACACCTTCCTGTTCCAGGGCCCGACGGCAAAAGTCCATGGATGCCTCACTGGTTGGGACGGGAACCCAAAGGTACATGGTTGCCTTGGGCGACGTCACGTCGAAACCCTCCGCCGCTAGCCCAGCTACCGCCGCATCTCGACGCTTCTGGAAGGTGTCAATATTCGACGGCACCCACTCGTCCCAGGACCGGAGAGCGGCGGCACATGCTGCCTGAATTCCCAGAAAAGCTCCCGTATCCACGAAACTCTTCACCTTCCCGAGAATCGCCACAAGGCTGGCGTCGCCTACAGCCCAGCCCATTCTCCAGCCGGTCATGTTGAAGGTCTTGGAAAAGGAGTGAAATTCCAGGCTGGTTTCCCTGCCCCCCTCGATTTCGAGAATACTCGGCGGCCGGTATCCGTCGAAGGCCAGTTCGCTGTATGCGTTGTCATACACGAGGAGAAGGTCATTGGCGTGGCAGAAATCCACCATTTCCTTCAGGTACTCCCGGGGGGCCAGGGCCGTCGTCGGGTTGTTCGGGTAGTTCAGGTAGAGAATCTTGGACCGGGCCACATCCTCCTTGGACAGCTGCTCCGGCCGGATCAGGAAGTTGTTCTCGGCCTTCAGGGGCACCAGGATGGGGTCGCCACCTGCCAACCAGACTCCGCCCTTGTAGGGCTGGTATCCGGGATCGGGGATCAGGGCCGCCTCCCCGGGATTCAGAAACCCGAAGGGAAGGTGGGCGATCCCGTCTTTTGACCCGATGAGGGGTAAGATCTCCTTCCCGGGATCCACCTCCACGCCGAACCGCCGGCCCATCCAGGCGGAGACCTCTTCCCTGAATTCGGCCAAGCCCAGGTTGAAGGGGTAGCGGGACATGGCAGGATTCTCCACGGCCTCCTGCAAACCCTTTACCGCGGCTGGAGGCGGCGCCAGATCGGCATCCCCGGCGCTCAGGTCGATGACATCGACCCCCTCTTCTATCAGACGGCGGCGGGTTTCAGGAATCCCGGCCAAGGGATAAGGGGGAAGGCCCTGGTACCGATCGCTGGTCTTCGGAAGCATGGTATCCTCCCTACCTGGTCACGACGGGATTCGTAAGGGTTCCGACGCCGGGTATTTCAACTTCCACCACGTTCCCCGCGGAAAGGGGACCCACACCTTCCGGCGTTCCAGTGGCCAGAAGGTCTCCCGGTTCCAGCGTCATGATTCGGGAGACGTAGGAGATGAGGAAGGGAATGGAGAACACCATCTGGTCCACAGTTCCCCTTTGCCTCTCCTCGCTGTTCACCCGGCTGACCACCCCGAGGGTCTCCAGATCCACTTGAGCGATGGGCATCATCTCCCCGATGGGGCAGAAGGTGTCGAATCCTTTAGCCCGGCCCCACTGATTGTCTGCCTTTTGAAGATCCCTGGCGGTCACGTCGTTGACCGGAACGATCCCGGCAACAAAACCCAGGGCGTCCTCTTCGGAAATCTGGACGGCCTTCCGTCCGATGACGACGCCGATCTCACCTTCGAAGTCCACCCTCCCGACCCCTGGGGGAAGGACGATGGGCTCCCCAACCCCGATGAGGGCCGACGGGGGCTTCAGAAACATGAGAGGCTCAGTGGGGACCTCGTTTCCCATCTCGGCGGCATGGGCCACATAGTTCCGTCCGATACAGACGATCTTGGAAGGGCGCGGCAGGGCGTTCATGAGAACCCTCTGAAGTGGAGGCATGAAAAAAAGGCGCCGTCCCCCGAACCTCCAGGCTTTGAGCCCGGGTCCGGAGAAGAGGCGCCGCTTGAATCGGCGATCCCCATTGGGATGCGGTCAGTCTTCTACGGGACGGGTGTGGAACAGAGTTCCAAAGAAAACGCCTAGTCCGGCGATCCCCAGAAGTGTTCCGACCACCCCCCACCAGAGCCCCAGGTCCGCGTTGCCCATGGACCAGTTTTGGGTAGAGGTGGTGAAGGCCAGTCCGGTAAGGACTGCGTAGACCACGCCGATTGACATTCCGACAATACGTTTCATAGAGGGATAATCTAGGGGTCTGAGTAGAACTCCTCCAGCCCACGCCGAAGGTCGGTCCAGATTCCCTTCGCCAGTGGGGCCGGCGGGAGGGACTGGCGAAGGAAGGGGCCGTACTTCCGGGTCAGGATGCGGTCGTCCAGAATCAGCACCACGCCGCGATCGTCCCGGGTCCGGATCAGGCGCCCGAATCCCTGCTTCAGACGCAGGGCGGCCTCGGGAAGCGTATATCGCCAGAAGGGATCCTCCCCCCGGGCCTCAAGTGCCTCCATCCGGGCCGCGATGATGGGTTCGGTCGGGACCTGAAAGGGGAGCTTCTGAAGGATGAGTGCCCGGAGGGGATCCCCTGGGACGTCCACTCCCTCCCAGAAGGATGAGGTCCCGAGGAGAATTCCTGAACCTGAATCGGTGAAATCCTGAAGAAGGCGGGCCCGAGGCCCTTCCCCCTGAACGAAGAGGGGAAAAGGCCTGGAACGGTCGGAGGATCTTTCCAATTCCTCCCTGAGGAGCTCTGCAACCCGTCGGAGTGCCCGGTAGGAGGTGAAGAGCACAAAGAGGCCCCCACCCGTCATCTGAGCCACTTCAATGGCCACACGGGCCGTTTCCTCCTGGAAGCGGTCCCCAGGTTCCAGGGGTCCTGCCAGGTCGGTGGGAACGCCCAGGAGGCACTGTTCCGTGAAATCAAAGGGTGAGGGAACGACCGCCTCCTCCACTTCCACGCCTCCCCCCTCTTCCTGGAGAGAGGGGATGTCCAGGCCAAGGCGAGCTCTCAGGTATTCGAAGCCCGTCCTTGTGGTGAGGGTGGCTGAGGTGAGGACCGTGGTTTCCAGCCGCCGGAACAGGTCCTCTCGAAGGAGGGGGCCTACCTCGATAGGGGCTGCCGCCAAGGCCAGGTTGGTCCGGGGTCCCGTCCCCTTCAATTCCAGCCAGCGAACCAGCACAGCCCCGTCGTCCCCCGGGTTCAGGACCCGCTCGATTCCCTGTGCATACGCATCGAGGCGGCTCTGCACGCTGAACAGATCCAGAATCCGGCCCTCCAGGGATTCGGCCCAGGCTTCGTCATCTTGAATGCGGACCCGGAGCTCCGTGATCTCACGACCCAGGCGCCGAAAGTCAAAAATCAGCCCTTCCGCCGCCTCCCTCACTGGGGGACTGGCCCAGGGCTCGATGCCCTCGGGCCCCCCGAGGCGAAGGGTGGACTCGTTTCGGGCCCTGAGGACCTCCGTAAGGGCCGTCAGGAAGGGTTCGATCCGGTCCTTTGCTTCGGACAACGCCCGACCGACCCTTTCATCCAACCGCTCCAGGAACTGCCGGGCCGACCCCAGCTCCGGCTCCCGTTGGAATTGCTCCCGAAGGTCGGCGAGGATCCCCTTCCCTCGTCGGTCCATGCGGGAGAGGAGTCGGAAAAGACCCTGGCGGGTCACCCCCACTCCCAGGTGATCGGTGGCGGCCTCCTCGGCGTTATGGGCCTCGTCCAAAATCAGGTGGCGATAGGGAGGAAGGACCGCCGAGTGGGTGTAGTTGTTGGTGACCCGGCGAACCGCAAGATCGGTGAAAAGGAGATGATGGTTCACCACCAAGATCTCGGCTGATGCGGCCTCTCTTCGAGCCCGCTGAAAGAAACAGTCCTGGAAATGGGGACACCGGGTTTTCAGGCAGATGTCCGAGTCGCTTTGAACCTCTTCCCAGACTTCCTCCGAGGGCGGGGCCGAAAGGTCGGAAAGAGAGCCATCCTGGGTGGTCTCAATCCATTCCAGGATTCCCTGGAGCTCCTGGCCCCGGTCTTCATCGAAGAGGGAAGCCGCCGTGGCCGTGGCCAGATGGGCGCGGCGGATGGAGACGTAGTTCCCTCGTCCCTTCACCAGAGACCACCGCAGATCCTTCCCCAACGTCCTCTTCAGGAGAGGAAGGTCCTTCCCCACCAACTGCTCCTGGAGATTGATGGTATTGGTAGAGATCACGGTCCGCTCTTCGTTGCGCTGAGCCCAAAGAGCGGCGGGGAGGAGGTAGGCCAGGGTCTTCCCTGTCCCCGTCCCTGCCTCAACAAGCCCTACGCCCCCCTCGTTGTACCGCCGACCCACCAGGAGGGACATTTCCCGCTGCCCGGGACGGTCCTCGAAGGATGGATGGACTCGGGAGAGAGGTCCTTCTTCACCGAAGAAATCCTCAATCTGGTCCAGATCGAGGGGCTCCACGACCCTGGGTTTGGGGGGCTCCACCACCACATAAAGGCGGGAACCTTCATTGTCCACGATGGCCGAACCGATCCCCCGCTCATAGAGAGTGGCCGCCACGGCAAGATCGGGGGCCGATGGCTCCAGGTCTCCGGAGGGATGGTTGTGAATCATGACACTCCCCTCCGGAGCATCCCGGGAAGCCGCCAGGACGGCGCCGCGATTTCCCCGGGCCACCGCTCTAGGGTTGAAGAGGGTTCGTTCCTCGGAAACGTGGGCAAGGAAGGTCACTTCCCGTCCCTGCGCCCGCCTGATTTCCTCCCGTATGGCGGCGGAAGCTTCTTCAGTCAGCCGAAGGGGGGGTGGCGGTGGGCCTGGGGACTTCGAGGAAGACGAGGGCATGGTCTGCCTATTCGGCGTCCTTGTCCTTCTGCATGTCCCTGGCCACGTCCTGGACGATCTCGTAGCACATGTTCCGGGATATCTTCAGACGGTTCGCCACCTCCTTCGCCGTCCGACTCGGGGTGTAACCTTCCGTCAAAAGGCTCGCCGCCAGGGCCCGGGCGGCCCCGGCGTCCACCGCATCCGAAACCGGGGGGCCGTCGGTGCCCCCCACAACAAGAGCGAACTCCCCCCGGGGCCGAACCGCCCCGACACGGGCCCTTACCTCCGCCAGGGGACCTCGAATGAACTCCTCGTGGACCTTGGTCAACTCCCGGGCCACAGCCACCAGTCGCTGGGATCCGCAGATCTCCTCCAAAGCCTCCAGGAGGTCACCTACCCTTTCCGGCGATTCAAAAAGCACCACCGGGTCAGGAGATGCACCGATCCGATCCAGGAGCTCCGACCGCTCCCGTCCCTTCCGGGGCAGGAACCCTAGAAAGGAGAATCGATCTCCGGGAAACCCGGATCCAACCAGAGCCGCCAGGACCGCCGAAGGGCCGGGGATAGGAACCACGTCGAAGCCAGCTTCCAGAACGGCCTCCACGACTCTTTGCCCCGGATCTGAAACCAGAGGTGTCCCAGCATCGGACACCATCGCCAGATCCTCCCCTTTTGCGAGCCAATCGAGGATCTTCTCGCTCCGGCCCACTTCATTGTGGGAATGGAGGGAGACCAGGGGCTTGCTCAGCCCAAGATGGGTCATGAGGGTCCGGGTTCGCCGAGTGTCTTCGGCCAGGACCCGGGATACGGAGCCCAACGTCTCTTCGGCCCGGCGGGTGAGATCACCCAGGTTGCCAATGGGGGTGCTGACGAGGTAGAGGGTTGCCATGAAGGTAGGATGGGGAGAAGGCCGACCCCGGTCCAGAGCCCGAGGAGTTTCCGGGAAGATGAGAAGCGGCCCCGGAGACAATGCGCCCCGGGGCCGATCCACTCGATTCTGTTTCCATCGAAACCTGGTCGAGAGCTGCTACTGCACTGCTAGATGTGCTCGTTGACCTTTGCTTCCAGGAAGGGCTTCGGCACGGCACCCACGACGGTGTCTACGTGATTCCCGTCCTTGAAGAACAGAATGCTGGGGATGGAACGGATTCCGAATTTACTCGCTGTCTGGGGGTTGGTGTCGACGTCCAATTTCCCCACCCGAAGCCCCTGCTCCGAGTAATCCTCGGCCAGTTCGGCCACGATGGGGGCAACCATCCGGCAGGGTCCACACCAGGCTGCCCAGAAGTCGATGATGGTCAGGCCAGAGCTGCTTTCGATCTCATCGCCGAAGTTCAGATCCGTTACCTCAAAAACCTTCTCACTATCTGCCATCAAACCTGCTCCTTGTTCATTTAAGCGGCTCTGTCTACCATGCCGCCGGGTTCAGGCACCTTCGGGAGTCTCGATCGTACTCACACAGGCACCGAAAATATATGATCTCTTTTCCTCTGGACCACGTTGCCGTGGCCGTATCCTCTCTGGAAGAGGCTTGCCCGCTATTCGAACTCCTGACCGGGGCTACCCGTTCCCCCGTGGAGGAGCTCCCGACCCAGGGTGTACGCGTCTGCTTTGTCGGATCCGTCGAGCTTCTGGAGCCCTTGGAGGCCGAAACCACTGTCGGACGCTTCCTGCAGAAACGGGGCCAAAACCTGCATCACATCGCCTACCGGGTCCCGAATCTCCCTGAAACCCTCTCCAAGCTCAAGGAAGAGGGCTTCGAACTGATCGACGAAGTTCCTCGACCGGGGGCCCGGGGCCACCAGGTGGCCTTTCTAAACCCCCGTAGCACCGGAGGGATCCTCACCGAATTGGTTCAGATCGGGGACAACTCTACCTCATGACCTTCTCCAGACCGATCTCCTGCACCAGCCACCGCCCTCCATCCGTCTGAACCACCAGGAAGGGCACGTCCGAAATCTCCCGTCCACGGATGAGCATATGTACCCCGATTCTGGTCGTGGGATGGTCCCGTCCGGCGACCAGGGCATCGGAAGCGATCGTATAGTCGTCGTGACGAAGGAGGTCGGAAATCAAGTCCATCCGGAGCTCCACCTCCTGGAGACTCTGGCAGGCATCCCCCAGCCCGATCCATGACCCCATTTTCTTGAACGTACACCCGAAGGCCCCTCCGGTGTCGATAGCCGGACCGTCGGCGGTCCCAAAGATGCTCGCCATGGAATGGAGATCCCGCTCATTGCTGGCCTTGAGGAATCTCTCTACGGAGAGCATGGGGGCCACGGCCGCCATCTCACCTCCCGACATGATCTGGTTCGTCGTGCATCCCGGTAGTGCCAGAAGAAGAACCACTAGAAGCAAGCGTTTCATAGATGGGCCGATCATGAGCACGGGAGAGGCCTCTTTTCGTCAGGGTGTATGCTGTTGGGACTGGGCATCAGGAAGCATCAGGGTCCGGGTTTTCAGCACCAGGCCTCCTCACCTCCATCTGGAAGTCCAGAAGCCCCGGGGTTTCACCCGGGACTGCTCTGACAACCGTCCCTTCTGAAATCTCTGCTTCTAACAGCTTGAGTGCCAGGGGGTCTTGCACCATCCGTTGGATGGCCCGCTTCAGGGGACGAGCTCCGAAGGCCGGATCGTGACCCTCTTTTGCGATGCTATCCCTTGCCTCCGACGTCACTTCCAGGGTCACGCCCAGCTCAGCGGCGAGCCCCATTACCCGGGCCAACTGGAGGTCGACGATGGTCCTTAGTTCGCCCGCCTCCAGGGGTCGGAAGAGAATCGTGTCGTCCACCCGATTCAGAAATTCGGGACGGAAATGATGCTGAAGCTCACCCATGACGAAGCTCTCCACGGCATCCCATTCCGAGGCCCGGGCCCGGTCCAGGATATACTGGCTCCCGATGTTGGAGGTCATGATGACGACGGCGTTTCGAAAATCCACGGTCCGGCCGTGGGAATCGGTGAGGCGCCCCTCGTCCATGATCTGAAGGAGAACGTTGAAGATCTCGGGATGGGCCTTTTCGATTTCATCGAAGAGAATGACCGCGTGGGGCCGGCGGCGAACGGCTTCGGTCAACTGCCCCCCTTCGTCGTACCCGATGTAGCCCGGGGGCGCGCCGATGAGGCGGGCCACGGCATGTTTCTCCATGTACTCGGACATGTCGATGCGGACCATGGCCCGTTCGTCGTCGAATAGGAACTCGGCCAACGCCCTGGCCGTTTCCGTCTTCCCTACTCCGGTGGGTCCAAGGAAGATGAAGGACCCTACCGGCCGGTTCGGGTCCTGGAGTCCGGTTCGGGCCCGACGCACTGCATTCGATACGGCCCGAAGGGCCTCCCTCTGACCGATGACTCTTTTTCCTAGAAGGTCTTCCAGATGGGTTAGGCGTTGGCGCTCCGATTCCAGAAGGCGATTGACGGGAATCCCCGTCCATTCGGCCACCACCTCGGCAATGTCGTCGTCCTCCACTTCCTCCCTGAGATACTTTCCGTTGGCCTGGAGCTCCTCTAACCGGCCCTCAGCCACACAAAGGGCCTGCTCCGTCCCAGGGATTTCCCCGTACTGAAGCTTGGCCGCCAGGTTCAGGTCCCCGGTCCGGGTGGCTCGGTCGGCCTCGGACCGGAGTTCGTCCACCCGCTCCTTCAGCGTTTGAATCCGGGTGATGGCTTCCTTCTCATTTTGCCATTTCGCCTTTTTCCCGGCGCTGGACTCCCGGAGCTCCGCCAGCTCTTCCTCGATTCCCCGGAGCCGGTCACGGGCTCCCGGATTATCTTCCTGGGAGAGAGCCTGTTTCTCGATTTCGAGCTGTGTGATGCGGCGCTCCACCTCATCGATTTCCTGCGGAAGGGAGTCGATTTCGATCCGAAGCCGGCTCCCGGCCTCATCGATGAGGTCGATGGCTTTATCGGGCAGGAACCTCCCGCCGATATACCGGTCGGATAGACGGGCGGCGGCGATGATGGCGTCGTCCTTGATCCTCACCCCGTGATGGACCTCGTATCGCTCTTTGAGGCCCCGGAGAATGGCAATGGTGTCCTCCACGGAAGGAGGCGCCACAAATACCGGCTGGAAGCGGCGCTCCAGAGCAGGGTCCTTCTCCACATGCTTCCTGTATTCGCCAAGGGTGGTGGCTCCCACCATCCGGAGTTCACCCCGGGCAAGCATGGGTTTCAACATGTTCCCAGCGTCCACGGCACCTTCGGCGGCCCCGGCTCCCACCACCGTGTGGAGCTCATCGAGGAAGACGATGTAACGGCCCTCCCCGTCGGCGATCTCCTTGAGCACCGCCTTCATTCGCTCCTCGAACTCGCCCCGGTATTTTGCCCCGGCCAGCATAGCCCCGATGTCCAGTGCCACGAGCTTCTTGTTGGCCAGGGTGGTGGGGATGTCCCCCGCTACGATTCGCTGGGCCAAACCCTCTACGATGGCGGTCTTTCCAACTCCCGGCTCCCCGATGAGCACCGGGTTGTTCTTGGTTCTGCGGGCCAGGACCTGCACCACCCGCCGGATTTCCTCGTCCCGACCTATGACGGGATCCAGCTTCCCGAGCCTGGCGGCTTCGGTGAGATCCTGGCTGTAGCGGGCCAATGCGCGAAATGTGTCTTCGGGAGTCTGATCCGTGACCCGGTGGGAGCCTCGGACCCCTTCCAGGGCCGCTCGGAGGCCCTTCAGATCGGCACCGGCACCGTTGAGGATCTTTCCAGCGTCTCCTTTTTCTTTTGAAAGACCCAGGAGGAGGTGTTCCGTAGAGACGTACTCGTCACCCAGGGAGCGGGCTTCCGCTTCTGCCACATCCAGAGCTCGGGTGAGGTCCCGGGAAAGGGTGGGGTCGGACCCTCCGGTAACCCGGGCCCGGCTTTCGAGGGAGGTCACCGTTCGTTCCCGGATGAGGGCCGGATTCGCGCCGAGCTTGAGGAGAACAGGGCTTACAACCCCATCCTCCTGATCCAGGAGGGCCTGGAGAAGATGAACGCCCTCGATCTGGGGGTGTTCCCGCTGTCTGCTTTCTTTTGCTGCAACCTGAAAGGCGTCAGCGGCTTTGACAGTGAGTCGGTCCGAATTCAGCATTCCTCGTTTTTCCTTTCCGATACCGCCAAAGTGGCAGCAAATCCTCGGCCTTGAGCCGGGGCCGGCGCCATTTCGGCCGGAATCAACCCCGGTGAACCATACAGCCTCTGGTAAGGTTCAAGTTCCGGACCAGAAGAGGAGGAGGAAAATCAGACGCCTACGGGGTCCTCTGGGCACCGCCTACGGGGTCCTCTGGGCACCGCCTACGG
>CAYOVN010000124.1:0-10914 GCA_964407425.1 uncultured Gemmatimonadaceae bacterium
AAGCTCCAGTCGCATCGTCATCTCCCCGAGCTTGGCCCGGGTTCGGATCAACTCCTGCTCGGCCGGATCCCGGCTCCGGGCTTTCAAGCCCTGCTGGCCCCGCTCCAGGAACACCCGCCTCCATTCCTCAAGGGTCGGTGGCGAAACCTTGTTCTCCCTGCTCACCTCCCCAAGATCTTCCCCGCGAAGAAGCCTCAGCACGATCTCCGTCTTCCGCTGGGCACTCCACCGCTCGGGTACTTCTTCACGACCTTCGGTCGCCTTCTTCTCCCCGCTCTTCGAAGTCATCTAATCCCCTTTTCTCTGGACCCGCTCGTCTCTGCAATCTACTGTCCAGGGAAATCGGGAGCGTTATAGTAGCATATACGCGGAGAGTTCGTGAGGTGGCCTAAGTTGTGGGGAGTTTGGGCGTTAGGCGGTCGGTCGTTCTCTGGAGAACCCCTGAGTTATGGTCAGTTGCGGGGAGTTTGGGGTCCCTGTTGGGGCCCCTGGCCGTCGTGCCGACCTCACGCTTATCAGGCTTAGAGTGGATCCCCCTCCACAGAGCATCCTGCACGAAAACCACTGTGAACTGAGGACGGCGCGCGCAGCCTGCACTTCGCCAGCCCGCCTCTGAAGCAGCTTCCCCCCTCCCTACTGACACCAGTGCTGACACCGGTGTCGAGGGAGGATTGAGGAAGCTATCCGAAACCACATGAAGACCGGGGGGTAGGTTCTCCTGGTCACCGGGACCGTCCGGCACCACCGGGGCCACAGCCCTCAGGATTCGATGGCCGTTCTAACCGACGGATGGAGGTACATGAAGTCCGGGGCGTCCTGGCAGGGAGGAAAGAGGCGGAGGGACGGCACCAAGCGAGTAGGCTGGAAGGAACGGATCGGGTATGTGGGATCCATCAGCGGAACGGAAACCACGTACGGTGATCGGCACGGGTGGCACCCCCACAAGCAGGTTCCCCTCTTCCTTGAGAAACCCCTCACCGATGAGCTACTCCAGGAAATTCTTCAGTTCTTCCGGAAGCGGCGGGAAAAGCGCGTGAGCGGGCACCATGGTTTTCCGGCCCCCTCATGGGGGCCATCTTCTCGCGCCACACGGCGTGTTTTCGCCGGTTTCGGTGGAGATGTTGCGCCCTTCGATTTCCGCGATCACGACCAGTTCCGCCCGGTACCCCCTGCCGTTCCCTTGGGAGAGGATCTGGGCGGAAACGCCGATGGCCGGCAATCCTTCCCAGACCGCCCTATGTTCGCTCATTCCTGGCGTGCTTTTCCTGGAACACCATGGCCTAGCGGGATGGACGTTGCTGATCCGCGAAACCAATTCCCCCCATCTCGTTTGCAGCCTCAGGCTGTCGGAGTACTCGAGCCACCAGCGGATCGAAACTAAACGCCCATCAGGGATCCCGGAGAAATGGTAGGTAATCCACCCCGGGCCGAAACTCTCGCGGATCTCCCCATCCGGCCCGGGTTCGATGGGTCTCCCCAATCCCATGAACGCGGCTTGGGGCATATTCAGATTGACGCCCGAGAGACTCGAAAAGACTGGATCATCAATCTCCGGAAGCGGCACTGAGGCCGGGCTGCATTCCAGAGTTGAAAGCATCAAGGAGGCCAAGAGGGTCACAAAAAGACAAGATCTCATTGAAGGACCATAGGGAAGAGTGAGGCCGTAATGAACCCTGGTGCGCCCTCCCCGGTCGGATCCAGTCACCGACGGAGGAGTTCCATCAGATCCTCGGGACTCACTGCACCTTTTAGGATCCCGGTTTCTGCGATGAAGGTCGGAGTGCCCCGGATCCCAAGTTGTGAAGCGGCACCCTCATGGGCTCGGAGCTCTAGCTCGATATCGGGGTTGTCCAGGCAACTCATGAACTCGACCTCAGGAACGGATTCTAGCCTTGAGGCGAGCCCCTTCCAATTCGCACTAACCATCCAAGTTGTGTCCGTCATCAGGTATTCATGGACCTCGGAGAAGCCTCCAACCCGGGCCGCGCAGAGGGCCACTCGGGCTGCGTCCTCAGCATGCGGATGGATTGAGAGCGGGAACTGGAGGATACCCACCGACATCTCCCCTGTAGATACCAACCCGGATATCTCCACGTGCACACGACGGCAGTACCGACACTCGTAGTCCGAAACAATAATGAAATCGAAGTCCGTGGAATCCGGCCGAAGAGGAGAGCCTAGAAGATTGAGGTGCTCCCACTCCTGGCTCAACACCTCCCTAAGTCGGGCGTGCTCTCGCCAGGCGGCCATTCTGCTTGAGAGAGGCCCCCCAGGCTTCACCAGTAGGAATCCAATTGCTGCGAAAGAGACAAGCAAAAGGGAGTCAATCAGGCCAATTCTCTTCACGTTTCACCTTTTGCTCTTGGGTCCTTGGACGATGTCATATATTCGCACATTCTCGACACCCAATGAGTCCCTCCACATGCCCGCGGCCCTTCCGTCGGCCACATCCAGGAGGAGGAGTCCTTTGGGGAAGTGGACCAAACCGAGGTGTTCACCTGAAGACGCGAAGACATGCCAGGTGTTCGAGACAGTGGCTGGCGATGAGAAACTCGGGTAAGGAGTGGAACCGTCAGGAAGAGAGTACTCGGCTACCCAGACTTCCCCTTCAGGAGATGCCTGCATGGCGCTGGCGACCGGAAAGGCCGACGGATATTCCAAGAAGGCGATTCCATTGACCCGGTCCTCCCGCAAGGGAGAACGGGGACCGTTCTGGTACCAAGCTTTTCTCAGTCTTGCGTCGAGTTGCTGCCACTCCTCAGTAATCCTTTCCGGCTGTACCTTTAGACCCAACCGGCTGACCTCGCGACCGGATCGGGCATATACTGACACCCCCATCTCCTTTGTGTTTGCGACCAGGATCTCCCCGCCCCGGGTCGCAACTAACATTTCACTTGTGAATGGAACCTCCCCCAAGTCAAATTGCGAACGTCTTCCCGACCGTTCTTCTCCCTCAAAAGGACCAATCGTCCTCTCGATCTCCCCCACATCCGACGTGATTAGGACTGTTTCTTGAACGGGCTGGCGGTCAGCAGCCGTAGGCTTGTAGTAGGAGCCCGACCAGACGAGTCCCCCATCGCTCAACGGTCCATGGAGTGAGAAATACCGGGACCCCTCCCAATCGTCAGCGATGCTAACGGTTCGACACGGGATGCCAGCCGGAGACCAAATCGTCGCTCGATCCTGGACGGCGTCGAAGGACAGAAGGGAATCACCAGAGTACGCCCAGAGCCGGCGGAGGGCCTGAAACTCCCCTGGCCCATCCCCCTCCTCACCCATTGAAAGGACTTCCTGCCCATTGTCGTCAAAAACCCGAATCGAACCGTCTCCCTCATCAGCCACTCCGACGCGGTCACCGTGAAGTGCGAGATCTGATATGCGGAAGAAGGTCGCCGCGACGCCAGTTTCGTCGTAGAAGGTCGATCTCTTGAGAACTGGAGTCGCATAGATATTCCACCCGGTCGAGCCTGTGGCTTCGGGGGGGGAGGAACCGGATGGAGAGCAAGCGGATCCACTCCAAACGACAATCACGGCGGCGGGTAGGAGTAGGCGACGGAAACCCGCAGCTGCGTGAAGCGGTCTTGGAGGGGAGGGACGATCGCCCCTCCCCTGGTGAGGGCATTCCAACGAATTCATGGTCTTTTCTGTAGGTTCATTCGGGCTCGCAGTTCTCTTCCCAACATGCCTCATAAGCTGGATCGCAGAGCTCACGAGCCTCGGGGGTCGGCAGTCCTTGCGCACACTCATCCCACGCCTCCAGGCACTCGCATTGGCATTCCGGGCCGGTGTCACACTCAGGATCCCAAGCTTGCACAGGCTGAGAAAGCCCGAGGAATAGCCCTCCGAACATGAGATTAAGAGACAGGAAGGTCCTTCGGCGAAAAGACATATAGGCCTCCGTTTTGAAAAGGGGCAAGACGGCTTCACACTGCAAGGGGCCGAGTGCCTCAGAAGTCTCCAAAGGGCACTCAAATGCTCTCGAAGAATCCAGGCCCGGGACCATTCCCGGCAAGTGCCCTCCCAAAATCCGAATCCCGAATCCCGAATTCGGGATAGCGAGCTTGTCAAACCGGGCCTTTCCAGTCTTCGGCGTTTCTGCAGGATGGGGATTTCCAGTCAATGCGCCTGGGTAGGCTCGAGCCAAACGGCCGATTCGTGGCCGAAGACGACTGAGGACGCCGCGCGCATCCTGTAACTCACCAGCCCCTTCTGAAGCAGCCTCCCCCCTCCCTACTGACACCGGTGTCGAGGGAGGATCGAAGTGCCGACCCGGTCTGTAAGCCACCAGGGAAGGGCCGCTCCAGGCCTTCCTGAGCTCAACCAAGGCGACCATCCCCCCGATAGCCTTCCGGAGCGGTTTTCGGAGGCATCGGACACGCTGGAGGCTCCAGCCGTTCTTCGGAGCCCTTCCCCTGGCGCGAGTCCGTCCAGCCCTCCTCAAGCTGGTGACGCGGGATTTGCTTCCTCAAAGCTGGATCGGTTTCGCTTGCGGGAGGCCCATCGGCCTCTTGCTCACTCGAAGAACCAACGGAAATGCGGGCGGGTCCGAATTCAGTCCGATGTGGAAGTATCCAGGCGGCTCGACCCGGACAAAGGCGGAGCCCACTACCACGGCCTGGTGCGGTGCGGGAGTTGGTCCGCATGTCCCGTCTGTTCGGCTGCCATTGCTGCCCGTCGCGGCCAGGAGATTGAGGAAGCCATCCGGAAGCACCTGGAGAGCGGAGGGGAAGTCCTCATGGTCACGGTCACCCTCCGCCACCACAAGGGCCACAGCTTCCGGGAATTGATGGAGGTGCTGAACGATTCCTGGAGGTATATGAAGGCCGGAGGATCTTGGCAGGGCGGGAAGCGACGCAGGGACGGCACCCGAAGGATGGGGTGGAAAGAACGGATCGGGTACGTCGGAGCCATAAGCGGAACAGAAGCCACCTACGGGAACACGCACGGCTGGCACCCCCACAAGCACGTTCTCTTCTTCCTGGAGAAGCCCATCCCTGTTGAGGTACTTCAGGCGTTTCTCCGGTTCCTACGGGAGCGGTGGGAGAAGCGCGTGAGCGGACACCATGGGCTCCCTGCTCCCTCACGGGAACACGGAGTCAACATCGTGAGAGGCGAAAACGCCGCCCGGTACCTTGCTAAGATGGGACTTGGCCGGGAGATGACAGGGATCCAGCAGAAGGAAGGGAGAAGCGGAAACCTCACGCCCTTCCAACTCCTGGGGAAATGGGCCGACGAGCAGGATCAGGAGGCCCGAAAGAAATGGGAAGAATGGACGGAGGTCATGCATGGAAAGACCCAACTCTTCTGGTCTCAGGGCCTCCGAGCCCGCCTCCTTCCTGATACCGAGGAACTGACCGATGAGGAAATCGTGGAAGGTGAGGAGGGGCCCGAGGAGCTGGTGGCGGTCATCCCGGGGGTTGTGTGGGACAAGATCCGAGATCGGTCGAATGTCCCCGCTGAGATCCTGGTTGCGGCGGATGTGGGAGGGAAGGCGGCCCGGGTTCTGGTTCAGGGGATAATTGCCCGGGAACTCTATCATAAGGACCGGCCTTTGGTGGTTTCGCCCAGAGCCTCACCATGCTGACCTCCCGACCTCTTTTGCACGGTTTTGGCCCCCTTTACGTCTATAAGGGGTGAAAGCGGAATGTTTTTCCGAACCAATCCGGCTGGCACGATTTGATTTATGCCTTTTGGGGGCGCTGAGCATGTGCTGGATCGAAACTGACCCGTAGAAAGGACGGAGAATGGCGAACCGAAATCTTCACCACCAGATCCGGGCCAACATCGAACACGCTCTCGACGGAAGGACCTGGAGCTGGTTGGCTGAAAAAAGTGGAGTCCCGGCTTCAACCCTTTCGAACCAGCGTTCTCGACCCTGTTTCAGTCTAGAGGTCCTTTCGAAGGTTGCGGAGGCGTTGGGAACGGACCTTGTTGGCCTCCTCTCGGAAGAAAGATCTTCGCCCAAAGCGTGACACTAATTCGGGATTCGGGATTCGGATTATTGAATCGGTGTTGCTGAGGGTCCGGACTATCTAGTACCGATAGTCTGTGCCTGTGGGGTCGTTGGGCAGAGGGGTCAGTCTGAACAACCAGTTCCTGCGTTCATTTTTTATTGGAGGTGAAATTCGATGAAACCGTTAATCAAGGCGCATTCTTTTTCGATCCCTCTGCTTTTCTTCCTCGTCGTCCAATTTCCTTCGAAAGCCAGCGGACAGGAGACATGCTGGACCTGTCTCCCCCGAGTCGGGTCTTCTAGCATTTGTTATCCAAATCAAGAGGATGAGGGATACGACGACTGTAGAGGAGAGTGTGACTTTTCCAGAGGGAGTCGGTGTGACCCGGAGGAGCAGGTGGCCGTTCTTGGTTCTCCTGTATTGGGGGACTCTCTGGAATTCCCTTTCAATGTAAGATATGGTGGGAAGAAGCTGTCTGCCGATGCCTTCGCCGTGAGGAATTGCGATGGCCACCAGATTCAGGTTGTGTATACGGAAACAGGGATCATACGAAGGCAATCTGCGGCGAGAAGAATCAAACTGACCAGGACCGGGCCGGCGTAAGCTGGCCAGAAGGACATCTGTCTCCTCTGCTCAGCGGTTCTCACAGGTTTAGGTGGAGGGAGTAGCCTGACTTCATACGGCGAGGTTCTTAGGAAGCCATGTCCTGTTCACAAAAAGAGCACCGAAGCCATGTGGCGACACATGGTATGATTGGCCTCGCAATCCTTATCCACATTCTTCTTCTCACGCCTGAAAGACTCCTTGGGAGAACCCAGGCCGGAGTCCCGCAGCAGATTGAACTCACCGAGACCTTCAGTCTTTCCCTCGACGGGGAAAACGGGGCTCCAAGAGACGTACGGGATATTGCGTCACTCCCAGGAGGTGAGTTTATCCTCTTGGATGGACAATCGAGGCGTCTCTACTCCTTCTCAAAGGATGGGGAAATCCAGCATACAAAGCGTGTTCCAGCAATGGGGTGGGGAGGGACGCCGAGCCTCCTGGCAGTGTCTTCCGAGGGAGCGGTCTTGGTGACCGCTCTGGATGGCGAGGACTGTGCCTGGTACTCGCGGGCTCTCGAAAAACTTGACGCGCCGTGCGGGTGGAGGATCCCCCTTTCGCACCGGACGCGAATCTCGGGCACTAGCGAAGGGTTTCTCGTAAGCGCCCGGATGGAGGATTCAGAAAAAACCATCCATATGGTTTCTGAAGACCTATTAACCACCAAATGGTCGACGCGATTCGCTTCCCCCATTGAGCGACCCAACGATTCCCTGACCTTGAATTGGGGTTTGGGTACCGGCACCACTGGGGAGGGGGGATCAGTATGGGCTGCTGACCATAGTCCACTCCGGTTGGAATTGTTGCTCCCTGAGTCGAACGATAGCCGAGTATGGGAATTCCCCGAGATGATGATTCCATACTCGGAATTCAAGCGTGATCTACCAAACGGTGATTCGACGGTAACTGACCTTTTTGAACGAACCACTGCCCTTGAAATCATTGAAGGCTTTGTTTTCCACGTTTCGTACTTCCCCCTCAAGGACTTCACGTCGCTACGACTCTTCGACGACAAGGGGGTGTTTCTTGCCTCTGCGCAGCTCCCATTCCAGTTCCATATCTTCGGGGTCTCAACGGAGGGGGATCTGATTGCCGTTTCGTATCTTAACGACCCAATCCTGGCAATCTATGAGATCAACTTCACGGGAGGGGGTGACTAAGGCATGCTTCGGATCAATGGAAGAGGGCGAATCTTTCAGGTATACGGATTGCTCATGATTGGACAAGGCACCTTTGTGCCAGGAGCCGATGCGCAGGAGGCGCCTAAAGAGGTGAGGCTCATGACTGCCGTCCAAGATGGTACGGTTGGTGTGGTTGACGGGCCGGATGAGTATCAGTTCGGGAACATTGTAGACCTGGCAGTGGATCGGGATGGGAACCTTCTCGTCTTGGATCAGATGTTCCTCCGGCTCCAAGTTTTCGATACTCTTGGGACCTATTTGCGAACCATAGGAAGAGAAGGCCCGGGGCCAGGCGAGTTTCTCTTCCCAAGACATGTCGCATCTGGTCCTGATGGCTCGATTGTGGTGAGCGATGATCGAAAGAGAGCGTTTACTCTCTATTCCTCGGACGGCGCAGTTTTGGGAACCGTCTGGTCCTCGACCGGAGGGCACTATTTCGACGGCATCTCCCTCGACGCCGAGCACAGGGTCTTCGAGGGAATGCAAGGGTGGGGAGAAACGAAGGATAACTCGCTTGTAATGTCGATCCCCTTCTTTGGCCCGAATCGAAAGCCAGACTCTATCCCAATCCCCATGAGAGTCAGCGAACCGATCCTGATCTCTACCCGGATTGGTTACTACGGATATGTCCCCCAACCGTTCGCAGTGAGAACTCTATGGGACGTCCTCCCCGATGGGCGAGTGGTCGCAACCAACGGACACTCCTGTGAACTGATCATCATCGGCCTTTCGGCATCAGAGACTATCTCTTGTGAGGCTGCACGGGTCCCGATTCCCGAGGAGAACCTCAGGAGAGAAATAGAACGCACCCAGGATGAGATTCGATTTCAGGCTAGGGCAGGACAGGCGAGTCCCTACGAGTTCTTGGACCAAGTGTCTGCCCCTTCCCACTATCCGACAATCCAACACCTCACAGTAGATGCGCAGGGTAGGATCTGGATCGCTATTCCTTTGAGCCAGGGCGGGCATCTCTTCAAGGTCTTTGCGTCCGACGGAACCCTCCTGGCCCACGTCGAATTCCCTCAGCAGCCGGATTTCCGCCTTGACACGATCGTGGTTGGTGGAGGTTGGATGTATGGGGTCGGGATGCTTGACAAGGAGCTATTGGTTCAGGAGGTCCGTCGATTTCGGATCCCCGGTCTTTGAGGATGGCTTTGGGTCATGGTGTCCGTCCGCCCATCTCTTCCGCCCCTTTCACCTCTATGAGTCGGGGGGCCATCCTCGATCGGACCTTTCACACCCTCCATCGCATCACCCGCAAGGGTGCCTCAATGCGGCTCCTTTATGACTCGACTCGGAAGGAGAAGGGAACAACCCACTTCTGATTCAGACTGACCACCAGTGCCCCTCCGAAGGCCCCTCAACTGGACGGCTTCGCCCGAATCACGTGGTCCCAATCGCCGGAATGGGCAGTGGCTGTGGCCTTTACAACGCCTTTGCGGGGAACCGTCTGGAAGTGGGTGAGAGGGAGGAGGTTCTCAAACCTTGGTGTCCGGGTTCAGGGTGGGGGTCCATGGGCCCAGCCCCATCGGCTCATGTCGGCGGATGTGAGGCGTTGGCGTCAGGAAGATGGCTGCGCCGAGTCCCTCGCCCACATTCCCGTGATGGCCCTCAAGGTTCTCTCCGCCACCGGTGCGAGCGCCCCGAACTCTAGGAACACCACTTCCCCTTTGGAGATCACGACGATCGTCGGAGTGCCATACCTGGGGACCATCTCAACCGCAGACCCTTGCGGGTTTACCAAGATCGGAAATTCCACGTCCCATTCAGCCCGATGACGCTCTACTTCCGCTTTGGTTGCCGAAACGGCTATGCCAACAACGGGGACCCCAAGACCGGAAAGTTCGTTTAAGAGTCCGTAGTTCAACGGACAGACTGGGCAATCTGCAGCAAGCCGGTAAAGTACGACGCTGCCCGAATCTCCGATCAGCGGTCCTTCCGTCGCCATTCCAACTCCGAGGTCGGCTGTATGGGAAAGAGAAGAAGGTTTCTTGTCGTTCAAGACTTTTATGAGGGCTTGCTTGAAAAACTCGAGGTACTGGTTCTCCTCCCGAAGAGAGGCATCCTCCTGGATTTGGTGATTCAACTTGCTTCGCGTCTTGAGGTTGGCACCCAACGAAAGGACGAAAGCCAAAAATAGGAGCACATCGGACTTGCCCAGCCGTCTCATTGCTTATCCCCAGTCTGGACAAGTCGGTATTCGCGAATAACAGGGTGCCCGAAGAAGCTGTTAGTGAAAAAGAAGAATCGGTCGCCAATAGCGGCCCCGGGGGTCATGAAAAGAACCGAGCCCGGCTCCGGTGGCTCGTCGCCTCCAAAGATCGTAATTGATCCCTCCTGGAGGTCGATCACGACCATGGCCGCGGCGAGGACTTCCGTGATTCCAGGCAAGGCTCGGAATTGGCGTCGGTAGCCGACTACAGCGTAATCTTCCCCACAGGTGACCCTCGGCACCGGGTTCATGGGCCCCCAGTGGCCGGGTCTTTCACTGTGTTCCTTTGGTCGGGCCCAATGGATTGGTATTCGCCCATTCAAATGGACCTCGAAGTCGTCGGTCCCAAGGATCGCGACCTGGGGGCCCCAGGTGTTTACGGCGAGAACTACATCGGCGTCCTTTCCCGTCCTACCTACACAGAGAGAGCCATATCGAAGGATCTGCCTCGGTGTTGACCTCGCGATGGGGGGAGAAGTCAACCATCTTCCACTCACCGTCCCTCCGAATTGATCAAAGGAAGCCATTTGCAGATCCCCAGATCCCCAGGAGTTCGGCATCAGGTCCAAGCCTAGATAGATTGAGCCGCCCCGAACCACGTGGAGATCGGATATTCTTTGGGCGCCGACCTCGGCCAGAGAAAAGTGAAAACGGCCGACCTCCGCGCCATCAAGGGTCAGCTTCACCATCGACGCTCGGCCCTCGTCCCAAACCAGAAGAGTGTCGCCGCTAAAAGTCAGAGCCGTGGCCTGTTGGAACTCTCCGGGGCCATCCCCACACCCCCGTGCTCCGCGAAAACCTCATCTGCCTAGCCACGTCTTAGGTTTCGGGCTCCCCACCGGGCTGTGGATCATGAGCCCCGGGGACGGGATTACCTGGCTCGGAGCTGGGGAAAAGCCTCCTCCAAGCATTGATCGAGGAACGCGACTTCCCTCCCCCATCCACTGAACTCCCCCCAGCCCCCGCC
>CAYOVN010000125.1:0-10751 GCA_964407425.1 uncultured Gemmatimonadaceae bacterium
CTCCATACGGGCCGGTCCAGGAACGATCAGGTGGCCACCGATTTCCGTCTATGGAGCATGGAGGCAGCCGATACGGTGGACGAAGCCCTCCAGGGAATCCTGAAATCCATCGTATCCCTGGCTGAAAACACCCTGGACGTCATCCTTCCCGGGCACACCCATCTCCAGCAGGCCCAGCCCATTCGCGGGGCCCATTGGGCCCTCTCGCACTTCTGGCCCATTCTCAGGGACCGTAGGCGTATCCAACAGGCCAGGGATGCCGCCAGCTCTCTTCCTCTCGGATCCGGCGCTTTGGCAGGGTGCCCCTTTCCAGTGGATCGGGAAAAACTCAGGGAGACCCTTGGATTCCAGCGTGTCAGCGAAAACAGCCTGGATGCTGTACTGGACCGGGACTGGGTCGCGGAACTGGCCTTCTCCGGGGCCCTCATCGGGATTCATCTTTCCCGGCTGGCAGAGGATCTGGTCATCTTCTCCTCCCGGGAATTCGGATACGTGGAATTCCCAGAGGGCTACTGCACCGGATCCAGCCTCATGCCCCAGAAGCGGAATCCTGACGCAGCCGAGTTGATCAGAGGAAAGACGGGACGCCTCCTGGGGAACCTGACGGGTTTCCTGACACTCCTGAAGGGCCTCCCGTCCGGATACAATCGCGATCTCCAGGAGGACAAGGAGCTTCTCTTCGACACCGTGGACACCCTCCTCCTGGTGTCCCCCGTCATGGCCCAGGTCATCGGTGGTTTACGGTTCAAGGAGGAGAACATCCAAAACCACATGGACGTTGGCCTCCTGGCCACCGATCTGGCCGACTACCTCGTCCGGAAGGGCGTCCCCTTCCGTAAAAGCCACCATGTAGTCGGGGAGTTGGTCCGGGCGGGGGAGGCTCGGGACCTATCCCTGGCGGAGCTCCCCCTATCCGTATTCCAGGAAGCCCACCCAGCCTTCGAGGAAGACGTGAAGGCAGTCTTCACCTTCGAAAGCTCGGTGGAGAGCCGGCGGACGAGGGGAGGCACGGCCCGAAGCGCCGTCCAGGAACAGCTCGCTGCAGCCCGGGAGGCTCTAAACCCCTGACCTGAGAGAGGAATGGAGCCACGCCCGTTCTTGGCCGGGGTAACGGGCCGCACAGTCGAAGTCCTCGGGCCTTCAGGCCATCTCCCGACCGGCTGCGGCCGCGAAAGGCTTCAATCCCTCCATTAGCGCTGTGAACTCCGGGAAGTCCAACGTCTGTTCCCCGTCGGACCAGGCGGTCTCCGGGTCCGGATGGGCTTCAATGATCAGGCCATCGGCGCCGGCCGCCACGGAAGCGTAGGCCAGGGCGGGCACCAAATCCCTTCTCCCACCACCATGGCTGGGGTCTGCGATGACCGGCAGGTGGGTTTCCTGCTTGAGGAGAGGGATGGCCGCAAGATCGAAGGTGTTTCGGGTAGCCGTCTCGAAGGTTCGGATTCCCCTTTCACACAGCATCACCTTCTCATTCCCCTGATTCATGATGTACTCGGCGGCCAGGAGGAGATCCTTCACGGTGGCGGACATTCCCCTTTTCAGAAGGACCGGGCGTTGGGTCCGCCCGACTTCGGTGAGAAGGGGGAAGTTCTGCATGTTCCGGGCGCCGATCTGGAGGGCGTCGGCGTATTCGGCTACCAACTCCACCTGGCGGGTATCCATGACCTCCGTAACCACGGGCAGGCCGCTTTCCCCACGGACCTGCGCGAGAATCTCCAGCCCTTCTTTTCCCAACCCCTGGAACGAGTAGGGGGAAGTGCGGGGCTTGAACGCCCCACCCCGGAGCCCCTTGGCACCCTGGGAGGCGAGGAAGGCGGCTGTCTGGCTCATGACGTCCCGGCCCTCTACGGAACAGGGGCCGGCGATAACCACTACCCCGGGGCCTCCGACCTCCACGGATCCGAACGGGATTTTCGTGGGGCCAGCAGCGAACTGGCGGGCGGCCAGCTTGTACGGCTTCATCACTGCATGAACGGCCTCGACACCCGGCAGAGTCTGGAGGGGAATGTGTTGCAGCCTCTCTTCGTCGCCGATACAACCGATGACCACCCGGGAATCCCCCCGAGAGATATGAGTGCGGAGCCCGAGGGACTCAATTCGTTCCCGAATGTGGTCGATTTCGCCTTCGGTCACTCCCCGGCGGGTCACGATGATCATTTAAGGCTCCTTTAGGGTTGACCTGCACCCTCCCTACATAAAACAAAAAAGGCCCCCGGCGAATCCGGGAGCCTCGGGGACGGCAGGTCTGTATTTAGAAATATTCGATATTCAGACGCAACTATGCCCCCGGGCTCCGGCCCGGGGATAATAGACGTAGAAGCTGCTCAGAAACTGCGAAACCTCAGGATTCTCTGTCATAGCGCACGCAACTTGTCCTGGATTCGGCGTCATGTCAAGGGCAGGTCTGGCAAGCCCGTTGGGGGCGCCATACATTCCAAACGAAAGTTAACTCCCAGGGGTTTTTCCCTTCGTTTTCCAGTTCTCCCCGGAGGAAGAGGTTTGTCCAAAAACGACCCGTTTGCGGCGGGAAAGGCAGCGGCAGGGGCTCTTGCCGCTGCATCCGTATCCCCCGGCATGAAGTTGGGCCTCGGCACTGGAAGCACCGTGGCCTTTTTTCTTGATTCTTTAGCTGACAGAGTCAGGGAGGGTGAGCTCCCGGGGATCATCGGGGTCCCCACGTCCATCTGGACTCAGGAACGGGCCACCCAACTCGGCATCCCACTAGGTACCCTGGAGGAGGTCGGTTCCTTGGACCTGACCGTGGACGGCGCCGATGACGTAGATCCGGCTCTGGAGCTGATCAAAGGGTTGGGGGGGGCCCTCCTCAGGGAGAAGATGGTCGCCCAGGCCACCGATAAGCTCATCATCATTGCCGACGAATCGAAGTTGGTCCAGAAGCTGGGCACCCGGTCCCCACTTCCGGTGGAAGTAGTTCCCTTCGCTTGGCAAAGCCACCTGCCCCATTTAACCCAACTGGGGGCCGAGCCGATTCTAAGGATAGGGCAGGAAGGCTCCCCACTGAGCACCGATAACGGGAATTTCATACTGGATTGCCGCTTCCCACATGGGATCGATGATCCTGCAGCCCTTGAGGCCGAGTTGGCCGGGCGGGCGGGCGTTGTTGAATCGGGGCTCTTCCTTGGTATGGCCAATGAAGTCCTCGTCGGGGGGGCTGAAGGGGTACAAAGGCTTTTTCGGGATGATTAGGACTCTGTTAAAAGGGTACCAAAACACCACATATTCTGAGGGGCCTCCTGATCCCCTCCATGGAGACAACTGTTGACTCTTATTGCCCCATCTATCCTCTCGGCGGATTTTGGACGTCTTGCCGAGGATGTTAGAACTGTGGAAGAAGCAGGTGCAGATTGGATTCACGTTGATGTTATGGATGGCCGATTCGTTCCGAACATCACCATCGGCCCCCTCGTATGTGATGCGGTGAATAAGGCCACCAACCTCCCGGTGGATGTTCATTTGATGATCGAATCCCCCGACTCCTACCTCGAGGATTTTGTCAGGGCCGGAGCCGACCGGATCACGGTGCATCAGGAAACCTGTCCTCACCTTCACCGAACCCTGGAACGAATCAGGGAACTCGGGGCATCACCCGGTGTGGCGCTCAACCCCTCGACTCCAGTTTCAACCCTGGAGGATGTGATTCCCTATCTGGACATGATCCTGGTCATGACGGTGAATCCCGGGTTTGGAGGACAGTCGTTCATCCCCACTTCCCCGGCCAAGATTGGGGCCGCTCGGAAACTCCTCGGTGCCATGGGCAGGGAGGAGGTTCTCATCCAGGTGGACGGTGGGATCGGATCAAGAACAGCGGCATTGGCCGTTCAAGGGGGGGCCGGTGTCCTCGTGGCAGGGTCAGCCGTCTTTGGCCATGCTGCCGGTGCCGGGGAAGGCGTGCGGGCTCTGAAGGCTGCGATTCCCGACTGACCATTACTGGAGAGGCAATGAACGACCTTCCATTGATAGATACTGCCCAGATGGATCGCCTTAAAGAATGGGGCGGAAAAGAGTTGCAAACCAAGATGGTCGATCTCTTCCTGACTCACGCCAGGGATCGAATGGATCAGATCAGGGAAGGGCTCTCCACCTCCCAGCCTGAAACGGCGGAAACGGGTGCCCATACGCTGAAGTCCTCGGCAGGAAACGTTGGCGCACAAAAAGTGCAACAACTCGCCCAGGAGGCGGAAATGCTGGCCGAAGAAGGAAACCTGGAGGGACTTCAAACCCTTATGCCCAGTTTGGAGCAGGAGTTCGACGCTGCTTGTGGCGCCCTGAAGGAATTCATCGAGGAGGGTGTCGAATGAAGCCGCGGATTGCCGTCGTAGAAGACAATCCGGACAACCGGTTCCTGGTTCAGGCCCTCCTGGAGGACTACTACGATCTCACGGAGTACGAGACCGGAAATGCCGCGGTGGAGGGGCTCCTGGACGACAACCCCGATCTGGTCCTGTTGGACATCTCGCTCCCGGATATCAACGGGTCCGAGGTCCTTGCGTGGATTCGGGCTCAGGACGGGTTGGCAGATTTGCCTGTTGTGGCCCTTACCGCTCACGCCATGGCAGGAGACCGGGAGAAGTTCCTGGCCCAAGGCTTCAACGACTACCTGACCAAGCCCATCGTTGACGAAACCGTTTTGCTGGAGACCATTGCCCGGTGGCTGACCCCTCCCGAATAGACGACACCCGGAAGCCCAAGAAAGGATCGGAGGACCCCTTCGATTCATCGTGGAATTCCGATATGCCCCGGGTCTTCAAGGGAGACCGGACGGTTCCACGGGCGTCCCTGCATTTCTTCGTAGTCCTTCTGTTGTTCGTGGGAACTGTAGGACTTTCCCGCTCGGATTGGACTTCAGGCCCGATCCTCTATGGAACCCTCGAGGCGGCCTCATCCCTCCTGGCCTTCGTAGCCGGCGCCCTCGCCCTGGTCCGATTCTACAGTAAGAAACAAGAGACTTTTCTCTTTATCGGGACCGGTTTCATCGGGACCGGATTTCTGGATCTCTTTCCTGCCGTTCTCGCCATCGGAGGATTCGGGAATTGGACCACGGAGGAGTTGGAGGCTCTGGCAACCTGGAGCTTCACGGCTTCGGGGACCTTCCTCGCCATCTTCCTCCTTTCGAGCTGGGTATCCTGGCGCAGGGCCTTCGGAAAGCCGAATCACCCGCCGGTACGAGAAGCCACCGTTTACCTCTCGGCCCTTCTGGTCGCGGTTGTTTTCTTTGCGGTTTTCGACCTTTTCCCCATGAGGGGATCCCTTCAGCCGGGCCAGCTGATTCGGCAACCTGCTGAGATCGTTCCCGGGCTCCTCTTTCTTGCGACCGCTCTCGGGTATCTCCACAAAGGGAATTGGCGAGTAAACGCTTTCGAACATTGGCTTATCGTGGGCCTCTTGATCAGCATGATGGCCCACGGCGCATTCATGCCCTTTTCCTCCGAATATCACGACGCCGTTTTTGTTGGGGCTCACGCCATCAAGGTGGTGAGCTACGCCAGCGTCCTGGTAGGGCTTCTCGCCAGCGTTTATGTGACATTCAGGAGGGAAGAGGAGGTCGCTGATAACACACGTGAAGCGAACACGTCCCTCGCCCGGGAAATCGACTTCCGTCGGCAAGCTGAAAGGGTGATCCAGGAGAGCGAAGAGCGGCTCCGGGACTTCCTCGACAATGCCCACGACCTGATCCAAAACGTGGATCCCCAGGGCAAATTCCTTTACGTGAATCGGGCCTGGAAAAAGGTCCTGGGATATTCGGACGAGGAGGTAGAGAAGCTCACCTTCTTCCAGATCCTTGATCCAGGATGCCGGGAGCGTTGCAAGAGGGACTTCACCAAGATCCTCCAGGGTCAATCCCTTCCGGTCCTCGAGATAGACTTTGTGGCGGCCGACGGCAGGGTCGTGCAGTGCTCCGGGAGCGGGGATTCCTGGATGAAGGACGGTAAAACCGTTGCGATTCGGAGCATTCTTCGGGATATCACGGAACAAACCCACGTCAGGCGAAGCCTGGAAGCGTTCCAGGCCAACCTCAGGGCTTTGGTAGAAAACACTGGCGATGCGATCTGGTCGGTGGATCGGGACAATAGGCTCATCACCTTCAATACGGCCTTCTCCATGTCCATGGAGGTCAGAACCAACCGGGAACCAAAGGTGGGTGACCGACCAGGTGATTGCCTCCCATCCGAGGATGTCCCCTGGTACGAGGAGATGTACGAGCGGGCCCTGGTAGGAGAGGGCTTTAGTGAACTGAGGGACGAGGAAATCGGTGGGCAACTCCGGAGCTTCGAGTTCTTCTTCAATCCGATCCGGGAGGCGGCGGGGATCACCGGGGTGGCGGCTTTTGGACAGGACGTCACTGCCCGAAGAAGGACTCAGGTGGCTTTGAGGATTGCCAAGGAGGAAGCGGAAGAAGCCAATCAGGCGAAGAGCCAGTTCCTGGCCAGCATGAGCCATGAACTCCGCACCCCTCTCAACTCGGTGATCGGCTTCACCAACATTCTCCTGAAGAACCGAAGTGGGAAACTGGTGGAACAGGAGCTGAGTTTCCTTGACCGGATCGTTGCCAACGGCAAGCACCTCCTGGAGCTGATCAACGAGGTGCTGGACCTTGCCAAGATTGAAGCTGGTCGGATGGAGTTGGACGTTGAATCGGTGAGCCTGTCGAGCTTGGTGGGCGACACCCTTTCCCAGCTTGAAGGTCAGGTGAAGGGCAAGGATGTGGTACTCCGGAGTGACGTCCCCGAGGGTATCGACTCGATCCAAGCGGACCAGGGCAAGCTCAAACAGGTCATCATTAACCTGGTGGGCAATGCTCTTAAATTCACCAAAGAGGGAGAGGTGGCGGTTCGGGTCTCCGTCCTGGACGACGGGCGAACTCCCAGCAACATAGCTGTCACGGATACAGGGATCGGGATTTCACCTGACCGCCTCCAGGCCATTTTTGAGGCTTTTCAACAAGCCGACGGTACCACCGATCGTGAGTTCGGGGGCACAGGCCTTGGCCTGACCATCTCCCGGTCTCTCTGCGCGTTGATGGGCTACGACCTGCGAGTGGACAGTGAGGTCGGAAAGGGATCGACCTTTACAATACTTCTCACGGAAGCCTCATCTCCTGAGAAGAGGGCCGAGCAGGAGTTGATGAAAGAAGCCCTCAGGCCCATCGAATCTTCGAGGCCAGCCTCGGGTCTGGATGGGAATCAACCCAGGAGGGAAGGGCGTGCCCGAATTCTGGTCATCGATGATGATCCGGACACACGGCGTCTCCTGACCACCCAACTCCAGGAGCTTCATTTCGATGTCGTCACAGCCCCATCGGCTGAAGTCGGTCTAACCACCGCCAGGGACCAGCGGCCGGATCTGATCACCCTGGACCTCATCATGCCTGGCATGACGGGTTGGGAAGCCCTGAGGGAGTTCAAGGAAAGCCGAGATCTTCAGGACATTCCGGTGGTGATCGTCTCGGTGGTAGCCGGGGAACAGGAGAGGGGGAGTCTCTTCGGGGCCGTTGACCTCCTGACCAAACCCGTGGATAAGGAGGACCTTCTCCGGGTCCTGCGCCGGAATCTGGGTGAGCCACGAGGGATGGAAGCCCTGGTCGTGGATGACGAACCCGGGATGCAGGAGATATTCAAACGCCATCTGGAAGACGCCGGGCTTCAGGTCACCCTCGCTGGGAATGGTGAGGAGGCCGAAAAGGCCATGGAGACCCTCGCCCCGGATCTGATCCTTCTGGATCTGGTCATGCCGGTCATGGATGGGACGGCTTTTCTCAAACGTCTCCGTGAGGACCCGTCGAAGGTCGATATTCCGGTCATCATCTGCACAGGGAAGGACCTCTCGGACGAGGAACGTGAGCGGCTCCTTTCCCAGGCCACCGAGGTTCTCGCAAAGGGGGACGAGTTCGAAAACCGCCTGCGGTCCGTCCTCTCCGGATTCTTCCCGGAGGACTCCGAAACGAGCGCCTCCGCCACCGGCACACCCGGCGAGTAGGGTATGCCTATGGACCCCAACCAGAAACTTCGGGCTCCTGAGCTTCTCAGACCCCGCCTGGAGGTCTTGAAGAGTGGCCTCCAGCGCCTGGAACACCACGAGGAAGAGGGCCGGGGCACGGTCCGGCGGATCGGAAAGGTGCTCCTTCATTGGGCCATTGCGGAGGAACTGAAAAAGGTCGAGAAAGCGGCTTTCGCCCTGGTGGGTGCAAAAGACGACAAGCTCCTGAAGCGGGGGAGGGCACTGGCGGCCCTGCTTGATGAGGTGGTTTATACATTTATGCCTGGGGGCTCCCGGCAGTTCGTGGTCCTGGCCGTTGAGGACAATCCTGACGATCAGCTCCTTTTGGAGTTGGGCCTTGCCGGGCCGGATCGAACCGTTCACATGGTGGCCTCATTGGCGGAAGCCGAAGCCGTGTTGGGGATGGAAGACGTGGCTCTCCTCGTTTTGGACCTGTGCCTTCCCGATGGAGACGGACGGGGCTTCATAGCGAAAGTCCGAGAGCAGGAGAAATACCAGGATCTGACCATCCTGATGCTGAGCGGGAAGAGTGGACCGGATGTCATGGCGGAGTGCCTTGCCCTGGGAGCTACCGCCGTGTTTGATAAACCTCTGGACCCCACGACCCTGGGGACCGCGGTCAGTTCAGGCCTCCACAGGGAGGCGAAAAAGCGCTTGGCCACAACGACCGACCCCCTCACCCACCTTTTAAATCGAACGTCCATCCGGGAACTCTGGGATCGTTGGAGCTTCCCCGAACCCAGCTCGATCAGCCTCATCGGAATCGATCAGTTCCGAGCACTTGAAAACCGATACGACCATGAGGTAGTCGACAAAGTCATCGCTGCCGTTGGAATCTTGATTCGGGATTCCCTTCCACGGGGGTTCGTGGGAGCCCGATGGGAGGAATCCCAATTCCTGGTCCTCTGCCCGGGCCACGGGCTGGACTCGGCAATGAAACCCTTGGAGGAAATCCTGTCCGATATCCGGGGCCTGGAACACCTGGACCCATCGGCGGAGACCTTTCGAGTTACAACCTCGGGCGGCGTATCGGAAATCCAACTCGGCTCGACCTTCGCTAACGCCGTCGAGGTGGCCACAGAACTCTTGGAGGGTGCCATGGAGGCAGGGGGAAACGCTCTCGTTGACGAGACCCAGCCAGAGGAAGCGGTAACGGTCCTTTTCGCCGAAGACGACATGCTTTCAGCGGCTATGCTTCAACATAGGCTGGAAAAAGAGGGCTTCAATGTCCTCCATTTCCCTGATGGTGCTGAGGCCCTGGATGGAGCCCTTTCCAACCGAGTCGACTTGGCGATTCTTGACGTCAAAATGCCCGGGATGGATGGATTCGAACTTCTGGAACGGCTTCGGAAGGTCCCTGCCTACTACGAGCTCCCCATAATCATGCTCACATCAATGGGTAGGGAAGAGGACGTGGCCCGGGGCTTCGACCTCGGTGCCGACGACTACATGGTGAAGCCTTTCTCCCCTGTGGAGGTCCTCGCTCGCGTCCGTCGGCTGTTACGGCGTTAGGAAGGGACCTCTGGCCTCTGGAACCATCTTCCTGTCTGAGCCCACCCTTTGGGTCCTGGTTCTCCTTGTCCTGATCCTGCTGGGTATGGCCTTCTTTTTCATACTGTTCACCTTCTTTCTCAGGATCCAAAACGAACGGGATGCCCGCCTCTGGGCGGGGTTAAAAACCTCGTGGGAGCCACCGTTGTTGGAGACTCTCTCCGACCCCGGGAAAACCCAGGCTCTCTGGGACCAGGTGGGCCCGGATCAAAATCTCCTATTCCTGGAGTTCATCCTTCGATATACACAGAGGTTGGGGGGACCGGAGAAGGAAATCCTCCAGAGAGTTGCTGACCCTTACCTTCCCGACATCGTACCGCGGCTGAACCATCGCCTCATGTCCCATCGGGTCAGGGCCGTCCAAACCCTTGGGACTCTTGGGCTGCCCCGGTTCCTCCCTGAGATCAAGGGAGCCATAGGGGATCCTTCTCCTTTCGTAGCGGCCATGGCAGCTCGCCTTTTGGCCCAGGAGGTGGGGGCTGAGGCAGCACCTGAGATTTGCGCGAGTCTCGAACGTCTGAAGACCTTCAGGACCTGGTACCTGGTTGACATGATGGTGGCCATGGGTCCTGACGCCGTCCCCACCATTCGGGACACTCTGGGAGACGAGGAGCAACCGACAAAGACTCGAGCGGTAGCCGCCCACTCCCTATCAGTGCTCCTGGATCTGGGTTCGGCTGATCTGGCCGCCAACCTGGTGGTTAACGAGCATGACCCGGAGCTGATCACTACCCTCCTTCGCCTATTGGCTCAGGTTGGCACCCCCACCCACAAACCCGCAGCCCGGGCCCACCTGGATTCCCCGGAGTTTTTTGTTCGGGCCGCCGCGACCCGGACCCTGGCCGAGCTTGGGTCTGAAAGGGATCTCCCCCTTCTCATCGAAGGGTTATCCGATTCTTCCCCCTGGGTGAGACTGGCCGCTGCTCGGGGTGTGTACCAATTGGGGGGTAAGGAGACCCTCATCCGCATGACCGGACAGGATGATCCGTCGGCCCCGTATTTCCGTCAGGTCCTGGCTGAGGAGGGGGGAAGATGACGGACCTATTCTGGGGGGTCGTACTCTCCTTCAACGGCCTGGTAATCGCCTACTTTCTGGCCCTGAACGGTTTCTACCTGGTCACCACGTTCTTGGCGTTCAACTCTCTGAGAAAGTACGCCCTCCGGTTGAAGACCATGGACCTGGA
>CAYOVN010000126.1:0-6996 GCA_964407425.1 uncultured Gemmatimonadaceae bacterium
TCCCAAGGGCTCAGGTAGTCCTCCTCCCAGAATCCGTCCAGGATTCCCTCGGCCAGGTAACAGAGGTCCAGAGCGGCAGAGCCGGCCCTCCTGATTCCGCCGGAGGCAGGAAGGATGCGCTGGAATTGGGCCAGGTACCTGGGCACCAACTCCGGTTCCTTGAAGGGAAACCCGGTTCCGATCAGGGCGGTCCCGATGGATTCTTCCCCAGAGACCGAAATGGGAATGCCATTTTTGAAGGCTCCCTGGCCCCTCCGGGCCCACCACCGTTCCCCGGTGCGAGCAGCCACCACGGCACCGGCCTCCAGAACGACCCCCTTTCCGACTTCGGCAGGGGAACCCGGGTCTGGGGTCCGCCGCCCCACGCCTACCGAGGCGCAGAACTGTGGATGGCTGTGCAGGTAGTTGGTCGTGCCGTCGAGAGGATCCACGATCCAGAGGTACCCTCCATCCTCTGGCCACTCCCGGATCTTGGACAAGGGGTCGTCGCCATCCAGTTCTTCCTCAGCAAGGACGTGATGGTCGGGGTGGCGCCGGAGAATCAACTCCAAAGCCGCTTCCTGGGCTTCCAGGTCCACCCGGCTCACGAAATCGCTGTGGCCTTTCTCCACCGCTCCCTCCAGCCCAACTCTACCGAAGTAGCGCAGGTGGACTTCGGCTGCGGCCTCCGCAGCTGCCAGGGCCGTGGTGAGAAGAGAATCCATGGAGTGTACCCGCTCGAAAGGGTTACGGGGCCTGGGAAAGAGCGATAACTTAACGACTTCTTTGTGCCATTAGCCAAGTTCCGGACACGATTGGATCGACCCGAGCCATGAGCAGTCAGCAGTTAAATAACGGAAAGAGACGCGTTTTTAGTGGGGTTCAGCCCAGTGGGGAAGCCCACCTGGGGAACTACCTCGGGGCCTTCCGCCAGTGGGTGACCCTCCAGGACACCTACGACTGTCTTTTCTGCATCGTGGACCAGCACGCAATCACCGGCCAGTATGATCCCGAGATTCTTCCTAAGCGGATCTTCGATATGGCGGTGAGTCTTTTGGCGGTGGGATTGGACCCGGAACGGTGCTCCATTTTTGTTCAATCCGAGGTGCCGGAGCATACGGAGCTGGCGTGGTTGTTCAACGCTGTGACCCCCGTAGGGGAGTTGGAGCGGATGACGCAGTTCAAGGACAAATCTTCCCGCCTGGAGTCCATTCCCGCTGGCATCTTGAACTATCCCATCCTCCAGGCTGCCGACATCCTCATCTATCAGGCCGAAGCGGTTCCGGTTGGGGAAGACCAACTCCAGCACCTGGAACTCTCCCGGGAGATCGCCCGGAAGTGGAACGCCCAGTATGGAGAGCTTTTCCCGGAGCCTCAGGCCATCCTGGGGGGGACGGGAAGGATCATGGGACTCGATGGTGATGCCAAGATGAGCAAGTCCCTTGGCAACACCGTAGGCATCCTTGCAGAGCCGGAGGAGGTCTGGACCCAGGTTCGAACGGCCGTAACGGATCCCCAGAGAATTCGGAAGGATGATCCGGGTCGGCCTGAGGTCTGCAACGTTTACTCACTCCACGAGTTCTTCACCGATTCCGGGGAGCTTCCGGATATCGCGGAGAAGTGCAGGACGGCCCAGCGGGGGTGTGTCGACTGCAAAAAGATCCTCGCCGAGAGTATCGCCACGGAATTCCAACCCTTCCGGGAGCGGGCCACCCACTATCGTGACAAGCCCGAACTGGTCTTGGATATCCTGGACCAGGGCGCGAAGCGGGCCGGTTCAATCGCCAGGGGAACCATGGAAAAGGTTCGGGAGCGGATGGGCATGGACTGGCGCAAAACATTGGACGGCGGCCCTAACCCGGCCTAATGTTCAAGTGGAGGAACCAGGTTCCAACCAGGATTGGAGACCGGCGGTATGATCGAGATCTTTAAGGCGGCTATCGAGAACGGAGCCAGCGACATCCACATCAAGTCCGGGGATATGGTCCGGGCCAGGATCCATGGAAAGCTGGTTCCGATGACGGAACAGCGGTTGAGCCAGGACCAGGTGAAGGATCTGGCCATGAAGCTCATCCCCCGGGAAAAAGACCGGGAGCGGATCGACGAACTCTTCGATCTGGACTGCTCGTGGGGTCTTCCGGGCTTGGGACGCTTCAGGGTGAACATCCTGCGGCAGCGCGGGAGCTTCATGGTGGTGATGCGGACCATTCCCATCGATGTGCCCACCTTCGAGGACCTCCGACTTCCGGAGGTTCTGAGTTCCATCGCTGAGGTGGAGAGAGGCCTGATTCTGGTGACGGGGGTCACCGGTTCAGGAAAGAGCTCCACCCAGGCCGCCATGGTTCAGCACATCAACAAGAACTTCCAGAAGCATATCGTGACACTGGAAAACCCCATCGAGTTTCTCCATCGGGACATAAAAGGCTCGGTCACCCAGAGAGACATCGGGACGGACACGGACTCCTTCAATACCGGGCTCCGGGCCGCTCTGCGGCAGGACCCCGACGTGGTCCTGATCGGTGAGATGCGGGATACGGAAACCATCGACACGGCGCTGAAAGCTGCCGAAACCGGCCACACGGTCATCTCCACCCTCCACACTCAGAACGCCTTCCAGACCATCACCCGGCTCCTGGCTGTCTTCCCCAGGGATGAGCAGGAAATCATTCGAATCCGGCTCGCCGAGTCTCTTCATGCAGTTGTGAGCCAACGGCTCCTTCCCAAGAAAGTAGGGAAGGGAAGGATCGTGGCGTGCGAGATCATGCTGGTCACGGGTACCGTCCGGGAGTGTATTCTGGACCCGGCCCGAACTCAGGAGATTCCGGAACTCATCGAGGAAGGGCGGCAGCACTACGGATCGCAGAGCTTTGACCAGCATCTCATGGACCTCGTACGGGATGAGAAGGTCGAGTTCGATGTGGCGAGGATGAGCGCGAATAGTCCTGCCGATTTCGAACTGAAAATGAACGTGTTCGGTTCTTCCAGTTCTGGCCAAGGCGGTGGGGGCGGCGGCGTGAAACAGGCCGGTCTGGCGGACGAAATGGAAAACCTCATGGGTGATAGCTGACCAGGCACCAACACACCAAAGGAAAACTCTAGTGATAGATCTTAGCGGCGTCTTTATCCCGGCAGTGACTCCCTTCTTGCCGGGGACGGGGGAGATCGACCTTCCTGCCATGCAGGAGAACCTTCGGACTTGGTCTCAATTCCCCATTCGTGGAGTCGTGTTGGCGGGGACCACCGGAGAGGCGGTCCTGGTGGACGAGGAGGAACGACTTGAGTTGGTGAGAGCCAGCCGGGACAGTCTTCCTTCGGACATGCTTCTGACCGTGGGAACCGGGCTGGAATCCACCCGGGCCACGCTTCGGCTGACCCGGGCCGTGGCCGAGGCCGGCGCGGAGGCTGTTCTGGTTCAACCACCGGCCTATTACAAGGGAGCCATGACTCCCGAGGCCCTCAGGGAGCATTATCTGGCCCTCGCCGATTCATCGCCCATTCCGGTGATCATCTACCAGGCGCCCCTGAGGATGAGCACCCTCGACTTTCCCACCGGGCTGGTGGCGGAGCTCTCGAACCACGAAAACATCGTTGGCATCAAGGACTCCCGAGGAAAACTCGACTTGATGGGCGAGCTGGTGGAGCAGTGCCAGGATGGTTTCCAGGTCCTGGCGGGTAGTGGTGCCCTCCTGTACCCGGCTCTGGAGATTGGCTGCGTGGGTGGGATCGTGGCGGTCGGGAACATGGCCCCCGGACCATCAGGCGAACTGTTCCAGTCCTTCAAGGCCGGGCGGAGCTCGGAGGCGGGCCGACTCCAACAACAGCTCGAGCCGATTCATAACGAGATCGTTGGGAAGATCGGAGTGCCAGGAGTCAAGGCGGCCTTGGACCTCCTTTCCTACCGAGGGGGTGATCCACGACCTCCCATCCGACCCCTCTCCCGGCAGGGAAGAGAGCAGGTCCGGGAAATACTGGTCCGGAACGGGTTGCTGGATGGTTGACCCCCATACATCCCCGGTCTAGCTTTCCCCGGAGGATGAAGAAGCGAGAGGCCCTCCCCAGTGGAGGGCCTTTCTTATTGTGTACCGGTTGGGCTTTTCGAGTGGGCCCAACCCCTGGAAGGAGCCGGAAATCCCGTGGCTGAAGGCGTGAGCAGGGGTCGTTGCACGGTGGTGGTCGGTGGGCAGTGGGGAGACGAGGGTAAGGGGAAGGTCGTGGATGTCCTCGCGGAGGACGCGAACATCGTCGCCCGATATCAGGGAGGGGCGAATGCGGGGCACACCGTCCACGTGAAGGATGAGGAGTTCATTCTCCACCAGATTCCCTCTGGTATCCTCCATCCGGACAAGCGCTGCCTCCTCGGAAACGGGGTGGTCCTGGATCCTCTGCAATTCTTCAAGGAATACGACGGTGTGGAGGCCCGAGGCAGGTCACTGGAAGGCCGAGTCGGGGTAAGCCTTCGGGCGCAACTCCTCCTACCGTACCATCGCCTTCTGGATCAGACCCACGAGGGGAAAACGACCAAGAAGATCGGAACGACGGGGAGAGGGATAGGGCCCGCCTACGAGGACAAGGTCAGCCGGCGGGGTCTCCGTGTGGTCGATCTCCGGGACGAAGCCCATGCCAGGGCCCGGTTGTCCGAGGGGCTGGAACGAGCCCGGGCGAAGCTGGGAGCCCTCGGATTGTCCGACCTGGGGGACGTTGACGGTTGTGTCGAGGAGATCCTTGCCATCCGGGAGCGCCTCATGGGATTGGGAACCGACGTCGGCCTCGAGATCCATGAAGCCCTTAAGGCTGGTAGGGAGGTGCTGCTGGAGGGTGCTCAGGGCACCGCTTTGGATATCGACCATGGGACGTACCCCTTCGTTACCTCCTCCACCACGACGGCCGGAGGGGCCGCCTCTGGGACGGGGATTGGCCCTACGGCCTTGGACCGTGTCATCGGCGTAATGAAGGCCTATACGACAAGAGTGGGGAATGGCCCGTTGCCCACAGCTTTCTCCCCGGAGATGGATGAGAAGATCAGGACACTGGGCTCGGAGTTCGGGGCCACCACGGGGCGGCCGCGACGGTGTGGATGGTTCGACGGGGTTTTGGGCCGGTACTCGGCCCGGGTCAACGGCCTCACGGGTATCGCCCTCACGAAAATGGACGTGCTGGATACCCTTCCTGAGTTGTCCATCGGCACAGCCTACCGGACGGCGGAGGGGGACCTCACCGAATTCCCAGCGGACACGGGGCTTCTTGGCGAGGTCGAGCCGGTCTACGAGGTCTTTCCGGGTTGGCAGTCACCCACCGGAGATATCAGGAATCTGGAAGACCTGCCTACGAACGCTCGACGGTACCTGGCGCGCATCGAGGAAATCACCTCCACCCCCGTTCAGATCATCGGTGTGGGCACTCGCCGGAGGCAGGTGATTCTGGTTGACTGATGTTCTCCCGGACCATCCCTGGCAGAAGCTGCCGCCCCATCCAACGGGGCGGCAGTTTTGTAGCTTGTCGGGGACGCTTCTGGCTTGAGAAGAGACCCTGAAATAGCTAGCTTATCAAGCTTTGCCGGTTCCGGGGAATCGGTGCGTCGTATCGAGGAAATCGGGAGATATGTTCGACGACCTTAGCAAGAAGCTGGATGGTGTCCTAGGAAAGTTCCGGCAAAGGGGCCTTCTAACCGAGCCCATGGTTCGGGACGGCCTCCGGGAAGTACGCCGGGTTTTGCTTGAGGCGGACGTCAACTTCCAAGTCACTCGGGAGTTCCTGAAGCGGGTTCAGGAGAAGGCTCTTGGCGATACGGTCCTGAAGTCGGTTTCTCCCGGGCAACAGATCGTAAAGATCGTTTACGAGGAGCTGGTGACGCTTCTCGGTGGGGACGCCGAGTCCGGAATCCAGTGGGCTCCGGCTCCTCCGACGGTGGTTCTGGTTGTCGGCCTTCAGGGGTCGGGTAAGACCACCTCGGTGGCCAAACTGGCCAAACGGTTGGCGAAGCAGGGAAAGAAGCCACTCATGGCGGCCTGTGATCTGTATCGGCCGGCAGCGGTGGACCAGTTGGTGGACCTGGGTGCCCAGACGGGACTCCCGGTTCATCGCGGGGAAGTGGGGGAGGACGTCCTGGCCGTGGCCAAGGGCGCCCTGAGTAGGGCTCGAAGTGAGCGGAAGCATGTCCTTCTTATCGACACGGCGGGACGTCTGCAGATCGACGAGCCCATGATGGATGAACTCAGGGCTTTGAAGGAAGAGCTTCAGCCTCAGGAGATTCTCCTGGTGGCAGACGCAATGACCGGTCAGGAAGCGGTGAATATCGCCGAGGGCTTCGACGAAGCCCTTGATCTGACCGGGGTCGTCCTCACCAAGATGGACGGGGATGCCCGGGGTGGTGCGGCCCTCTCCATTCATGGAGTGACCGGAAAGCCGGTCAAGTTCGTGGGCGTAGGGGAGGGCTTGGACGCGCTGGACTCAGCCGATCCTGAGCGATTGGCGGGGCGGATCCTCCAGATGGGGGATGTGGTCGGGCTGGTGGAACGGGCCCAGGCCGCGATGGATGTGGATGAACAAGCTCGGCTCGAGCAGAAGGTTTTGGGCAAGGGCCGTTTTACATTGGAGGACTTCCTTTCGACGCTGCGACAGGTTCAGCGAATGGGTCCTCTCGAGCAGTTGGTCAAGCTGATTCCAGGGGTGGGATCGAAGCTTCCTATTGGAAACGTCGATCCCAAGAGGATGAAACATATTGAAGCCATCATCCTCTCTATGACACCCCAGGAGAGGAAGAAACCCGAGATTCTCAACGGGTCTCGAAGAGCTCGGATTGCGAAGGGTAGCGGACGACCGGTATCCGAAGTCAACCGGCTCTTGAAGCAGTTCAAAGAGATGCAGAAAATCATGAAGCAGATGCGGGGGCTCATGCCCACCTAGTCTGCCGCTTTACTAGCTCATCGGGCGGTGAGCCAGAGCGATTCAACATCGAAGGGGTACCATGCCCATCAAGATCAGACTCCGGCGGATGGGCCGGAAAAAGCAGCCTCATTA
>CAYOVN010000126.1:7096-10683 GCA_964407425.1 uncultured Gemmatimonadaceae bacterium
CCATGCCCATCAAGATCAGACTCCGGCGGATGGGCCGGAAAAAGCAGCCTCATTACCGCGTTGTGGTGGCCGACATCGATTCTCCGAGAGACGGCCGTTTCATCGAGACTCTCGGCTATTACAAGCCTTTGACCCATCCTGCTCGCCTGGTCCTGGACCTGGACCGGGTGGACTACTGGGTAGGCGAAGGAGCCCAGACCTCCGACACTGTGGCCAATCTGGTCAAAAAGGCCCGGAAGGGCGGCGACCCGTCCCTGGCCATCGGTGAAGTGGACCAGGATGCGGAGAAACTGGGCCGCCTCGAGGCTCTGGCAACCCGACGCCGGGCTGAGGCCGAAGCTTCTGCCAAGGAAGCCGAGGAGGCCAAGGCTGCAAAGGCTCCCGCCAAGAAGGCGGATCCGGAGCCTGAGGCTGAGGCAACTCCTGAGGCCGAGGCCGAGGAAGCTCCTGAAGCTGAAGCAGTCGAGGAGGCTCCCAAGGCTGAGGTGGCCGAGGAAGCTCCTGAAGCTGAAGCAGTTGAGGAGGCTCCCAAGGCTGAGGTGGCCGAGGAAGCTCCTGAAGCTGAAGCAGTTGAGGAGGCTCCCAAGGCTGAGGCGGCCGAGGAAGCTCCTGAAGCTGAAGCAGTTGAGGAGGCTCCCAAGGCTGAGGCGGCCGAGGAAGCTCCTGAAGCTGAAGCAGTTGAGGAGGCTCCCAAAGCCGAAGCGGCCGAGGAAGCTGAAGCAGCCTCTGAGGCTCCGGCTGAAGAGCCCGCTGAAGAAAAGAAGTCCAAATAACCTCCCCTCCTCGTGAGGAGGCCTGATGGGGCGCTCTGAACCCCCATATCTGGTCGTGGGCCATCTTAACAAGGCCCATGGTACCAAGGGTGAGATCTTCGTTTGGCCGTTGACGGATCACCCCGAGGGCTCATTTGCCCCTGGGGTGATCCTGTACTTGGCCGATCAGTCCGGGGGGCAGCCCGATCCCGAACTGCCCAGTATCGTCATCCAGTCCGCTCGACCCTTCCGTCGAGGTTTTCTCCTTCATGTGGATGGGGTAGAAGACCGGGAAGGGGCTGAGGCCCTCAAGGACCGCTATGTTCTTCGCCCCCGGGAAGAGTTGGAAGACCTGGGGGAGGGGGAGGTCTTCTACCATCAGTTGCTGGGCATGAAGGTTCGGACCACATCAGGTGAGGAGCTTGGGGAGATCGTGGAGGTCTACGAGCTTCGGCCCGCAGATCTCCTCGAGGTGAAGGGTCCATCCAAGACCCACGTCATCCCCTTTCTCGAATCCATCGTGAAGGAGGTGGACCCCGAAACGGCCACCATGATCATCGATCCACCCGAAGGCCTTCTGGATCTTTGAGCCCTTTGCCGATGAACATCCACTTCGTCACGATTTTCCCCGAGTTCTTTGGGGCCCCCCTTTCTATCAGCATTCCAGGAAGGGCCCGGGAGAAAGGCCTGGTGGATTACCACATGGTCAACCTCCGGGACTTCACCACCGACCGGCACCAGACGGTGGACGACTATCCCTATGGTGGAGGGGCCGGGATGGTGATGAAGCCCGAGCCCTTCTTCGAGGCGGTGGACAGTATCCAGCGTTCCGGGCCCATCCTCCTCCTCTCAGCCCGGGGCAGGCCTTTCGACCATGAAACGGCCGTCCGCCTGTCCCTGGAACCGGACCTGACCCTCCTCTGCGGCCACTATAAGGACGTGGATCAGCGGGTGGCGGACCACCTGGCAACGGATGAGATCTCCATCGGAGACTTCGTCCTGTCCGGAGGGGAATTGGGGGCTCTGGTGCTGGCTGATGCTGTCGTGCGGCTCTTGCCCGGTGCAATTGGCGACCACGAGTCAGCTTCTTCCGACTCTTTCTATGATGGAAGTCGGCTGAGCCCCCCTTCCTATACACGACCGGCCGAGTATAGAGGTTTGCAGGTCCCTGAGGTCCTCCAGAGTGGGGATCACGCACGGATTCTGGCGTGGAAGAAAGAGGCCGCTGAGAAACTCACGCAGGCCCGAGGGGGAGAGTTGCCGAGGAAAAAACCGGGAAGAGACTAGGCCCTTCACCCCGGCTCGCCTTGGTTTTATCTTATCAGTCTGTCTATTTGTTTCGGTCCTTACGGACCTTCTGAGGTGAATCATGTCTGATCTGTTGCGAGAGCTCGAGCAGGAACAGTTGCGTCAGGACCACCCGGACTTTGCTCCGGGGGATACTGTCCGGGTTCTTTACCGTGTCCGTGAAGGGGAAAAAGAGCGGATCCAGGCCTTTGAAGGGATCTGCATCGGCCGGCGGGGTGGTGGTGTGGCTGAGACCTTCATGGTTAGGAAAATCTCTTCCGGAATCGGCGTTGAGCGAATCTTCCCCCTCCATGCCCCGACCGTAAAAGGCGTCGAGGTTGTTCGCAGGGGCCGGGTTCGCAGGGCTAAGCTGTATTATCTGCGAGGCCTCCGTGGGAAAGCTGCCCGCATCCCGGAGAAGCGGTTCCACAACTAGGCTTTCTCCGGCACACGCGTCGGTCATGGCAGGAGTAGAACGGCTCCAGAATCCCCTCGAATACGAGGAACGGTTCTGGAGCCGTGGCCTTTTCAGGGTAGCGGGAGTGGATGAGGTGGGGAGGGGCCCACTTGCAGGGCCCGTGGTCGCTGCAGCTGTGGTTCTCCCTCCAGGTGTCGCCATCCCCGGGGCCCGGGATTCAAAAAAACTCTCCCCACGCAGGCGTCAGGAGTTGTCTGCGGCCATTCTGAAACAAGCTCAGGCGGTGGGGTTGGGAGCCGCTTCAGTCCGGGAAATCGACCGGATGAATATCCTCGTGGCGACCCGGATCGCCATGACCCGGGCCCTGGATCAGCTGCCTGATCCACCCGAGCATGTAGTTGTCGACGGCCTTCCGGTAAGGGGCCTCAGGTGGGAACACGATGCCGTGGTCGGCGGTGACGATCGGGTCCAATCCATCGCCTGTGCTTCCATCGTGGCGAAGGTCGTCAGGGACCGCCTTATGGTATCCCTTTCCCGGCGTTATCCGGGCTACGGATGGGAGACCAACATGGGGTACGGAACCGAGAAACACCGCACGGCCCTCGAGCGGTTGGGTGCGACACCCCATCATCGACTCAGCTTCGGAGGGGTCCAGGTGGAGCTGGACCTCTGAGATCCACCCCACCAATTTTCCTCCAGAACTCGCCTGGGACGCTCTGAAACCTTATCCTCTCCAGGTTTCATACTAGAAGTCGAAAAAGCTCTCCTTTGGAAGGAGTCGTCACCATGGAGTTTTTGAAGCGATCCTATGGACTGGCAGCACTTCTCGCCGTCCTGACCCTGGGCCTACAGGCACCCCCCGCAGCAGAGGCCCAAACCCTGACCGAAGACCAACTGTCGGCCTTCAACTATCGGAACATCGGCCCCACCCGGCAGAGTGGCCGTTTTGTGGATTTCGCCGTTCCCCTTCAACAGCCGGGGACGTTTTATGCGGCGACGGGATCCGGCCACCTGTGGAAGACGGTGAACCACGGCCTTACCTACGAGGTTCTTTTCGAGAACGAGGCCGTCTATTCCATCGGTGACGTCACCGTGGCTCCCTCCGACCCGAATATTCTCTATTTGGGGTC
>CAYOVN010000127.1:0-10321 GCA_964407425.1 uncultured Gemmatimonadaceae bacterium
CTATGCTGAGTTCTTCGCCCGGGAGGTACGTTCCCGGGTCATCTCCGCCGCAGACTCGAAAGTGGCCAGCCTCCTGGCAGGACGATGTGAGCCGTTTCTGGACGTAACAATCGGGGAATGGGAGTTCTCGGATCCATTTTATGATGAGGTTGGAAGGGATCTGGGACGAGCAATCGGGAATTATGAGGGAAGCCTGATCCGAACCGAGATGGTGGCCTGTATCGGGGGAACCGACGAGGAACCCGGCTCGGTCCTCGACCTCTACACCGGTCCCGAGTTCAGGATGACGGCGGAAGACCGGATCCAGGACATGTGGGATGATCCGAAGGGGAGCTGTGTCGAGACAAAGGGCGCCTACGGTCTCGTCGACCCCACTCGGGTGTGCAACAAGATCACCGAACACCGGACCGAGCGCCTGGCGGCTCAGCATTCCCAGGTGGTTTTTAATGAGGGGGCGAAGCCCTTCCAGGATGTCTATTTCAAGGAGAGCCTCAAGACCTTCGTCCAGCTTCCCGACGGCATCGCACTTCACTATGTCAACTACACCCGAACCAGCGATCTCAACCGAATGGAACGATGGATTGGGGGCGGCAAGATCCGGGAGTCCCAGGAAGGCATGGTGCAGCTGCTGAGGGATCGCCTGGGAGCCCCCCCCCGTGACTGACCCGCCGAGGGTGGCCAGGATAAAGCGAAATGTACGGGGCCGGGGCGGCGTGGGTCGCTCGGCCCTGTTGTTTTCTGGTGTGGTCACCCTCCTCTTTGCCGGGCCCCTGTTCACACCGATGGGAACCGGTCTGTCCTCGCCCCTCAGCGCTCAGGAGGCCGAAGTGTATTGGGGGGCCGCCCTCGGTGGGTATTCAGGGACGACCCTGGGGCTCCTGGGATCGGCGGGGATCTGTAACAAATATGTTTCGACTGAGGCCTGCCCCCGGCTCGGGTCGATTCTGGGCGGGGTGGTGGGAGCGATCGGGGGAGGGGTTCTCGGGGACCACGATCAGGATGCTCTCCGGGGCCGCCTAAGGGGTGCCGGATATGGGGGGTTGATTGGGGCCGCGGCGGGATACGGCCTTATGCTGGGTATCCGCCAGTTCGGATGGGCCGATGCCAGCACCTTCCTCGCCCTGGGTGCCGGTGTCGGGGCTTCCCCTGTCGGTTCTGGGATCGGTTGGGGGGCAGGCGCACTGGTCGGAACCATCGCCTGGCGAGTCATCCCGAAGGTGAAGGTGGGGGACATCGCGGCCTTCTCCATGCTCGGTCTGTCTGTCGGGGGTCTCATTGGATGGGCGTTGGAGTGGGACGGTTCCAGCCCTCAAGAGGAGCCGACCCTGATCATTCCCTTCCAGATCAGATTCTGACCATGCCCTTCTTCTTGCCAAGGAAACCTACGGATCGGGAGGTGGCCCGAGGGGATGCCCCCATCCGGGATACGTTCGGCAGGGCGAGCATGATGGGTTTATTACTGGTTGTCTTTGGGACCCAGGGTTGCGCGGTGGCCCACGAGATGAAGCCCATCGCCGACGGAGTTCCGGTCCCGGAACAGGTTTTTGACGACCCTGGCCAGGAGCACCCTTCCAGCCGTCCTCCACCGGTACGTTTCTATGGGCCCACGGATTCTCATGGCCGCATGATGCTCGATCGTTGGCGGCGAGTGCTGGGGCCCACGGTTTTGATCACGAATCCGGCGCCCGGCATGGCAGCCCCCGAGCCCGGTGATAGCCTTGCTGTTTTTGTCTGGAACATCGACGTGGGTGCCGGAAACCTCCCAAAGTTCCTGGAAGAGGAGTTGGGATACTCCTGCCCCTTCCAGGGTGAGGCCCCCCATTTCGTGATCCTCGTCCAGGAAGCTGGTCGCCGATTGGCCGACCCGATAGCCGTCACGGATCCTGATCTCGCATCCAAGCGAAGGACACATCCCCCAAATCCCCGCGGCGATCCTGACATTGTTGGTGTGGCCCGGATGTGTGGATTGGCACTGGCCTTCGTCCCCTCCGGCAGAAACGGAGCGGACGTCCAGGGCGACCCCTCGCAGGACAAGGGGAATGCAGTCCTCTCCACCCTTCCGCTTTCGGACCTCTTCGCCATCGAGGGCCCTTTCGAGACGGAAAGAAAGGTCACGTTGGGGGTGACCGTGGGGGAGCCTGATTACGGGATCCTGCGTGTACTGAGTGCCCATCTGGAAGTAACCTCAGGCTTCTTCAGGACCTTCACAACGGGCAACCGAACCAGGCTGGGCCAAGCGCTGGGGATCCTCGAGGCATTGGCCATTCATGAGGCTGCCGAGCCCCGATCCATGCCCACGATCATCGGAGGGGATTTTAACACCTGGAGTGGAATGGACTCGGCCCTCAAGGCTTTCAGGGAGGCATTCCCGGACTACCCGGAATGGGACGGTCAGGACACCATGGGGCCCTTCCCCACCGACCACATCTTCTTTCGCCGTTCGGACGGTGGAGGGGCCGACATCATTCCGGATACCTATCGACGAATCGAATCCACGCACAGCTCCGATCATCATTCCCGGGTGGTCTGGGTCCGCCTTGGGGGCCTCACAAGATCGACGAGGTGACAACAAATTCCCTGATTCCCTACAAATCTCAGGGCGAAGAGTGTAAAATAGTTGGAACAGAACTGAAAATTTCTCCAGGCTGGCTACCTCCAACGTACCCGTTGGTCGGGGAGAACCGTTCTATAAACCGTACCCAAAACACCGTACCCAACCTTAGAAGGAGAAGTCCGACCATGAAAATGAGTCTTGGTCTGATCGCCCGGGCCGCTCTACCATTGCTGGCCCTTTCGGCATGTGTTTCCACCCAGGAGTATGATGCGGCCGTGGCGAAGGGGGACGCAGCCGCCGCCCAGCGCGATTCCATCGCAGCTGAGGAAGCCATGCTGCGGAGCAGCTACAATGCCCTCCAAGAGATATTTTCGCAGGAAATCGACAACCGGGAAATGGAAGTGAAACAACTCGTTGATGGCCTGGAGGTTCAGATTCCCAGCGACATCATGTTCGCTTCCGGATCTGCCACTCCTTCTGTCAACGACGGGGCCCGGGAGCATCTGGTCAAGCTCGCGGACTATCTCAAAGGGACCGACTTCCTTATCACCGTTGTCGGCCACACCGACAGTCAGCAACCCACGCCCAGGCTTGCCGAGCGGTATCCGACAAACTGGGAACTCGGCTCTGCAAGGGCCTCCGTGGCGGTCCGATTCCTTCAGCAGAGCGGTGTGGAGCCCACGAGGATCCGTGCGGTTTCTCTGGCCGAGTTCGAGCCGATCGCTGACAACTCCACAGCCGACGGACGAGCCCGGAATCGGCGCATTCAGATCATACTCCGGAGACTTCCCAAGTAAGGTCTGCGCCGTAGTGAGTTGATAACGCGAATGTAGGGGCAGAAAGAAACCGGGTCCGGTCAGCCATTGAGCTTGACCGGACCCGGTTTTTTTTCACCTCCCGACCCTGATCTCTACCCTCCGGTTGTCAGCTCTCCCTTCTTCCGTGTTGTTGTCGGCGATGGGGTCGCCGATCACATAGAGACGGGAGCCAAAGACAGAGAATAGTAATACCGATATCGAAGAGAATGCAGATTCCTGTCACCATTCCATATACCACTTATGGGTACTATCCTCCCACCCACCCGCTGGCTAGTTTTGCCCCATGATTACCCAAGCCGTGTAGGAAAATCCGGCCGAATGCACTACTTTTGCGGGCAGCAGCCCGAGGAGCCGGCCGGGAAGTTCTGCAGGGCCGGGATGGACTGGGTGATGATCACGTCAATCCGAAAGCTGAATCTGATCATGTATCGCCTCATCGCTATTCTCACGTTACTAACCTGCCTTCTTCCGGCGACGCCGGCAGCGGCGCAGGGCCAGCGTGGCCGAACGGTGACCATCGGAATCGTCACCGACGGTCCTTACGAGCGCCACCTCGACCTCCTGGAACTCTTCCGCAGCGAAGCTATCGAGCTACTGTCGATGGATTTCGAGGTTCGCGTGCCCGACGACAAGGTACGGCAAGGGGACTGGACCCTGGCCGGGGTCGAGAGCGCCATCGAGCAGCAGTTGAGTGACCCTGAGGTCGATGTTGTGGTCACGCTGGGCGCGCTATCGTCCCAGGTGGCCGCCCAAAGAGGCGATCTGACGAAACCCGTGGTGACGCCCATGATCATCGACGCGGAGTTGCAGGCGTTGCCTAGGGAGGGCGCCGGCAGCGGCGTAGAGAACCTCAGTTACATTGCCCTTCCGGGTGGGCTCGACATCGTCACTTTTCAGGAAATCGCTCCGTTCCAGCGCGTTGCCCTGCTGGTGAATGGCCCCCTTGCGGAAGCGATCCCCCAGCTGGCCGACCAGGCCAGGGAAGCGACCCAGGCCTTCGGGGTGGAGGCTGTTGTCATTCCAGTCGATTTTTCGGTCGAAACGGTCCTGGAGGAGCTTGAGAGGGAGTCGGTAGAGGCCGTTTACGTTATGCCGCAGATGCAGCTCTCGGGGGCAGCCTGGGAGAACCTGGTCCAGGGGCTCATCGATCTGCGGCTTCCCAGCTTCTCGTGGTTCGGGCGCCGTGAGGTAGAAGATGGCATTTTGGCGGGGCTCCGCCCCGACCAGTTCTGGCAGCGTCTGGCTCGCCAGGTCGCCCTCAACACCCAAAACATTCTGTTGGGCGAGGAGGCTTCAAGCTTGCAGGTGGCATTCGCCGGGCAGGAGCGCCTCACCATCAACATGGCCACGGCCCGGGCCATCGGAGTGTACCCGAGCTGGAAGGTCCTGACCGAGGCAGAGCTCGTCGCCGAAGAAGAGGGCCCGGCGGCCCGCCGCCTGACGCTGGAGAACGCCGTACGTGAGGCCGTCGAAGTGAACCTCGACCTGGCGGCTCAGGACAGGGCTGTCGCCGCGGGTGCGGAAGACATCAACCTTGCCAAGTCGGTGCTCTTGCCTCAGGTCGACGTTGGGGCGGATTGGAGTTTGATCGACGAAGATCGGGCGGAGAACGGTTTCGGCTTACAACCTCAAAGGCTCTTCTCCGGTTCGGCGACACTGACCCAGGTCATCTTCAGCGAGCCCGCTTGGGCCAATCTCTCGGCGCAGACCTCCATCCAGCAGGCCCGGGAGGAAGAGCGCGAGACCGTGCGTCTGGACATCGCCTACGACGCCGCCGTCACTTACCTCAGCGTCCTCAAGGCGAAGACCTTCGAGCGGATCGAGCGCGAGAACCTGAGCGTCACACGCGAGAACCTGGAACTGGCGGAGATCCGCGAATCCGTTGGTACAGCCAGCGCCGGCGAGGTCTACCGCTGGCAGGCTCAGATAGCCAACAACCGCCAGGCCGTCATCGACACCAACACTCGAAGGAACCTGACGGAGATCGGACTCAACCGTATCCTGCATCGCCCGTTGGAGGAGCCTTTCGACACGGAGGAGACCGAGATTGAAGACGCAGCCTTTATGGCAGGGCAACAGCGTCTCAATTCCTACATGGACAATCAGTTCAGCTTCGGCATCTTCCGACGCTTCATGTCGGAAGAGGCGCTGCAAGCTTCCCCCGAGGTCCGCTCGCTGGATGCCATTGCCACTGCCCAGCGCCGCAACCTGGAGTCCGCAAACCGCGCCTTTTGGGTGCCGAGCCTGGCACTGCAGGCTGGTCTTGATGACGTCTGGGCCCGCAACGGCGCCGGCTCGGAGCCGCTAGCCGGATTCCCGGTAGAACTGAACGACTTCAGTTGGTCGGTCGGCATCAACGTGTCCTACCCGCTGTTCAAAGGTACCGAGCGCTATGCCGAGCGCACCCAGGCGACCGAGGAGCTCGCCCGGATCCAGCTGGAGCGGGACGCTGTGGTCGAACGTGTGGACCAGCGTGTGTTAAGCTCCCTCCATCAGTTGGGCGCCTCTCTGGCGAACATCGAGCTTTCGAGGGACGCCGCTGAAGCGTCGGCCAGCAACTTCCAGCTGGTGCGAGACTCCTATAGTCGTGGTGCCGCATCGATCATCGAGCTCCTCGATGCGCAGAATGCCTCACTGGTCGCCGGACAGCTGGCGGCCAGCGCAGTTTACGATTTCCTTATCGACCTCATGGGAGTTGAGCGCGCTGCAGGAAGGTTCGACTTCTTCACCAGTGAAGGGGAGCGGGAAGCGTTCTTCCAGCGCCTCGAGGCGTATTTCGATGGGGCCGGCGGGCCACTTGGAAACTGAGCCAGGAACCTCAGCCAAAGAAGGCGGAGATTAAGATGTATTTGAGAGCAACCCATGCTGGCCTCGTACGGCTGGCCCAGTTCGTTTCAATCGGCATGCTGACGTTCGCCATTGCCTGTGGCGGTGAAGAGCAGGTCGAGGAAGCCCCCGTCGCCCGCCCGGTGAAGATGTTCACCCTCGGCATCGGCGTCAGCGAAGGCACCTTGGAGTACCCCGGCGTCATCTCGCCGACCCAGAACGCCGAGTTGGCTTTCGAGGTCCCGGGCCGAATCGTCGACTTCCCCGTCGACGAGGGCCAGGCGGTCGAGCGAGGTCAGGTGCTGGCTCGTCTGGACGCCCGGGACTTTGCAGCGGCCCGGGACGCTACCGCGGCCTCGATGAACGCGGCGAAGGCGGACTACGACCGCTATCGGGAGCTCTACGCCTCCGACGCTGTTTCGCAGCAGGAGCTGGAACTCAAGCGGCGGAACTACGAGTTGGCCGAGGCCCGGAACCGCACGGCCGACAAGGCTTTGGCAGACACACGTCTTCAGGCCCCGTTCTCCGGCACCGTAGCGCGTAAGCTGGTCGACGGCTTCCAGAACGTGCAGGCCAAGGAACCCATCCTCGTCCTCCAGGACGAGTCGGGACTGGAAGTGGTCGTGAACGTTCCGGAGCGGGATTTCGTCCTGGTCGCCCCCGGCCTTACGCTGGAGGAGCGAACGGCCAGAGCCAATCCCGAGGTGGAACTGAGTGCGGTGCCCGGACGACGCTTCCCCGGGACGCTCACCGAGTTCGCCACGACCGCCGATCCGGTGACACGGACGTATGCGGTCACCCTCGCCTTCGAGCCACCTTCGGACGTGAACATTCGCTCGGGGATGACGGCTAAGGTGATCGTTACGGTTCCGCCGGGTCTGGACCAGGAGGTACTCGCCTTCACCGTCCCGGCCGATGCCGTGATCGGCGACGAAAACGGAGACCCTCTGGTTTGGCTTGTGGATGAAGCCTCGATGACTATCAGCCGGGCTCCCGTGGTGCTTGGGGAACTGAGAGGAACGGATGTGGAGGTCGTCAGCGGCCTGGCCAGCGGAGACGTGATCGCGATTACTGGCGTGAACAATCTACGGGACGGCATGCTGGTGCGCCGGCTCGAGAACTAAGACAGGCGGTAGCCCGCAATGATGATCGCCGAGAAAGCAATCAACAATAAGACGACCACACTCGTCCTCACCGTAGTGATGCTTTTGGGTGGGCTCGTGGCCTTCAACGCCATGGGTCGATTGGAGGACCCAGAGTTCACCATCAAGGACGCTCTCATCATCACGCCCTACCCTGGGGCATCGGCGACCGAGGTCGAGGAGGAAGTCACCGACGAGATGGAGATCGCTGCTCAGGGGTTGAAGCAGCTGAAGGAAATTAAGTCGGTGTCGTATCGCGGCCTCTCCATCGTGACGGCGACGATGCAGGACAAATACGACAAAGATGGGCTCCCCCAGGTCTGGGATGAGCTGCGACGGAAGGTGGGCGACGCTCAACGAAACCTGCCGCCTGGGGCGGGGCCGTCCGTCGTCAATGACGACTACGGCGACGTCTACGGGGTTTTCTTCGCGATCTATGGCGATGAGTACTCGTACGCCGAGCTGAAGGAAACCGTCGATCTCCTTCGCAAAGAGCTTCTGCTGGTGCAGGACGTGGCGAAGATCTCGCTATTCGGCGTTCAGCCGGAGGTGGTCTATGTCGAGCTCGACAGGGACCGCATGTCACAACTCGGGATCCCGACCGACGTCGTGATGAACGAACTCAGTCAAAAGAATATCGTCGCCAATGCCGGCCGGGTGCAGGTGGGGCCGGATTACATCAGCATCGAACCCTCCGGTGTCTTCGGCTCGGTCGAAGACATGGAGTCACTCCTGATCAGCGGGCAGGGTGGCGGCCAGCAGATCTACCTGCGCGATATCGCGAACGTACGGCGCGGCTACAAGGAGCCCTCGAACAATCGACTGCGCTTCGATGGGCATGCCGCCATCGGGATGGGCATCTCGACGATTCCGGGCGGAAACGTCGTCACCATGGGCGCTGGGCTGAGCGAGCGGATGCAGGAGCTGCTCGGCCAAATCCCGCTGGGCATCGAGTTCGGGATCATCTCACTCCAATCCGACACGGTGACCCAAGCGATTAACGGCTTCGTGGTGAGCTTGGGGCAAGCCGTAGTCATCGTGATCATCGTGTTGCTCGTGTTCATGGGGCTTCGTAGCGGTCTGCTCATCGGGTTCATCCTCGTGGTCACCATCGCCGGCAGCTTTCCCTTCATGTCCATGTTGGGCGTGACCCTCGAGCGGATTTCACTGGGGGCGCTGATCATCGCCCTTGGGATGCTGGTCGACAATGCCATCGTGGTGGTCGATGGCATACTTGTCGGTACCCAGAAAGGCGAGGAACCGCGGAAGGCGGCCATCGACACCGTGTCAAAGACGGCGATCCCTCTTTTCGCCGCTACGGTGATCGCTATCCTGGCCTTTGCCGCCGTGGGCACCTCCCAGGATAAAACAGGCGAGTATACGCGTTCGCTGTTCTACGTGATCATGATCTCTCTGATGCTGAGCTGGGTGACGGCGGTGACACTGACCCCGCTCCTGGGGAGCATGTTCATTAAGGCCCCCAAGAAGAAACCGGGTGAGGAGGAGAAGGACCCGTTCGACACTCGTTTTTACAATAGCTACAGAGCGCTCCTGCGCGGTTGTATCGGCCACCGCTGGGTCACTCTCGGGGTGGTGTTCGGCATCTTCGCCAGCGCGCTCTTTGGATTCCGATATGTGGAGCAGAGCTTCTTCCCTAGCTCGACACGCCCCCAGTTCATGGTGGAATACTTCCTGCCCCAGGGCACCCATATCGATGTGACGAGCGTGGATGTGGTCGAGATTGAGGAGTACCTGACCCAGACTGAGGGGGTCACACATGTGACGTCGGTCATTGGCGGCGGCGCACTGCGCTTCCTCCTGACCTATGTGCCGGAGAAGGCCAACAGTTCCTACGCACAATTCCTGGTCGACGTGGATGACCCTGGGAAAATCGACGGGTTGTTGCTCGAGATTCAGGCGTACTTGGAGGCGAACTATCCCAACTCCGAACCTCAGGCCCGCAAATTCGTCGTTGGGCCCGGTGAGCCCGGGAAACTTCAGCCACGCTTCCTTGGCGAAGACGCCGACGAACTGAGAAGGCTGGCGAACCAGGCCGAGGCGATCATCAAGGCTGAGTCCAACGCCTACGGGGTACGTGTCGACTGGCGCCAGCGGGTCAAGAAGATTCGTCCGGTCATCGCCGAAGAACAAGCAAACCTCAACGGTATCAGTCGGCCGGACATCGCCCTCGCGCTCATGCAGGGATTTGACGGCGTCACGACGGGAGTGTACCGCGAAGGCGATAATCTCTTGCCTATCGTACTTCGCGCGCCAGAGGAGCAGCGCGTCGATGTCTCGAGCATGCAGAACCTCCAGATTTGGAGTCCGGTCGCTGGAATGATGATTCCCCTGCGTCAGGTCGTCTCCGGCTTCGAGACCGTTTTCGAAGACGAGATCATTCACCGGCTGAACCGCAAGCGCTCGATCATCGTGCTCGCCGATCCCCTTGTGGGGGAGGCCGGCCCGCTGTTTGCCAAGGTGCGGCCCGCGATCGAAGCGATCGAGCTGCCGCCCGATTACACGCTCGAGTGGTGGGGCGAGTTCAAGTCAAGCAACGATGGTCGAAATGCTTTGATGGGCGCCCTGCCGCTCTTCCTGGGCATCATGGTTCTTGTTGTCATTGCCCTCTTCAACGCCCTCCGTCAGCCGCTCATCATCTGGCTGGTCGTACCGCTCGCCGTCATCGGTGTTACGATCGGGCTTGGGTCGACTGGGATGCCCTTCGGGTTCATGGCGTTCTTAGGTTTCTTGAGCTTATCCGGAATGTTGATCAAGAACGCGATTGTCTTGATCGATGAGATCAACGTCCAGATCCGAGAGGGCAAGGATCCGTTCGACGGCATCATCGACTCCGGCGTGAGTCGTCTGCGGCCGGTGATGATGGCCGCCGTTACCACGATCCTGGGCATGGTGCCGCTCTTCCCCGATGCCTTTTTCCAGGCGATGGCGGTTACCATCGCTTTCGGCCTCGGGTTTGCCAC
>CAYOVN010000128.1:0-10244 GCA_964407425.1 uncultured Gemmatimonadaceae bacterium
CTCCGGCCACCTCAGCTACAGAGGTCCGAATGCTCTCGACGATGGCGTTGGAGGAAATCGTGGCGCCCGTGACGGCTACTACATTTTGGTAATCGTAATCCACGCCCTCGAAGAAGGAGCCCGAGATTCCCCTGAAGTAGACCCGAGCCCGGACCATCCGCCAGAACACCGGGGTCTCCCTCTGCTCCACTACCCTCACCCCGACGACCGTCCCCAGGGTATCGATCCCGGTTACCAGGAGCATGGGGCCACCATATCCGTCCGCGGTCCCGGCACCGGTCCAGCCCAGGAGAGCGTCCCCTTCGCCATAGACGTGGTAAACGCCCCGTTGGAGTTCAACACGTCGAGCTTCCGGAAAGATCTCCCGGGCAGGGGTGATAAGGTCCGGCGCACGGTGCGTGCGACCCCAAACCAGGGCCCCGGCCAGGACAACGGATGCGGCGAGAAACCGAAGGAGGCGAGACGGCGGCTTCCTCATCCCGCCCTTCCGGCCCGGGCGTGAACAGACCCCATCAACCGGCCAGGCCCCTATGCTTCTGGTATCGCTTCTCCACCCTTTGCCCCCGCCAGAAGTCCACGCCACAGCCCAACACCTGAAATGATCGTGATGAGCCCAAAGAGAAGCCCACCCCGTGTCGCCGCCACAGGTTCGCCCTCACCAAAACTCGTGCCTACAAAAGCGATGGTGAATCCAGCCAGGCCCACCCAAAGGAAGAAGAGCGTCCACTTCCAGATGGGCATGGGGAGGCGCCTATCCTCAGCCCACCTCCGAACCGCCAGGACGACGACCACGAAGAGGATCCCCTCAAGAAACCAGAACCCGCCGGAGTTGAAGATCTGCATGGTTCCCCCTAATCCAGGTCGATGAAGTCTTCGGTACGGAGCCACCAGGGTGCCTCCCTGTACGAAGCATTCTTCCCCCCAAGGGAGGGCATGAAGTAGTCCTGGGGATCGGGGCCCGGATAGAAACTCTTCTGCATGGTGGTCAGAAGCTTCTCGGAGAGACCCGTCGGGTCATTGGCAGTCACTTTCAAGGCCGTCTTGTGGAGCCAGTTCGCCTTCCGGGTATAGGGACAGACACTCACACAGATGCGGCACCCCATATTCCCAAGGTTCGAGGTCCAGAAGTTCAGGCATTTCGCGGTGTCGATCTTCCATCGCCGATAGCCTCTGACCTCGACTTTGTCACCCATGGGTATGGCACCGCTGGGGCACTCTTCCGCACAGACTTTACAGTGGAGGCAGAAGTCATCCACACCGATATCGATGGGCTTGTCCGTAGCCATGGGGAGGTTTGTCGTGATGACCGCGGGCCGGAAATTACACCCTACTTCCGGAGCGATCATGATCCCGTTTCGACCCTGCTCACCCATCCCGGCATCGATGGCGATGGGTGGGACCATCAGGTCGTAGCTGGTTCCCGGGAAATGGGTCCTGGCGGGGTACCCTAAAGCCTTGATGAAGGACTCAACCCGGGCAGCGATAATCCGGGATCGGGAGTACGCATCGTTGGAGGTCCCGTAGTTGGGATTCGCGTACATGGGGTCCCAAGACATGGGAGTGCCCACCACGATGGCGTAGGTCCACCAATCCGGGATTTCCAATGGTTCTTCCCGGTTCTCGAAACCGCGACCCCCGATGGGGTATCCGTACACCCAATCGGGGTTCAGTTCGGTGATTCCCACTAAGGTGGAGCCGAGTTGGAGGGACACGGCTTTGATGAGCTCGGCCGTCTTTGTTGGGTCCTTCATTCGCATCGGCTCGGGCCTGGTTCCGCCTCTCCCCCTGGGGAAATCGTTGATCTCCGGGGGAGTAGTAGGAGGTCTGGGCCCTACAACGCCCATGGCCGCCGACCAGGCTTCCGCCAGGATGAACTCGTCCCCGTACTCAAGGTTGTCTGCCCTGTTCATCGGCTGGAGTTCTTCCGAGTTCAGGATATCCAGATCCAGATCCTGGGGCCGGCCTTCGTAATAGCTTCTCAGGGGCTCGGGGAAATCACCGGGGGAGATAGGTTCGGGTCTCCCCCGCAATTGCATGTACTCCCTCATGAAGCGGCCACGCCGTTCAAAGATCTGCTCTACTCTGGCGTCAGGGCGGCTGGTCGGGCCGATTTTCACATAGGTGGGCTCATCCACCTCGTAGCGGGACCGATTGAAGACCAGGCTGGCTCCCTCCTCATTCTGCCATCCCAGGTAGGTGTTCGGGTCCTTCCCTGCGGCATAGCCGAATGCTCCCAGGCCAACGCTCCCCGCAGTGGCTCCGGCAAGGCCAGCCATTTTTAGAAAGTCCCGACGGTTCACACCATCTCCGCCATCCTGCCTCCCGCCGTCGTTCTCGTTGTTTCCGGAGTCTGTCATCCCCTTGCCCTCCTGGCCTGTAAATCCCGGTTCACATCTCCTCCCGGGCTGTGATACTCTTGGAACCGTCCATTTTCCAGAAGCGGGTGTTCTCGGTCTGTCCGCCATACCCGCTGGCCTGGTCCAGCTTCACCATCACCTTGTCCGCCGCCACCATCCTGCCCTCGATCATCCCCCTGATTACCCTGTGGAGCCAGGAGTTGTTGGGCTTGTTGAATGGACAAACGCGCTTGCAGTTGGAGCAACTGAACCCGTTGAAGTCGTAGCACCCCTCCACCCTGGTGTACCACTTGTGGCTACCGGGGTTGTTCGACCCCGACAGCCCTTCCCAGGTCTGCGGTTCTTTCGTTACGGACTCACTTGGACAGTCGTCAGCGCAGAGCATGCACGCCTCACAAAACTCCTTCACTCCGAAGTCTATTGCTGTGTCAGGGATGAGAGGCATGTCTGTGATAACCTTTGCCAGGCGAACCCTGGGGCCGTACTTCGGTGTGACCAGCAACCCCATCCGACCCAACTGCCCCAACCCCGCATCGATGGCGATGGGGATGGAGAGGCCCACCCCATTTCCAGCCGGGATGGCCCGATAGCCCAGCCCCCGGATGAAGTCCGAAAGCTGAGAGGAGGTGATCGCCATCCGGGAGTAGCCGTTTCCGACTGCCGCCGAGGCCAGGCGCCCAGGGGAGTTGGCGAGGGCGTGGTAGTCCTCCTCAAAGGCAAGGGCAATTACCCTGTTCATTGCGCCTGGGATGTACCAGCCATCATCCCCCTGCTCGAACCGATCCCCTCCGTAATGGACAGGAACCGTCCGCTCGATGTCCCCCGGGCCGGGACTGAAATGGTCCGAGTAGAGCCAGAGGGGGTTCAGCTCAGCCACTCCGGCAAGAGAGGCCCCGTAGAAGAGGGCCGCATGACGGACCGCCAGGGTCGCCTCTTCCCAGTTCATGTCCAGGTCCCCGGGATCCCAGGGACCCAACCGGTCCAGACCCGCACCCCGGACCTGACCACCGACCCCATCCCAATCGTAGTCACGGCTCCCACCCATACTCGCATGTCGCCACGCTGCCGCCATGAGAGCGTAGTCCAGGCGGGTCTGGTTGGGGGCGGTTCCGCCGCCCTCCACCAAGTTCCGGTGGGCGATATTCTCCGTTACCTCCGGTCGGTTCTGGCGGGCGGGATCCCATACGTTCCGGCTGAACATGGTGAACTTCTCACTCATTCTCTCCAGCCGCTGGGGATCGACCTCATAGGGAACCCGACCATCGGTGAGCTTCTCAACCAGGAACCCGCCGTACTCCGGGGTGGATTCGACCACAACTCCCCTGGATGTCGCCCCCACCACTCTCGGTGTGGCGAGGACTCCTCCGAGGGCTCCGGATATTCCGGAAAGACCCGTAGCGCCCACGGCCGTCCCGGCACCCAGGACAGTAAGGAAACGCCGACGATCCATGGCCGATTCAGACATTCGCCCCCCCCTGTTCCTCCATCCCCGGCACGACTCCCCCACCGGATGGCTTGGAAAAAACGGTCCGACCCAGCATCACGGCCCAGACCACGGCAACAAAGCCCAAGAGCGTTCCCATCACAGCCGCCCCTTTGGGGGTGCCTTCCCTCAGGAAGCTCACCACCACCTCAAGGACGAACACGGCGTAGAGAAAGCCCAGGAAGGTCAGTCCCCATTGCCACCAGGTGGGACGGAGGCTCCGGTTTCGAGCGTGGCGGAAAAGAAAAATGAGCCCTGTTGCCGCCCCGGCGCCGATGAATAATTCAGCCATGAAACTCCCCTAGCTCTTCATTGCTTGACCCTGTCACCGGCCTATCCTGGCACGCTTTCCTTGGTTGAGCAAATCGAGGGCGGGATCTTGAGTGGAGGGGCCGACGTCAGGCGTGGAGCCCATGAAAGGTTGGTCGGGGCGGGGTAGGGCTCTATTCCTCCCAGTCCTCATCATCCAGGATGGGAAACCTCTTCTTTCCGTGGACGGGACAGGCGGGATCCGGCACCAACTCACAATCGGCCGTATTCCGATCCATGGACTGGGGGCCTTCGCCCCGCATGAGGACCCAGCAGGTACACCGATGCCTGCCCTCGGACAGCACCTGTGCTGCCGAAGTCCCTTTCGAATACGTCTCCGGGGACCTCCGGTTTTCCTCCTCCGGGGGCCTGGACCGGGCATACCGGTGTTTTGGGCTCATATTCAATGATGTGGCCGTTCCATTTGGAAGGCCATGATTCTCTTGCAGGGCTTGTTAGGGAAGAGGTGAGGCTGGGGAACTCAGGTCAGGGCGCCTTTGTCTTTCAGTTTGACGTTGGACCCGATGGCAGCCTTGAGGCAGAGCAGGTGGAGGCGTTTCTTGTCGACCGGTGCGCTTTCAGGGTTCCCCTCGGTTGCCCAAACCTTCACCCGGGCTGAATCGGAGGAACACCCCAAGAGGTCCAAGGCCTTCGAGGCTTCCCTGAGAAAATCGGCATTCGGTATCAACCGTGCCATCTCCAGGACCTGAGAGCAGGCCAGATGTTCGCGGTTCCCTTCCTTTGCGGCCTTCACGTAGGTGGCAAGACTCATCTTGGCCTCCGGTAGTTTCATGGATGCCAGGTCAAGCCAGGTCAAGGTGCAAAGTGTACGAATGGCCTCCGGATGGAGGCGGATGACCTTTTTCGCCACGGCCCGGGCAGGCTCAGGTTGGTCATCTTCCAAAAGGGAGTCGATGGATTTTCCGAAGTATCTGAGGGCCCTGGTCCGATCATCCGCTTTCAGATAGGCGTCACCCAAGCGGTTGAACACCGCCCATCGAGCACCGGGAGAAGCCCGTTCCGCTTCGGAAGCAAGATCGTTCAACTCTCTATCCGAAGCCCCGCCCGGTTTCCCTCGAAAAAGAGAACCGAGGGAATCATACCATTTAGGCAGATTTTCCTCCAATTGTTCTAATCGGTCCGGATCACATCCAGAAAATAAGTACCCACCAGTGGGGGATTCGGTTTCCCACGGGGTCCAAAGCCCCATCAAAAACCCCTCCCGAAACCCGACTCACCAAAACATAAGACAAAAAGCCAAAGGGAAAAACATTCTTATGGTTAAAACATCACTGAGACGGTGACAGACTGAGGTGATTTCCAAGTCCTGAAAGGTCTGCCCTCCACTCCTACCGAACACCCCTCCCATGAATACCGACGTCACTTATTAGTACGAGAAGCTGCTTCTTTATAGTCCCGGGGAAGTGCATCACGTAGATTCAGACCGCTAGAAGGAACTCCTGTGGTGGCCCACGACACCCAAGTCCCCCGTTCCCGGAGCCGGAGAATGACCCGCCACCGAATCGCCCTATTGTTCGTAGTCCTGGCCCTAGTCACCCCGTCTCTGCTCGCCTGCCAGAGCTCCGCCGATCCGGCCTTTCCAGGGGAGGAGTGGGAGGTGGTGCAGCGGAGCCAGCTTGGATCCTTCGGTTGGTCCAACGAAGCCCTTCAGGCCGCCAGTGCCTTCGTCAGGGACAGTGCAAACTCCACAGGAATCGTGGTCGTGGACCGTGGGCGGATCGTTTACTCCTACGGAGACATCCAGGAACTTTCCTACATCGCTTCCTGCAGGAAGAGCGTTCTGGCCATGCTATACGGAGATTGGGTGGAGCGGGGCATCGTCGATCTGGACTCGACCTTGGAAGAGATCGGGTTCGATGACATCGGGGGACTCCAGGACGTGGAGAAACGAGCTACAGTGCACCACCTGATAACTGCTCGATCGGGGGTGTATCACGCCGCTTCAAACGGAGGAGACGACCTCGCCAGGGCCCCAGAACGTGGGTCTCAGGAGCCGGGGAGTTACATGCTCTACAACAACTGGGACTTCAACGCGGCGGGAGCCGCCTTCGAATACTTCACCGGCCGGAGTATCTACGACGAAGTCCAAGCCCAATTGGCAATCCCCCTCCAATTCCAGGATTGGGATCGAAGCGTCCACAGGAAGAGCGGAAACCTGTCAATCTCAGTGAACCCTGCATATCACATGCACTTCTCTACCCGGGACATGGCCCGCATGGGCCTCCTGATGCTCAATGAGGGGAACTGGGATGGGGACCAGGTCATCCCTCAGGATTGGGCCAGAGAAATCGTCAGCGTCGTAACGCCCTTGGAGGAGATGAATCCCGTCACGCGAAGGGACGGGTACTTCGGGTATGGCTACATGTGGTGGGTCTGGGACGGGCCCCACGCCACGGGACCTTTCGAGGGGGCCTTTACGGCTAGAGGGGCCATCGGCCAGTGGATTACCGTTTTTCCTGCCATTGATTTGGTCCTCGCCCACAAAACGAACAGTGTCTACGGCAGAACTACATCCTGGGCATCCTACGAGAGATTCATCGAGCTTCTCTTCGAGGCCAAGGGTATCGAGTTGGAGGGTCCTTACCCCTGGGGGTGAAGCCCGCGGTCAACTGATGCGGCACACCTTACCGAGGGAACCCTCGGCCTCATTTGGATCAAAAAACCCCCGGGCGCCAGCAGCGTCCGGGGGTCTTTGCGTGGACTGAACTCAGTCCTAGTATTTGACTCCTCAGCCATAGGGCTTGGTCAGAGCGACCGAAACCTCCCCCCCAGCCATGGACTCATCCAACGCGGCCGCCACGTAGTTGTGCGCACCCTCGAGAGTAGAGGCCCTCGTTCCCGGTTTGTCATCAATGGCGCCATTGTAGATCAACGCACCATCCGGACCGACAACCATCATGTGCGGGGTGACCTGGGCGTGAAGGAGGTGCCCCACCTCACCGGATGGATCCAAAAGGACCGTCGACGCCTTGCTCCCCTGCTCTGCTGAAAGCTGGTTCATCTCGTCCGGCGGGTAGTTCCCTTGATTCCCGGGGGCGGAGGAGACGATGGCCAGCCAAACCACACCCTTTTCCGTGTATTTCTCCTGCAACATCTGCATGTTGCCGGCATTGTAATGTTTCTTGACCGACGGGCATCCGTAGTTGAGCCATTCCAGGACCACGTACTTTCCCTGGTAATCGGCAATCGAATGGTCTTTCCCGTACGTATCAGGAAGTGTGAAGTCCGGCACGGCCTGGCCGATCTGGGGCCCATCCTCCTGGGCCCCTACCCGCCCGGCTGCCGGTATCATGAGGGTGAGAGCCACCCCCATAGCCAAAGCCGTTCGTGTCCAACCGTTCACAGACCCTCCTTCCTTCAGGACCGCGGACAGGGTTTGGAGCCCGAACCCTGGAGCCCGAAAAAGGCAACCTGAGGTTTGGACCCGCTACCCCCGAGTATTGAATTTATGATAATAATGGATATTCCGGGGTTGGCGAAAGAGAAAATTGGCCCCGGGAGCCCAGGATGGCGGAGCGGAGGCCCCTCCATCCTGGGGCCATGCTCCCGCGGAGGAGGCGGACGGGGCGCACTTAACCCATGCCATTCCGTTTGCGCCTGGGGCCGGCCAGTGATAAGGGTGTTGGAAAAGGAGCACAATCCATGAAACCAAGCGCACTGATCTGGGTCTGTGTTTTCCCAGGCTTTTGGGCATCTGGATCCCTTGCCGGCCAGGAACCATGGGCGGATCCGTCAGTCTTCGACGTGAATCGGGAAACACCCCACGCCACACTCTTGCAGTTTGCCGACCGGGAGGGTGCCCTCACGCGGGACCCGGACAATTCCCCCTTCCATCTCAGCTTGAATGGTGACTGGCGATTCTCGTGGGTGGGAAGGCCGGCAGATGCTCCTTCTGACTTCCATCAACTCCCGTATGGCGATGAGTCCTGGGACCTGATCCAGGTTCCTTCCAACTGGGAAATGGAAGGATATGGGGTACCTCTCTATAGGGAGGCCGGCGTACTCCCTGGCCCACCGGGGTTCGTGGATCCCTCCGACAACCCTGTCGGTAGCTATCGCCGGTGGTTCGAGCTTCCGGAGAGATGGGAGGGACTCCAGGTCTTTCTGCACTTTGCCAGCGTCGGGTCCGCAGTTCAAGTCTGGGTGAACGGGCAGGAGGTGGGGTACAGCCAGGGAAGCAAGGTCCCCACCGAATTCAACGTCACTCCCTTCCTTCAGAGTGGAAGGAACCTCGTAGCGGTTCGAGTCTGGCGATGGAGTGACGGAAGCTACCTGGAAGACGTGGATTTTTGGCGCCTATCAGGAATAGAAAGAGACGTCTTCCTTCATGCTGTCCCCGATCTCCATCTCAGGGACTTTTTCTTCAGCTCCACCCTCGACAGCTCCCTCAATGCCACGGCCGAGCTCGACCTCGAGCTCAGGAACCTGGCAACCGGGATGAGGACTACCCAGGTTCGGATCGAACTCCTCGACCCCGCCGGAAAGAGCGTGGTTTCCAACTCCCGTGAGGTAACCGTGGAAGGAGGAGCGTCAGAGGCCATTTCCTACACAATGCCCATCGAGGCCCCGAAGTTGTGGACCGCGGAGACTCCCAATCTGTACACCCTGATAATCCATACCACTCCAACCCCGGACCCACAGGGGGGAGCGGAAACACCTCCGGCACAGATAATGAGTCGACGGGTGGGGATCAGGTCAGTGCGGATTTCGGACGGAACGCTTCAGGTCAACGGCCAGCCAATCACTCTACGAGGAGTCAACCGGCACGAGCATAGTCCGTGGTCCGGGAGAACCATGTCCGAGGAGCTGATGCTCCAGGACATCCGTCTCCTCAAAGAACTCAACATCAATGCTGTCCGGACCAGCCACTACCCCAACGACCCTCGATGGTACGAGCTGGCCGACGAGCATGGGCTGTATCTGGTGGACGAGGCATTCATCGAAAGCCACGGCACGGGCTATCATCCCGACTCGACCCTGGCCGGCTTACCGGATTGGGGTCCCGCCCACCTGGACCGCATGAGGAGAATGGTGGAGCGGGACAAGAATCACCCGTCGGTGATCCTCTGGTCCATGGGGAATGAGGCGGGGGACGGCATCAACTTCGAGGAACTCTACCGGTGGACCAAGGACCGGGATCCGTCTCGGCCGGTGGTCTACGAAATGGCCGATCTGAGGCCACACACAGATGTCTTCTTCCCCATGTACTCCAGAGTCCACATCCTGGACAGCTACGGTAGCTCACCCCGAACTCGACCTCTCATCCTCTGTGAATATGCCCATGCAATGGGAAATTCGGTGGGAAACCTCGCCGAATACTGGAAGATCATCTACGACCACGATCATCTCCAGGGCGGGTTCATTTGGGATTGGGTGGACCAGGCTTTCCCCGTGGAAATCGAAGGGGAAACCTACTGGGGTTATGGAGATGATTTCGGCGGGGACCTTGGCGCCGGAAATTTCTCCGTAAACGGCCTCGTGACCCCCGACCGGGCCTTGAACCCCCACGCCTGGGAGGTACGCAAGGTTTACCAGCCCATAACAGTGAAGGCCCCCGGTATCGAGACCGGCAACTGGCGGCCGGAGGAAACACTGGAGTTGGAGGTCTTCAATCGTTTCGATTTCCTGGACCTGGACCGGGTGGAGATGGTGGTCACAACCTCCCAGGGGCCGAACATTCTGGCCGTGGACACGGTGAATGGCATCGACACCCCTCCCCACTCTTCCACCCGTGTACGGCTGCGTGTCCCGGGGACCGAAGACCGACCCGGGGAGGAAGCCTTCATCAAAGTTGAGTTCCTGTTGAAGGAGCCCCTGGGTGTGCTCCCCGAGGGTCACCTTCTGGCTTGGGAACAGTTCCGTCTTCCGGTGGATCAACCACGAAAGGGAGCCGACCTCTACCGGTCGGCGAAGATCACTCCCGTCGTGGACGGGTCTCACCTGATTCTGAAAGGTGAAGCAACTGATTTTCAGATGGTGTTCGACCTCGAAGAAGGCCAGATCCTGGACTACACCTTCCTAGGCCAGAGGCTCATCCTAGGAGGCCACCGGCCGAATTTCTGGCGACCCCCGAC
>CAYOVN010000129.1:0-10178 GCA_964407425.1 uncultured Gemmatimonadaceae bacterium
GAGGTCCGGGCCCTCGCCGGCCTGGGCGACATCGAAGCACTGAGTGAACGTATCCTGGAGTCCCTTACTCTACGGCCAGAGCGCGGATTGACCCCCAGCGACGTGATCCGCACGGCGGCCAGGGAAATGGCGGTTCACGGTTACTCCGAAGAAGCCAGAGAGGTGCTACGCCGGGCTTACGAGTGGCACGACAGCAGATCTCCGGATGACGCCAGAAGTGAGTCGGGGCGTTTTGATCTTGCACGAACGCTCTATCTGGATCGCCGAGTAGATGAAGCCGAGCGTTTGTTCACTGAACTCGCGGTGGAATCTCCCCAGACCCTCGACTACCTGGGTTACCTCGGTGTTATCGCCGCCCGGCAGGGGGACGTAGAAGGTGCAGACCAGATTGCTGATCTACTGCTCAATTTCGAGCAGCCGTATGTTCGGGGCCAACACACCCTGTGGCGGGCCAGGATTGCCTCCCTGTTGGGAGACAAGGATGGCGCGGTCACTCTGATTCGAGAGGCTCTGGCACAGGGGAGATACTACGGGCCAGGGCTTCACGCCGAACTGGACTTCCAGTCACTCTGGGACTTCCCACCGTATCAGGAGCTGATGAGGCCGAAGGGATAGGGGCTCAAGCTCCCCCCCACCCTACCAAGAGCCTCCCTGAGCTCCTCCACCCGAGGCGGAAGAGCACGGGCGCCTCCAAATATTCCTCGAAGGTCGCTACGGCTTCCTGGTGCCGACCCAGCGCGGCGTAAGCCCGGTCGGGCCTCAGAGATCCGCCTGATCCAAAGCCTCCATTGCCGCCCGATAGCCGGCATCCACCAGAGCCGGTGCGTGTTTGAAATCCGTGGAACTAAACGCCTTCAAATCCGGGGCGATCAGAAGATCCACGCCTTCGACTTCTTTCTGGGACGCCTGGGCCAGCACGATGTCCACAGCGTTCTTGATCAGGTCCAGCAACCTGGCGGGCCGGTGGAAGGTCATGCCCAGGTAGACATCAACGCCAACGATTCGTTCCACCCCCCAATCCCGGAGTGGGGACAGGGGTAGGTTTTCAACCAGACCGCCGTCCACCAGGAGCCGGCCTTCCCACTCCACAGGAACAAAGATGCCTGGGAAGCAAGCACTGGCGCAGGCGGCTACGGCCAGGTCACCCTGGGTTAGCACCACCTTTTCCCCAGTGCTGATGTCCGTCGCAACCATGGCGAGGGGGATCCGGGCATCCTCTATACGGGCGTCACCGACATGCTTCCTGAGAGTCTTCTTCAGCTTGTCTTGGGACAGGAGGCCCAGGCGGGCCGGGGAGGGTCGGGTGACATGGGGCCACCGAAGGGCTTCCGTGATTCCGGCGATCTCCTTCCCCGACAGGCCAAAGGCGTAAAGAGATGCAACCAGGGCGCCCATGCTGGTCCCGGTCAAATGGGTGACCTGTATCCCCGCCTCGTCGAAGGCCTGGAGGACCCCGATGTGAGCACACCCCAGAACCGCCCCGCCGGATAGGGCCAGGCCGAGAGTTCGGGTATCGTTCATGGCAACTGGACCCTCGTCAGCCCAGCCAGGGGGAATCGGGGAAACGGATGAGCGGAGCCCGCCCTTTTTGGGCTCCATCCAGATGGAGGAAGAAGGCGCCAACTCCCGCGGCACCCTGCATCCAACCGGTTTGGGTCTGGAGAAACTCCGGCTGGGTGCGGTTCTCGGCCTGGTTCCAATTCAACCCTGCCTCGGCTTCAGTAGCTTCCCCCAGAATGTAGTCCGCCAGTTCCTGTGCGAATGCCAGGTGGCTCTGGTCGCCGGTTTCCGCCGCCAGAGAAAGGAAGAAGTCCCCAACTCCGGCATCACCGCAACACTGGCTTACGTTGTTCCAGTACCCCTCCGTCCTGATGCCGGGTATTCCTTGACTCCGGAGAGCCGTCGCCCCCCGCAGGACCCAGTCCTTCCATTCCGAATCTCCCGTCACCTGGGCCAACTGCTGAAAGAGCCGGGACGTGCCCACGGGACCGTGACACCAGCCCAGGTAAAAGAGCTCCTCTCCTCCGGGTTCATGGTGGAACACCATGCATCCGTCATCCTGACAGCGGGCCACGGACTGGAGATACCGGGCACCTTGGATGGAGGCATCCAGGAACTCCTGCTCTCCCGTTACCTCGGCAAGGCGAGCCAGGAAATAGGCCACACCCCCCGTTCCGTGGGAGAAGTTGGGATAGAGCCGGGGATTGGACTCGGAGATGGGCCACTTCAGGCCGTCCCCCACCGGCCGGCCCTTTTCGATGAGGTATCGACCGGCCCGAACCGCCGGTTCAAGCATCTCCATGAAATCGAGACGTTCATACGAATAGAGGAGGCCCAGCCCGATCCCGGCGCTCCCGCTGATGATGTCGTAACTGGCCGTATCGGAATCTTCCTCGTACCAGGCGACACCCCCACCTGTCTCCTGGGCCATAACCATGGCAGCATCGAACAGAATCATGGATCCCATGGGATCGATCTGACCGCCGGAGGCGTGGGCGGTTTCGGACAGGGCGAAGGCGGCTCCCAGTTGTCCCGTGTAGAGCCCGGAATCGATCAGGGTGGGATCGTCGGGGGACACTCCGGCAGCCCTCGCCCATCCCGGCCCTTCCAGGTAGGCCCCCTGCAGGAGAAACGAACCCTCCAGGGCCGTTTTGAGATAATCGGGATTCCCCGTGGCGTGGTGGAGCTCCAGAAAGAAGAGGATCACACCGGGCGTGCCCGAATAGAGGTTCAATGAGGCAGCCTCCCCTTCCGCTGGCACCATGGGCCAGGTTGGGGACCGGCGCTCCTCTCGTGATACCGACATGAGCCAGGCGCCTACCGCCTCAGCCACATCAAGAGGGGCCTTCGGACCCGACCCGGGCCAGTCGGCACAAGCTGACATCCAACCCGGTGCGCCGAGAAGAGCCGACCCGGCGGCGGTGACCCTCAAAAAGTCCTTTCGTCTCATCAGTTTCCTTCCTGCAGTTCAATCCAACCGATCTCTTCAAGAATCTCCAGGTACTGGGCTACCTGGTCCACGGTGATCTCTTCTCCCGTCTGGGCGGCCACCCGATTCCTGATGACAAGAACAGACCGCTGGCCATTCACATAGTTCAAAATCTGCTGGGTCTGGCCATTGCTGAGGCCCACATCCTGCAGAATTCCCGGGTGTTCCTGGAAATAGGACTGCGCCCGGTCGTAACGGCCCATGTTGAACTCCTGGCCTCGGATACCAGGCCCCAGCCTCGGGACCACTCTATCGAAAGCCAGCTCGGCTGCCGAAGGTTCAGGAATCTGGAGGACGCCTGCCCCACCCGCCAAGGCGGTCTCCAGGAGGAAAGCCTTTAGAGCCTCGCCGTAGGCATCCCAGGAAGCCATCTCTTCATCCACCAACCCCCGAGCACTCCGGCTCCCCGTATGAATGTCGTGGATCGACCGGACGGCATCCTTCTCTCTGGCTACCGCAGCGTCGATGACGTTGAGGGCCGCTGCCGCCGAGGCAGCCCTGTTCCCGCCGTTTCCGGTTTCGAGCACCTCCAAAGCCTTTGGAAGCCCACGCTCCGCCAACCGGTTGTACCCGAAGTCCGACACGGCATCCAGAAGATCTGGAACCATCTGGTCCTCCAGGTTCGCCGAGACCCAGGCCGAGGTCGCCCCGATAAACGCCACCCGCCTCATTTCGGTAGGATCACCCTTGTCCGGGGTGTCCGTATCGGCATGGTACCACTGGTCCGGCCAGGTGAAGAACTCGATGCCGGGAACCGCTACCGAGGCGTTGTTGAAGACGATGTGGTCGCTCCCCCCCGTGGCTTCGTGAATGAAGAACCGGAAGGCATCTCGGGAACCGTTCTTCTCCCACATGGGGATGGGGAAATATTGACCGCCGGGTCGACCTCGGGGTGCCCCTGAGAGGTAGACGATGTCGTTTGTCCTCCAGACATAGTTCAGAATCGACGCAGCGAGTCCATCATAGTATGAAGCGAGCTGTGCCGGCGTCTCGCTCATGGTGAACCAGCTATTTGCGTTTCGAAGACCCTCACTGACCATGTCCATGTTGATGTTGATGGAAAGCTTCTCCACCAGGGCGGGGTCCCGCTTCAGGAACTCATAGGTTCCGCTGATCTCGTTCGGCCATACGAAGTGGATTGTTCGCCGAGGCTGGGGAAGCTGGCCCGAGGCGATCAGGTCGTTCAGGGCCCTGACGATCTCCAACTGGATGGCCGGGCCGCCCATGTTGTCGTTGGCACCCCGCTTGGTGAAACCCTCGAAGAGGTGGGCGGTGAAGACGACCCCGGGCAACTCCGGTTCTGTGCCGGGAATCCAGGCGTACACGGTCTCGAAACGGTTCGGATACGTCTCCATCACGGCCCGACCCTTGATCTGGACCGTCCTCCCCATCTGAACGTCCTCCAGCATCTCCGACCATTCCCGCCAGGAGACGGTGAAGCCCATGGATAGGTTGTCACCCTGTCCGTAGCTGCCCCTGGAGTACACCACCTGGTCCGGGTCGAAGTACCGCTCCCTTGAGCCGAAGCTGATCACGGCGCGAACCCCCGCCTCATCCAAGGCCTGGAACAGGGCTCCCCTGGGGTGGGACCACATGAGGGCCACGGCTCCCTGATACTGCTCTGGGGCTGCGGCGATGGCCTGCGCAAAAGCCGGAACCTGATCATCCGGAACCTGGGGGACATACAAGAGGGGGCCTTCCACCTCTCCGGTCCTGGTGCCGCTGGCCACGAGGGCGGCGGCAGCGGGGATTCTGGCCATCCTTCTACCATCGACCCAAAGCTCCCCTTCCAGGGGGTAGTCGAAGGTCCCCGGGGCTTCGTACCGGTCAAAGCGAACGGTCTCGATCCCGTAGGCCTGAGCCATACGATAGATCTCTTCCGACTCGTAGAAATTCCCTTCCCCCGTCAGCTCGGCCTCATCCCTGAGCCAGGGGGCTCCAGCGAGTTTCACCATGTTGTCGAACGCCATCTGGCCACTGATCTCATTGGTGAAAAGGGCCAACATCTCCTCCGACAAAGGGGTTTTCAGGGGCTCGGATCGCTGGCCATGGAGCCCAGCCAGGGGGAGGAGAAGAAGGGTCGTGAAGACCGGAATCGAAACCTGGAAGAAACCGAGTCGGAAACTACGCATGGAAGAACTCCCTGAAGGGCCATGGGTCGGGCGATCGCCAGGGGGCAATGTACTTCAAAACAAGGCGAAAGGCTCGGGGTGGGAGAGGGCGGATTCACCCAGAGGTAGGCGATTCCCCCTGGATGCTCCGGAAGGACTCCCCGATCCGCTCGCGGAGTTTGACAGAAAGACGACCTACGGCGTCGGGAACGGCTTCGACGGTCCTAGCCGTCTCCGTGAGGGGCACAAGCGTCTCCCCCGAACCGACCGCAACCAACCGAACGGAGATCACGACTCCTGATCCCAGGGGGATGACCTCACCGGAGATGACAGCCTCAATGCCCTCCTGCTGAGCGAGTTCAACCGCCACATCGTGGGTTAGGGGCTCCTTCGGATCTCGCTGCATTCCGATTAGGAGTTGAGAGAGCTCTCCCGCGTCAAGCACATGAACCACACTGGATTGGCTCAGATCGGTTCGGAAGATTGCCGAAACCATCTCACCCAGGGTCCCCTCCAGGGTCCTATCCTCAAACTCGGAGACAATCAGGTTTCTGTTGGTTTCGAAAACACCTTTTGCCACCAATGAGCCGAGAGGCCCAATTCCCGCAGACCGTAAACCTGAATAACCGGCAGTCCCGATGGTCAGGAGCACGGCCATGACCAGGCCACCGAGGATGGCGTTTCTCCAGGTGAATACATACCCGAGGGCATTTCTCAACGGGTTGCTCTCCAGTAGCTGCCAAGATGAAAAGGATCCATTGATCCCGTCCGCTCGGTCGCTGTAGCGGTTCCTACCCTCCTCGCTCTTCTTCAGACCTCCCTGAGTGAGGGCCGTAACCAGGAAAACCGGAAACCCGAGGAGCACCACAACAACGATGGCCCGTCCGAACCAGAGAGGCAGACCGATGAACCCTTCCAAGACCTCCGCCAGCTGGAGGATTATCCACGCCACCACCGCATAACCCCCGAGTACCTGCCACACGGAGCGTCGGTGGAGTTCACCTATCAGACTACCTAGCCACATCGTGTCTCCCCTCAAAGGAGGTTAGGGGCGGTAGTGAAACTTTTTCTATGAAAAAGCAATGGGTCAAGTTCCCCTGAACGACGAAGAACCTCGAAAACAACAAAGGGTTTCTCCGCACTCTGTCTTAGCAGTGGTATGGTTTTGGGGGGAACAGAAGGGGTTATCGACCGCCCGCGTCACTTACCCTATACCGTTGAAACGCGAAATTGTGTCGAGAAGTTGCATGGCTACCCAGACGACCCGGGTAGCCACCCTTTTCCTCAGTCGTTGTGGTCGGCCGCCTGGAACCCGTCTGCACCAGGAAGAACTTCTGCCAGTTTCGTAGGATCGTGGATAAGGACGGGAAGGTGCTGAGGGCAGATGAAAAGCCCCGACCCCTTGTATTCGAAAGAAATCAGAGGGATCTCATCCGAGTCCCTTTTACAAACCAGACAAACAGCCTTGTCAGCGGACATGCTCACATCTCCAGGTTCATGGGTGACTCCGGACCAAACCGGAGAAACCGGAAAATCGATTTAGACGGGAAAATCAACAAAGGAAGAATAGTCAGCGCAAGGATCTGACCGCATCACCCCGGATCTCCAAGACCTCGGGGACCCCCCCGTAATGGGCCGCCAGCCCCACATCGATGCACCAGACGCGGCCACCACAATAGGCGGTAATCCCAGCTTCCTGGACGGTGTGCCCTACGACCATCCGATCCAGGTCGAGTCGTGCCAGAACCGTGTCGAGGGTCATGCAACTCTCAAGGGTGGGTTCGCTGGAGTAAACTCTGTTCCAGACGGGACTCCGATCGCCTCTGATCCATTCGGGTTGGGGAGCTTCGGCAAGCAACCAGGACCGAACGGCAGCCTCCATGCTATCGAGCCCCATATCGACGTGCTCTGGGAGGATTCCGGCGTGGACGAAGAGCGTTCTGCCCACGATCACCTGAACGGTCTGTTCACTGAACACCCGGGCGAGGGAGCCTCCCGGCCCGGCCGCATAAGCCCTTCCCCGCTGAGAGGGGTCGAGGGAAGCCATGACCGAATCGGCGGGGTCGAACTCCACCTCACCACCATAATCCTCGAATCCACCTTCCGTCACGTATCTGAAATCCATGTAGGAGTTCATCAGCTCGTGATTGCCGTTAAGCACGTAGACGGCCCCCCCAGCCTCTGCAGACTCCGCCTTCAGGCGCTGGAACAATTCGATGATTTCGGCCTCGCCGTCACCCCGGTCCAGGATGTCACCGGTCTGGACGACCACCAGGTCGCCCCCGATCCAATGATCGCTGGCATCGATAGCCCCGGCCAAACGCAGAGCCGTCCGGGATACCTCCAGGTCGCCGTGGAGATCGCCGATGGCAACGATTCGGGCGGGCGTTACGGAGGCTTCAGCCGGTTCCGAAACAGCATCTCGTTCGGGAGCTTCACAGGCTCCGAAACAGAAAATAGTGAGGGCCGAGACCAGAAGGCCTGGTCGGGTCGGCTGGGAAAAAAGCTGGTTGGTCCGGTTCATTCAAACCACCTGGAAGAGTCCTCGAAGTGCTTTCCAAGGAAAACTAACGCCGGATCGGGGAGTGGAAGAATGCTTTGGCTCAAATACAACGCCAACCATGCGCACCCCGAACGGATGGGGTAGGTTGGCAGAAACGCCGGAGAATGGAGTACGAAACGGCCATGTTGCCGGAGAACCCAACTACGATCAGGAAGCACTCCCCATGAGATCCACCCTCTCCTTGGACTCCCTAGGTGCCTTGAGAATTGCACTGGGCCATATGCTGCTGCTGCTTATCTTCTGCGCGGCTGGCCATGTTGACCTTATGGCACAGTCAACAGCCGGAGCTTCCTCCAGGACCGGGGAAGAAGTCATCCCCTCCCCCGAATCCGTCCTGGGCTTCAGACCCGGTGATGACTTCAAGCTGGCCACGTACGAGCAGTCCATCGAGTACTTCCGACAGTTGGATCAGGCCTCTGATCATCTCCGTATGGTGGACGTTGGGAGAACCTCGGAGGGCAGGCCTTTCTACCTGGCCCTGATTTCATCCCCGGAGAACCTGGCCCAGGTGGAGCATTATCGTGAAATCTCCTACCGGCTGGCCCACCCGGCCGACCTTTCGGACACCGAAGCGAGGGAACTGGCGGCGGAGGGAAAAGCCATTGTCCATATCGATGGTGCCGTTCACGCCTCCGAATCTGCAGCCCACCAGCACACCATCCAGTTGGCCTACGACCTCCTTACCGGAGGGGACGACCCGGAGATCCAGGCCATCTTCGACAACGTCATCTTTATGCTTTGGCCTACCCTAAACCCAGATGGCCAAACCAAGGTGGCCGACTGGTACATGTCCAACGTAGGGACACCGTACGAGACGTCGTCCATGCCCGATTTGTACCAGATGTACGTCGGCCACGACAACAACAGGGACTCCTACATGCTGAACATGGTGGAGTCCCGGGTCATTGGCCGAACCTGGCGGGAGTGGGAACCTCAGATCGTATTCGTGCACCATCAGTCGGCCCCCTTCCCCACCCGTATCTGGCTGCCCCCCTTTGAAGAACCCGTGGGGAACCGTGTCCACCCCCTCATGGCCAGAACGGTGAACACCATGGGCATGCTCATGGCCCAGGCCCTTGAGGAAAGGGGTCAGGTGGGGGCTACCCACATGGGGGTCTTCGACGCCTGGTATCCGGGGTACATCGACTACCTGCCCATGCTCCAGAACGCTGCGGCCTTCTGGACCGAAACCGCCGGCGGTTCTGCGACTCCCCGTTTCTACAGCCCTTCCGAGGTGATGGCCAACGGTCAGGATCTGCGACCCAAATCCCTTTACTCCAGCCCCTGGCCCGGTGGGTGGTGGCGCCTCCGTGACGCTGTCGAGTACATGGAGACAGCCTCCATCGCGGTGCTGGACTTCGCGGCCAAGTTCAAATTCGACCTCCTCTACAACCGGTACCAGGCTGGTCGGGATGCCATTCAGCGCCACACCGATGCCCCCCCTTACGCCTACTTCATCCCTCAAGATCAGAGGGACCCGGTGGCTCCGGTGGAACTCCTGAGACGTCTGGCCTTCAACGGGGTCCGCGTCTCCCAACTCGAGGTCCCCGTCCAGTACCAGGGAAAGACGCACCCAGCCGGGACCTGGGTCATTCCCATGGACCAGGAGTTCTCCGCATTGGTGCGGACACTATTCGAAGTCCAGGAGTACCCGGACCTCCGGGAGTACCAGGGGGGGCCGCCGAAACGGCCCTACGACGTTTCGGGATGGACCCTGCCCCTCCAGTTCGGAATCAAGGTGTACGAGGCATCCGAACCCCTCTCCCAGGAAATCCGGAACGCCATGACCCCGGTCCGGGGTGAAGTCCTGGCTTGGGAGAGCACCGGGGAGATGGCCGAGGCAGACGATGCCGCCCACTTCGACAGTCCCCCCGGGCTGGGGTTCAACAGCGACACGGTGGCAGCAGGGATCGTCCCCCTTCCCGGCCGGATCCGGGGTGGCGGGTCGACTTTCTCCGTGAGCCCATCGCAGAACAACGCCTTCCGGGCCGTAAACAGAGCCTGGAAGTCCGGAGGCTCCGTTCGGTACCTGGCCGCCCCTCCCCAGGGTGACGATCCGGACTCGGGGGGAAGGTTCATCATCAGCGGGCTGAATGGATCGGCGGCTGAGGGGCTCGTGGGCGATCTCAACCTCCGGGCATTCGGAGCGGGAAGCGCCGGAGCCGTCTTGCCCCCTCCGCGAATCGGCCTATTCCGCCCATGGCAGGCCAGCATGGACGAAGGTTGGACCCGCTGGATGCTGGAGCAGTACGGCTTCGATCCCGTGAGCTTAAGAAACGCCGACATCAAAGCCGGATCCCTGGGGGACCGCCTGGACGTGATCATCCTGGCTGACTACGGGGCACGGACTATCCTGGGGGGCCATCGAACGGGAACCATCCACCCCCGGTACGTTGGTGGAATCGGGCCCGAGGGTGTCCGGGCTCTGGATGAGTTCGTACAGAACGGGGGAACCCTGGTGTGCCTCAATGGGAGCAGTCAGTTCGCCATCGATGAACTGGGGCTACCGGTCGAG
>CAYOVN010000130.1:0-10143 GCA_964407425.1 uncultured Gemmatimonadaceae bacterium
TTCTTCCCCATACGCTCCGAGCATCCAACTCACGAGACTATCCGCCGAGGCCCCGTCGTGAGCCATGGCTTGAAGCGTATCCCGGAGAACCTTGGAATCGGGATGAGCACACACCTCCAACATCAACCCGGGGCAAAACGGTGACTTCAGGCGGCTGATGGCAACCTCCCCTTCCGGGTGGGATTGAAGAAGATCCCCTGGAGATTCCCCATCCTGGGCTTCCAGAAAAGAGCCTGGGAGAATCGAAAAGACGAGGAGGAAAAGGCCTATCCGGCTACGTAACATGGGCCGCCTTGGAAAGAATCAGGATCGATCTCCGAGCCGAATCACTCTGGAGAGCGCAGCATGGTTATGAGTCAATCTACCCTCGACCCGACCCAAAGGGCCACGGGGTGGGAGGGCAGGGGGAGCCTCATGGGGCTTCGAGGCCCGCCAGAGCCCGGAGGACCGCTACCGCCCCTTCTCCGACCCGGGCCGGGACGTAGCCACCCTCCAGGAGTACGACGATACGGCCTTCAGCCGTGTCGTCGGCCAGGCCCATCACCTCCCGGGTGAATCCGTGGATGTCCACGGGTTCTACGTTTTGGCCTCCCAGGGGATCCCCACTCAGGACATCAAAACCCGACGACACCAGGACAAAATCCGGGCTGAACTTCGCCCTGGCTGTCTCCAGGGCCTTGGAAAACTGGTCCCCATAAACTTCCCGAGGGGTATCCGGGGGTAGAGTGACGTTCAACGTGGTCCCCTTCCCCTGCCCCTCACCCATCTCGTCCTCACGCCCAGTTCCGGGGAAATGAGGAAACTGGTGGAGCGACAGATAGAAGACGCTCCCGTCTTGGTAAAAGATATCCTGGGTCCCATTCCCGTGGTGGACGTCCCAGTCAACGATCAGGACTCGATCCCCCAACCCCTGGTCCTGGATGTACCGGGCGGCCACTGCAACATGGTTGAAGAGACAGAAACCCATGGCCTTCGAGGCGTTGGCGTGGTGGCCCGGGGGCCGGGTTCCGATGAACGCGTTGTCGATCAGCCCCTTGGACATGGCGTCAACGGCGGTCAATACGGCCCCGGAGCTGCCCGCAGCCGCATCCCAGGATGCTCCGGACACCAGGGTGTCGGAATCCAGGGGGACCGACCGTTCCTCTTCAAGGGCCCTGTCCACCGCCTCCTGAATCTTCTCCAGGAGGTCCCTGTCATGAACCCGGAGGATCTCCTCCTCGGTGGCGGATCGGGTCTCCATCTGAGCGACCTTGTCATGGAGGGCGAGCATATCCTTGCTCACCGCCGAAGCCAGGTACCTCATACGGCCCTGGTGTTCGGGATGCCCCCAGCCCGTGTCGTGGAGGGCCGAAGCCGGATGAAGGAGGAACCCGGTCCTGGGGTTGGGAATGGAGGGGGTGCCGTCTACGGTCATGGGTTCAGGTCCTCGGCCCCGGCTATCGGATGCCCGCGATTCGGTCTTGAATGGCCCGGACCTCCGGAGTACGACTGCGAAGGGCAATCAAAGCATCGCATGCGGCGTTGGCGGCGGACATGGTCGTGAGATACGGAACGTTGTGGGTGATGGCTGCCCGGCGCATAGCATAGTCGTCGTATTGGGATTTCTTCCCCAATGGGGTGTTGATCAGAAGGCCTACCTCCCCCGATACGATCCGATCAACGATGTTGGGCCGCCCCTCCCCCACCTTGAAGATCCGGCTGCTGGCAATGCCGAGGCTGGTGAGGTACCGGTGGGTGCCCTTGGTGGCGAAGATTTCAAAATCCATGTCGAAGAGACGCCTGATGATGGGGGTGACCGTGGGCTTGTCCCGGTCATTGACGCTTACGACCAGGGCTCCCCCTCGTACCGGGACGGCGTTCCCCGTGCCTTTCGAAGCTTTGGCGAAGGCCATAGCGAAGGAATCATCAATCCCCATGACCTCTCCGGTGGACCTCATCTCCGGGCCCAGGAGGGTATCAACTTCGAACCGGTCGAAGGGAAACACAGCCTCTTTTACCGCAACACCATTGACCTTCGGTTCCGCTGGAACGTTCAAATCGGCCAGTGGCTCTCCGGCCATAACCCTGGCCGCGAGTCGGGCCAGCGGGACCCCCGTGGCTTTCCCCACGAAAGGTATGGTTCGAGAAGCCCTGGGGTTCACCTCCAGAACAAACACCTCCCCGTCCTTGATGGCGAACTGAACGTTCACCAGCCCAACCACCCCGAGCTCCAGGGCGAATTTCCTGGTCAGGTCCCGGATCACATCAAGTTCTTCGGCAGACAGAAGGTATGGAGGGAGGACACAGGCCGAGTCACCGGAATGGACCCCTGCATCCTCGATGTGCTGCATGATGCCGCCGATCACCACGTCCTTGCCGTCGGAAAGGGCATCAACGTCGGCTTCGAAGGCGTCCTCGAGGAATGAGTCGATGAGGACGGGGTGATCCGGGGATGCTCTTACTGCCCGCCGGAAATACCCCTCCAGGGACCCCGAATCGTATACGATCTCCATGGCCCGTCCTCCCAACACGTAGCTGGGGCGAACCAGAATGGGATATCCAATGGCCTCCGCTACCTGGAGAGCCTTCTCTTCACTTGTGGCGATCCCGTTATTCGGGACCTTCGCCCCAACCCGTTCACAAACTTCTGCGAACCGCTCACGATCTTCGGCTCTGTCGATGGCCTCGACGGAGGTGCCCATGATGGGCGCCCCCAACTCTTCCAGGGCTTTCGCAAGTTTCAGGGGAGTCTGTCCTCCCAGCTGGACGATGACCCCTTTCGGTTTCTCCAGATGGATGATTTCCAGCACATCCTCCAGAGTCAGTGGCTCGAAATAGAGCTTGTCGCTTACGTCGAAGTCGGTGGATACGGTTTCAGGGTTGGAGTTGATCATGATGGTCTCGAACCCGGCCTCGTTCAGACCCATAACGGCCTGAACACAACAGTAGTCGAACTCGATGCCCTGCCCGATACGATTCGGACCACTTCCGAGAATGATGATCTTCTCCCGATCGGAAGGGATGGATTCATTCTCCGACTCATAGGAGGAGTAGTAGTAGGGGGTAGCTGCCGGGAACTCTCCCGCACAGGTGTCCACCACATTGTAGGTCGGTCGGATTCCCAGATCCCATCTTCGGGCTCTGACCTCAGCCTCTTCCTCCCCCCGGAGTTCCGCCAGCTGAAGGTCACTGAATCCCTCCCGCTTCATTAACCGGAGGTCTTCCGGCCCCACTTCCCCCAGATCCCTGTACCAACGTTCCGTCTCGACAATCTGGCCTAGCTGGTCGAGGAACCAGGGATCGATCTTCGTGGCCTCAAAGAGGTCGTCATGGCTAACCCCTGCCTCGAGCGCCCTCTTCAGCTGGAATGGGCGTTCGGCCTTGGGCCTCCGCATGGCCGCCAGGAGGCTCTCCGGATCATCGGATTCGAGGCCATCGTCCTTCAGGCGCTCCCCGATGACCCACCCGTGACGATCGATCTCCAAACCTCTGAACCCCTTTTGCCAGGCCGAACGGAACGTCCGACCCACAGCCATGGTCTCTCCCACCGCCTTCATCTGGACGCCCAGTACCGGGTCGACCTCCGGGAACTTTTCAAAAGCGAAACGAGGGAGTTTCACCACGACGTAGTCCAGCACCGGTTCGAAGGAAGCCGGGGTAGTCTTGGTGATATCGTTGGGAAGTTCATCGAGGCGAAATCCCACGGCCAGCTTCGCTCCGACCCGGGCGATGGGGAACCCGGTGGCTTTGGATGCCAATGCCGAGGACCGGGAAACCCTGGGGTTCATTTCCACCACAAGGAGCTCGCCGTCCTCGGGGTTCACGGCGAACTGGATATTACATCCCCCTGCCTCTACTCCGATCTCCCGGATGATGGCGATTGCCGCGTCCCGCATGACCTGGTATTCCACATCGGAGAGCGTCTGGGACGGAGCAACCGTGATGGAATCCCCAGTATGAACTCCCATCGGATCGAAGTTCTCGATGGAGCATACGACGATAACGTTGTCAGCCCCGTCTCTCACCACCTCCAGCTCGTACTCTTTCCACCCAAGGACCCCGCGATCGATCAGGACTTCGGTGGTGGGAGACGCGTCCAAACCCTTCCGAACCTGGGCTTCGAACTCTTCCAGGTTGTAAGCGATCCCACCACCGGTTCCCCCGAGGGTGAACGAGGGCCGGATGATGGCCGGATAACCCGTGTCCTCTACGATGATGGTTGCCTCGTCCATGGTCCGGGCGAAGCCGCCGAGGGGAACCGCCAGGCCGATCCGATGCATGGCCTTCGTGAATTCTTCCCGATCTTCCGCCATTCGGATGGATCGGGCGTTCGCCCCGATGAGTTCAACCCCGTGTTCTTCGAGAAACCCCCGGTCGTGGAGTTCAAGGGCGAGATTGAGGGCCGTCTGCCCCCCCATGGTCGGCAGGAGGGCGTCGGGGTTTTCCTTCAGGATGACCCTCTCCACCCAGGACGGAGTCAGGGGCTCGATGTAAGTACGGTCGGCCAGATCCGGGTCCGTCATGATGGTGGCCGGATTCGAGTTCACCAGGATTACCCGGTACCCCTCCTCTTTCAGGGCTCGGACCGCCTGGGTCCCCGAGTAGTCGAACTCACAGGCCTGACCAATGATGATGGGCCCAGAGCCCAGGATAAGGATCGATTGTAGATCGGTGCGTTTGGGCACGTTCGCCGTCGGGGCTCGAGTCACAAATTGGGGCTATGCCGGAACGGCCAAAGGTGTCAACAAGAGGGATGGGTCCGCAAGGTGGGGCCCTGGACCGACCCGGCCCGCCTTGCGGCCCAGGCAAAAGAAGGGGAGACTTTATGGTGAACGATCAAATAGCAGAAATCAGGAGGACATTGTGAGTTTGACGAGATTCGGACGGGGCCTGGTCCTGGCGGGGCTGTTTCTTCTTACCGGCTGTGTCACGAAGGGCACACACAACCAAACGCTGGAGGATCTCTCCGACGCCCGGGCCGAACAGGAAGAGATCGCCGAGGAGTACCAGAGAGAGCTGGCCCGGCGTGATGACCGGGAGGCCCGGCTCAGGGGCCAGCTGGAAGAAATTCAGGTGGAATCGGATCGCGTCATCGAGGACCTCGGCGAAGCCCGGCGGGAGACCATACGGGTCCAGGAGCAGCTCTCCGAGGCTCAAATGGAGACCCAGCGCTCAAGGAACCTGGTCGACGCCCGGGGGGCGGAAGCTCAACGACTTCAGGGCCGTTTGGATCAGCTTGCCGCCATCGAGGCTGAAGTCAGGGAACGGAATCGCATCTACGAAGAAGTCTTGGGACGGTTCCGGTCCCTCATCGACGCAGGCAGACTCAGCGTCTCCATCGTCCGCGGGCGGATGGTCATCAACCTCCCCCAGGACATCCTCTTCGCTTCGGGCAGCGCCAATCTGGGACGGGACGGACGGGAAACCCTGGGAGAAATCGCTTCGGTCTTGAGCGAGTTCGCGGATCGAACCTTCCAGGTGGAGGGGCATACGGACGACGACCCCATCTCCACCGCCCAGTTCCCCACGAACTGGGAGCTCTCGGCGGGCCGCTCCCTCTCGGTGGTCAAACTGCTGGTAGAACGGGGAGTCTCCCCTGAGCTGGTTTCAGGAGCCGCCTACGGAGAGTTCCAGCCCGTGGCCACCAATGAAACCGAAGGCGGCCAGCGACTGAACCGCCGCATCGAGATCGTAATGCTCCCCAACCTGGACGTCATCGCCGAATCGGAAGTGGGAGGCTAGAAACCCGGGGGCTTAAAAGGTCGGGGTTTCTCATGAAAAAACCCACCGCCTCCCCGACCAAACAGGTTGTCCCATGAGAAAACCCGCCCGCCCGTCGCATGGCCCGGTCGCGTGGAGGGTTTGACCGTAAATGTCGGAGCGGGAACCGCCGCTCCGAGTCTCACCCTTCCTTTTCAGCCTCGCTCTTGATGGCCTTCCGAAGGGCGATAGAAAACCCGCCCCAGATAAAGCCCAATATCCCAATCATCGTAATCCAAGTCGCAGTAGTCATAAAATTCACCTTACGCTAGGCAGTACACCCTGGACTCCGGGATCGTCCCGGACCGCCAGTGTCCCTTCCACCGTCCTCCCACCGGCGGTGATCCGCACCAGGTAGCTTCCCGCTTCGGCGATGCTACCCTGGGGCCCCCGCATTCTTAATCCCGCTCCCGCAGCACCCGCTCTAGCCCGGAATTCAGCCATTCTTTCCTCGAACGCGGCCTGTTCCTCTGCCGAGGGCTGGAAACGAAGGTCCCAGAACCACCGGTTCACCCCGGCATGGCCCCGGACTTCATGAGCGACAGCGTAGGAACCGTCGAGAGAGGAAATCTCCACAGTGGCTGTACCGCCGGTCCTCATCCAGAAATGAATCGCAGCTGAATTCTGGAGTTCCGGGGGAGAGTTCCCAGGTCCCTGCTGGTCGATGGTCAGGGGATTTCGACCGATGAAGAGCTTGTGACCTCTGGTGGCCCCCCTGCTGATGCCCTGCCACTTGGTGGCGGTCTTCTGCTCGAAGACGTGAAGATCACTACCCCGGACCTCTGGGGTGACCTGCTGCAAAGCGGTGACGTCATCGAGGATCCATACGCTCCGACCGTGGGTGGCAGCGATCAGGTCCCCTTCCCTGGGGTGGATGAACAGGTCATGGACTCCAACGGTGGGAAGGCCAACCCCAACCGGCGCCCAGGTTTCCCCCCCGTCCAAGGTGAAGAAGGCGCCGAACTCGGAACCGGAGAAAAGCAGGTTCGGGTTCTTCGGGTCCTCCCGGACCACATAGATGGGATTCCCGTCAGGGATCCCGGTGGTGATCCGGGTCCAGCTCTCACCGAAGTCTGTGGTCTTTAAAATCCAGGGACGAAATTCATCCGACCGATGCCCATCGATGGATACGTAGGCCGTTCCGGCGTGGAAATGTGAGGGCTCGACCCGACTCACCCAGAGGCCGGCAGGAGGATCGGGCATATTCACCCCAACCTCTGCCCAACTGCCTCCCCCATCCCGGGTCAGGTGGATTCGGCCGTCGTCGGTCCCGACCCAGATGAGATTTGGCTGAACTGGGGACTCGGCAAGGGTGATGATCGTGGCATGAGTCTCCGCGCTGGTCACGTCCCTGGTAAGGCCACCACTCTCGGGGTTGGTGAGATCCGGATCGTTGGTGGAGAGATCAGGGCTGATGATCTCCCAGCTGTCACCCCGGTCCAGGCTCCTGAAAAGGTGATTCCCGCCGAATAGGACCGTGTTGCTGTTGTGAGGAGACAAGCGCAGCGGTGAGGACCAATTGAAACGGAAACGCGGCGCCGGGAGCCTTCCGCCCACTTCCAGATCCGGGAACATCTCTTGGAAGTTGATGATGGTGGCGGGCGTCGGGCTGATGCTCTTTCCTTGCTGCCGGAAGACGGCATCCAACCGCCGGATATTCCCTCCCTGGGACTCCGTATAGACGGTCCGCCAGTCGTTCGGATCCGCCGTCGTATGGAATCCGTCACCGGAGTGGAATTTGAACCAATGGTCGGTGAAGATCCCGTTCACATCCCGGCTGTTGGAGGGGCCACCCCAGTTTCCGTTGTCCTGAAGCCCCCCGTAAACCCAGTACGGATCCCGGTTGTCGGCCGTCACCGCGTAGAACTCACCGATGTCCATGTTGTCGAACATGATGAAGTGGTGGCCCTGGTCGAATGTGACGTAGGCTCCCTTGTCGTTCCCCACGTAGAACTGGTCCGAATTGGCGGGGTCCACCCAAAGGGCGTGGAAGTCCCCGCTGATTCCCTGCATGGACCGGTCGAACGTCCGACCGCCGTCCTCGGAGATCTGAGCCGAGCCGGACAGAACATACACACGCTGATCGTTCTGGGGATCCATCCAGATATGGGAATAGTAGAAGGGCCGATTGTTGAACCGACTAACGTACTCCCAGGAAGCGCCACCGTCCTCGGAGCGGTACATCCCGGTCCCCAGTTGGGTCATGTCCACAAAAGCCGGATCCCCCGGGGTGGGCTGGAATCCGTGTTCCACGATGGCCATGAGGATGTCCGGGTTGGAATGATACACCGCCAGGCCGATCTTCCCCGTGTCCCCATCAGGGAGCCCATCGGTGAGCTTCGTCCAGCTCTCCCCTCCGTCGGTGGACTTGAAGATCCCGCCGTTGGGCCCCCCTGACAGGAACCTGTGGGGCATCCTGATCCTCTCCCAGAATGCCGCATAAAGAACGTTCGGGTCCGTTGGATCCATCTTCAGGTCCGAAGCCCCCGTCCGGCCATCGGCTGGGAGGCCGCCAGCAAGGAGATGCCACGTACGTCCGCCGTCCTCGGTCTTATAGATACCCTTCTCGCCGGTATAGCCCCACAGATGCCCCTGAGAGGCCACGTAGGCCACGTCTGGGTCGGTGGGGTGGGTGAGGACCTCGCTGATATGATGGGTATCCCTGAGGCCCACATTCACGAAGGTCTCCCCTCCGTCGGTGGACTTGTAGACCCCGTCACCCCAGGTCACAGAGTTTCGGGTGCACGACTCACCTGTTCCGATCCAGATGATGTCGGGATTCGGCTGGAAGATGGCGATGTCACCGATGTTTCCGCTTCCATAGTTCTCGAAGATGGGCGCCCAGGTCGTCCCGGCGTTGTTGGAGAGCCACGCTCCCCCGGAAGCCGCTCCGACGATTACCCTGCTAGGGTTGGACACGACCCCTTCGATATCCGTGACCCTTCCGGCCATGTTGGAAGGACCGATGTTCCTCCATTGGAGGTCTACACTGAGATTCTGCGTGGTCTGGGCCGTCAGGCTCTGGATGCAAAGAACGAAGAGGGCGGTCAGAGCCAGTGCTCGGGGGATGATACGAACCATGCTGGGCCTCCGGCGTGGCGTGGAAAACCACTGTGGACAAGCATCCGGTGAGGATGAGAGGATGGAGCAGGATGGCGGGAAGGGGGCTTTTACCGCAAGGGTCGGCCGGAAAGCCTCAGCCGTACCGACCTTCGATGTAGTCGGCGGTTTCTTTGTGCTCCGGGGTGAAGAAGAGGTCGTCGGTCAATCCATGCTCGATGACCTTCCCCATGAGCATGAAGATCGTCTCCTCACTGGCCCTCCGGGCCTGGGCCATGTTGTGGGTGACGATAAGGATGGTGTATTCCCCTCGGAGCTCCCACATGAGGTCTTCTACCGCCTCCGTCCCCGCCGGATCCAGAGCCGAGCAGGGCTCATCCATGAGGATAAGGTCCGGCTTTACCGGGAGCAGGCGGGCGATACAAAGCTTCTGCTGCTCTTCGAGGGAAAGGGAGATCGCCCTATCGCGCAATCGGTCCTTCACAGCGTCCCAGAGAAGCACCTCTCGCAGAGCCTCTTCCAGGATTCCATCTTCCTCAGCCCGGGAAACCTTGGTTTTCCCCCGGTGAATCCGATGACTGAAAAGGACGTTGTCCCTGATGGAGAGGGGCAGCGGATTGGGCCGCTGAAAAACCATCCCCACTTCCTTCCGCAGCTGGATGGGCGAGACCGCCGCGTCGTAGATGTCCTGGCCCAGAACCTTCACGCTTCCAGTGGTCCGGACGTATCCCAATCGCTCGACAATCCGGTTCACGCTCCTGAGGAAGGTGGTCTTACCGCAACCGGATGGGCCGATGAGGGACGTGATCAGGCCTCGCTTGATCTTCAGTTCGATATCGAAGAGGGCCTGAAAATCACCGTACCAGAGGTTCAGGCCGTAGGTCTCGATGGCCAGAGAGCCCGGCCCTTCTCCATCGATCGCTGCCTGGCCCGATCCGGGGGACCCGAGGAAAGAGGAATTAGCCAAATTTCCCCTCCACGTATTCCCGGGTCCGAGTATCCTTCACCGTCCCTGTGAAGAACTCTTCAGTGTCACCCACTTCGACCAACTCCCCGTTCAGGAAAAAGGCGGTTCGCTCCGCAAGGCGTCGAGCCTGTTGTACGAGGTTCGTGACCATGATGATGGTCATTTCGGATCGGAGCTCCTTCAGAATGTCTTCGATCCGCATGGTGGTGACGGGATCAACGGCGATGGAGAACTCGTCCAGGAGAAGGACCTCAGGCTCCTGCGATAGGGCCCTTGCAATGGTGAGGCGCTGCTGCTGTCCACCACTCAGGAGGCTCCCCAAAGCATCGAGGCGATCCTTCACCTCTCCCCAAAGGCCTGCAAGCTTAAGGGAACGC
>CAYOVN010000131.1:0-10069 GCA_964407425.1 uncultured Gemmatimonadaceae bacterium
CGGGGCCTTGAACGAGGAGGCCCAGGCCGCATCGGAGGATGTACGCTTCGGTGCATTGGGTGTGGACTATGAGATTCGGCAACACTTTTTTCGGATCTTGTCCCTCGGCGAGTTTGTTCGCCTCGCCCAGCTCAACGAACAGGCCCTGGCGGAAGTAAGAGATCTCATCGAACTCCGAGCCCGGGTGGGAGAGGTACGGGACCTGGAAGCCATTCGGCTTCGGGTCGAGCACATGAGGGCGCAGAACGAGGTTCAGGGTGCCGAGTTGGAGCTGGACCAGTTCCGGAAACACTTGAACATGTTCCTGGGACATGCCCTTCCGGAAGATTTCCGGCTGGAGGGTGAGTTGGGTTCAGACCTCCAGGTTCCCGATTTCGATGGCCTGGTTGAGGCGCTGCTTCCCCAGCACCCCCTCCTTCAGAGGGCGGACCGGTACCGGAAAGCAGCGGATCGATCGGTGAAGGCCAGCCAATTCGGATGGTTCCCGAGCCCGACCCTGTCCGCCACATCAGCCCAGGAGCTGGACGGCGACATCTTCAAACTCGGGATCGGACTCCAGATCCCCCTCTGGAACTTCTCCCGGGCCGCCGTGGAGAGGGAGCGCCAGACCCTTCGTCAGACCGAACACGAGCAGGAAGGAGTCCGCCTGGAAATCGAGGCGGCTCTCATGATCCACCACAACCACCTCCTCATGCACCAACGAACCCTGCAGCTGTTTCAGGAAGGATTGTTGGCGGAGGCCGAGATGAGCATGCAAATCGCAGAGATCAGTTATCGGGAGGGTGAGATCTCCCTTATCGAATACCTCGACGCCCGAAGAACCTATCAATCCATCCAGATCGAGTATCACCAAGCCCTTTTCGACTGGAATCGTGAGTTGGCGGAGCTTGAACGGGCCGCCGGAGGAGGAATCCTGTGAGAGTGGACGCCGTAGTCAGTCGAGTACTTCCCACCCTATTCCTTCTCGCGGCCTGTTCCCCGGAAGCTCCGGGAGCGGAAGGAGATGGCGCGCCGGTGGCTGAGGAGGAACCTCAGCACGAACTCCACCTCGAATCCCAACAGATTCAGGATTGGGGAATCAGGATTGGGGCCATCGGCCGCACGACCATCGCCGCCGAACTCACACTCCCCGGGGCCCTGACCCTGAACGAGAACCGGACGGCCTTGATCGCTCCTCTGGTGGAGGGTCAGATTTCCAGCGTCCGGGTGGACGTTGGAAGCCGGGTGGGGCGGGGGCAGGTACTGGCCACCATGAATTCACCCGAATTCACGCGGGCCCAGACCCAGTTCCTGCAGGCCTACGCCCAGGCCGAGTTGAGTCGGACCGACTTTGAGCGGGCCCAGTCCCTCAGGGAAAACCGGGCCATCGAGGAGAGGGAATTCCTCCGAAGGCAAGCGGTCTACGAGCAGGCCCTGGCCGAGCGAAGAGCCGCAGAGGTCGTCCTCCACTCCCTGGGTCTCGATGAAGACCGCATGAGAGAGTTGGAGAGGGCTGTGGCCGTCTCGGTGGCACCGGAAGACCATGGGGCAGTGGATCATCCCCTCCCCATCCAGACCCCCATCGGAGGTGTGGTCATCCAACGTCACGCGGTTCTGGGAGAGCATTCCCAGCCTGGGCACACTCTCTTCACGGTCTCGGACATCTCTTCCCTCTGGGCCCGACTGGACGCCTATGAGGACCAGATGGCCTATCTGGATCCGACGGCGGAGATCGTCGTCACGACCACGGTATTCCCCGACCGGGAGTTCCCGGGGAAGATCACCTTCATCGCCGATCAGATCGACGAACAGTTGAGGACGGTCAGGGTCCGAGCCGAGATTCCAAATCTGGATGGGGCCTTGAGGCCCAACATGTATGTCCAGGGGTTCATGAGGATCCAATCCGATGAAGAACGCCTCGTCGTTCCGGTGGACGCCGTCCAACTCCTGGAAGGACACCATGTGGTCTTTGTCCTCATGCCGGAAATTCCTGGGGAGAGCCACATCGTCATTCGGGCTGTGGACGTTGAGCCCGGCGAGACACTCTCCATTGGTCGGGTCGTCGAGTCCGGCCTTTCCGGCCAGGAGACCATCGTCACGGTGGGGGCCTTCAGCTTGAAGGCGGAACTGACCAAGGGTGCCGGAGGCCATGGGCATGTCCACTAACCGCCCCGAAACGTCGCCCGTCTTCCTCCATTCCGGACACACGGGAGCCCGCTCATGATCGGCCAGGCGATCCGGTTCCTGATCAGCCAACGGCTCCTGATCGTGGCTTTGGCCGCCAGCATCGCGGTGGGCGGAGTAGTGGCCTATCAGCACCTCATCATGGACGTATTTCCGGACCCCTCTCCGGCTCTGGTCCAGGTGTATACGGAGGCCCACGGCCTGGCTCCCCAGGAAGTGGAACAGCTGGTTTCCATTCCGGTGGAGGCCGCAATGTCCGGCCTTCCCAAGGTCGAGCGGATCCGGAGTTCATCCACCTACGGCCTCTCCGTCGTAAACGTCTACTTCGAAGAGGGCACGGACATTTATTGGGCCCGGCAGGTCCTGGCACCTCGCCTGCATGAGATCGAAGCCGACCTGCCGCCCCAGGCACATGAGTCCTTCCTGGGGCCCATCGCCACCGGTTTGGGCATGGTCTACATGTACTACATGGAGGGAGAGGGGTACTCCGCCATGGAGCTCCGGACCCTCCAGGACTGGCTCGTCAAATACGAACTGAAGTCGGTCCCGGAGGTCTCCCAGGTTCTCACCATCGGGGGAGACCTTCAGCAGTTCCAGGTCCTGGTTGACCCCAACGCCCTGCTCCAGTTCGATCTCACACTCTCGGACCTCATGGCTAGGATCGAGGCCGGAAACCGGAACGCCGCCGCAGGGTTCATCACCCGAGGGCCCGAAGAGTTCATCGTCCGAAGCCTCGGCCTTGTGGAAACTGTGGAGGACCTCCGGAACATCGTGGTGGCCAACCGGGGAGGTACGCCCGTCTACCTTTCCAGCGTCGCCCAGGTCGAAGTCCTCCCTGCCATCAAGCGGGGGGCAGCTTTGGCCGATGCGAAGGGCGAGAAGGTCGTTGGGCTGGTCCTCAAACTCTTCGGATCCAACACCGCCAACGTTATCGATCGGTTGGAAGAGCGTATCGAGGCAGTGAACGCCAGCCTCCCCGAGGGGGTGGAGATCGTTCCGTTCTACAACCAGGCAGCCTTCGTAAAGGCCTGCTTCAGAACCGTGGCCACCAACCTGGGCCTGGGTGTGGTCCTGGTCATTGGAGTCCTCTTCCTCTTCATGGGACACCTACCGTCGGCTTTCTTGACCATGCTGGCGCTGCCCTTCTCGGTGCTTTTTGCCTTCATCGTGATGCAAAGGATGGGGTTGGCTGCGGATCTCATGTCTTTCGGGGGATTGGCCATCGGAATTGGCCTCATCGCCGACGCAGCCATCATCTATGTGGAGAACACCTATAGGCATATCCAGGGGGGAATGGACAAGGTCTCGGCCCTGATCCGCAGCGGGGAGGAGGTCACGCGGCCCATCTTCTTCGCCATCATCATCATCGTGTTGGTGTTCCTGCCCATCTTCACCCTCCAGGGCACGGAAGGGATCATGTTCCGGCCCATGGGATTCGCTATTTCTGCGGCTCTCATCGGATCTCTGCTTTTTACTCTCCTGGTTATTCCCGCCCTGGGCTCCCTGATCCTGGGTGGGGGCAAGGGCGGAGGAAAAACGCGAGAGGACCCAGCCCTCATCAAATTTATTCTCCGGCACTACTTGAGATTTTTTGAATGGTGCCGGATAAGACGCCGAGCCGTCTTCCTGACCACGGGCGGCATTCTGGCCCTGGGTCTGATTCTCCTGCCGTTCATGGGTAGAGAGTACATGCCCATCCTGAAGGAGGGGACGCTCCAGCTACAGGTAACCATGAACGCCAACGTGAGCATCGAGCAGTCCATCGCCCAGGGAGAGGAGTTGGAACGGCGCCTGATGGAGATGCCGGGGGTGGAAGGTGTTCTGACACGCATCGGGCGGGGGGAAGCAGGAAGCCACGGGCACTTCGTGAACGACCTGCACATTCTCATCCAGCTGGATCAGGGCCGCTCAGCCTGGTCGAGTCTGGGGTTGGAAGAGATTCAGGAGGAGATCAGTCACGAACTGGAGGATATCCCAGGAATCACGGTGAACCTCTCCCAGCCCATCGCCCACAACCTGGACGAGTTGATCACCGGATCCAGGGCTCAACTGGCGGTGAGGATCTTCGGTGAAGACTCCGACACGCTACAGGCACTCTCCACTCAGCTGGAAGAAGTTTTGATGGGTGTAGAAGGAGCCGTGGACGTCCAGACCGAAAAGTTCACCGGCCAGAACAACCTGGTTATTCAGTTGGACCGTGCAGCCCTGGCTCGACACGGCATGGATATCGATCAGGTTCAGGAAACCGTGGAAGCCGCCATAGGCGGGGTCATTGTAGGTCAGGTGTACGAAGGAAGACGCCGGTTCGACATTTTTCTACGGTTCCAACCCCAATACCGGGCTGACATCGAGCAGATTCACGGCCTCCTGATCCCGCTTCCCGACGGGGGGAGGATCCCCCTGAACCAGCTGGCACAGTTGAGAGAAACCGAGGACGCTCGGGTGGTCAACCGGGAGGACAGTCGACGCTTCAGCACCGTCCAGGCCAACGTACGGGGCCGGGACATGGGCCGGTTTGTTGAGGATGCCCAGGAGGCCATGGATACCCTCATGGACATTCCCGCTGGATACTCGGTTCGCTGGGGCGGCCAGTTCGAGCTCCAGGAGCGATCCCGGCGGACCTTCCTCTTCGTGACTCCTCTAACGCTCCTTCTGGTTTCCGTGCTGCTATATGCGATCTTCGGATCCGTGGTCGAGGCAGGGGTCATTCTCATCAACATCCCCCTGGCTCTGACGGGGGGACTGGCCGCCCTCCTCATATCAGGGCAGTACATGAGCGTTCCGGCATCCATCGGCTTTATCGCGATTTTCGGGATCGCCCTGGAGGACGGTCTGGTCCTTCTCAGTACGATTCGGCGCCGGTTCCGGGGAGGGGATCCGGTCTCTGAAGCGGTGCGCTATGGGGTCACCGCCAAACTCCGGCCGGTCCTCATGACGACCTTTACGACAATCTTCGGAATCCTTCCCCTTCTGTTGGCTACCGGCCCCGGCGCTGAGATTCAACGCCCCTTGGGCACAGTGGTGCTAGGAGGACTTCTCACCAGCACTCTAGTGACCCTTATCGTCCTTCCCCTGGCGTACCAGGCCGCCCTGGAGAAGGACCACACCGCCGGAAGGAGAGGGCAGGCGGTTCGGCACTGATCCGTTTCCTGAAGCAACGGAATCCTGGGAGTCTATCTTGATGGCGCTAATGCGCCCCATCTCCGAGACAGGCTCCTGGGATCCGCAAAGATCAAGGACCCGAAACCCTGAAGATCAAGGGCCCGAAACCCTGAGGTGACCGGATGATCACAGAGCCCCTTCCCATCTTCCTGACGCTGGCGGCTGTGGTCTACATCTCCGTCGTGCTGGAGAACCGAGTCCGGCTCTTCAAGGCCTTCGGTGCCGCGCTGACTGGAATCCTCCTGGGAATGGTCCTCTCCAACTCCGGGATTCTCCCGGGGGAGTCACCGACCTACGACTTCCTTATGGGTGATGGGGTCTATTTCGGAATCGCCCTCATCCTTTTGAGCGTTAACCTGCGGTCGGTCTTTCAGGCCGGCCCGGGGATGATGGCGGCCTTCGGGATCGGTGCGGTTGGAACAGCCGCTGGAGCTATTGTCGGCGGATTCTTCCTCTCGGGCCTGGTGGGACCGGAGACCTGGAAGTTGGCGGGCCAGTTCACCGGAACCTACACGGGTGGAGGGGCCAATTTTGCCGCCATCGGACGGGAGTTCGGGACCAGTCCGGACCTATTTTCAGCCGCTACCGCCGCCGACGTCATCATTACCGCCATATGGATGATGGTTTGTCTTGCCGTCCCGGTTCTTCTGGGGCGTCCCAAAGGAGCCGAGGAGGTGAAGGAAGACCCGAAGGATGCGGGAGACACGGTGACATTGGAACAGACACTGAACGACACGGTGAAACCCGTGTCCCTGGCTGGCGCTTCGGCCCTGGTCCTGATAGCCGTGGGAGCCGTATGGGGGGCCGGCTTCCTGGCGGAGATCATCCCGCTGGTGCCTGAGGTCCTCTGGCTCACCACGCTGGTTCTGGTCATGGCCCAGATTCCGGTGATCAAGACCCTTCCGGGAGCGGCCCTTTTCGGGAACTACCTGATCCTGCTTTTTCTTGCCAGCAACGGGGCCCGAAGCGTTGTGGCGAATCTGGTGGCCATGGGACCGCCGGTTTTTTACTATGCCATCATCACAGTGGCCGTTCACGGCGTGATCATCTTCGGTGTCGGACGGCTGGCCCGCCTGGACATGGCTACCCTGGCCGTGGCCTCCCAGGCCAACGTCGGCGGGGCTGCATCGGCCATCGCCCTGGCCAGCGCCCGGGGGTACCATAGTCGCCTGGTGCCGGGGGTCGCGGTGGGGCTGGTGGGGTATGCAGTTGGGAACTACCTCGGGCTGGCAGTAGGGCTCTTCATGCGAGGAATGATAGGATAACCGACGTTCGCAGCCTCAGGAGTGAGCTGATCATGCCCGGCTTTCCGAATCTTACGGTTCTGGATCACCCCCTCATTCAGCATAAGCTGTCCTTCCTTCGGCATCGCGAGACGCCGAGCAAGGTTTTCAAAGAGCTGGTGGATGAGATCGCGAATTTGATGGCGTACGAGGTCACTCGGGATCTACCTCTTAAGGAAGCGGCCATCGAAACTCCCCTGGAGTCCGTGGTCGCCAGGAGGATCCGGGGGAAGAAGCCCGTTATCGTGCCCATCCTCCGGGCCGGCCTGGGAATGGTCGAAGGAATTCTTCGCCTCATACCTGACGCCCGGGTGGGCCACATCGGGCTCTACCGAGATGAGGAGACCCTCCAGCCCGTGGAGTACTACTTCAAAATTCCACCCCCGGAAGGCCGGGACTTCATCCTGGTCGATCCCATGCTCGCTACGGGAGGATCCGCGTCAGCCGCAGTCGGGTTCCTAAAAGACCGGGGAGTAGAGAGTATCCGATTCATGTGCATCGTCGCTGCCCCGGAGGGCGTGCAGCGGATGGACCGGGACCACCCGGACGTTCCCATTTTCACTGCCGCCCTGGACCGGGAGCTGGACGAGAACGGGTACATCGTCCCGGGCCTGGGCGACGCCGGCGACCGTCTGTTTGGGACGAAGTAGGCCACCACCGATCCGAGGCCCCGGCCGCTCTCCGCCGGAAAAGGGGTGACTCTCCTTCCTTCAGGCCGGGACGGCTACCATCACCTGGTCGTAAAGGTGATGGGCAAGGAGATCCAAACCGCTACCCGTTTGTCCCGGTTCAGGGCCGGGGTGAATTCGATCACCTCCGCAACCTCCAGAGCGGCGGCATCCAGTGCTGCATGCCCTGAGCTCACCTTCACCATCGTCCGCTCGACGCTCCCTTCTTCGTCGATTTGAAACCACACTTCAACGGTGCCGCCGATCCCCGCATCCCTCAGTAGAGGCGGGTACTCCTTTTCCAGCGCCCTCTGGATCTCACTCCGATTCTTGATCCCGGGCCGCACGGTATAGGGTGCGAACACCCCCGGTCCTTCAGGCAGGCCACGTGAGATCACCGAATCTGGAGGGGGCGGAAGCCGATCCACCGGGTTTTGCTCGAAAGTCGTGGGGGAGATGGTGACATTTTCATCGATATCCACGGTGGCCGTGATCGGCACCGCCGGCCTGGAAATAGCTTCGGGCGGCGGCGGGAAATCGATCTCCGGGGGCAACTCGATGACGTAGAGTTCCTCTGCATCGAATGAGAAATCCTGGGCCGTCAACTCCGGCCAGAGATTCAGCAGAGCGAAATGGGCTCCGGTGGCAAGAATCATGGATCCCCAAAACCAGGATCCGAAAGAACGTTTAAACCGATCGTTGGCGGTCATTTTCTCCCCCTATTGCTACGCCGGAAGGCATCCGATCGGGGAGGCCCCGCGCCCCCCTTCCCTACCTACCATGACGTACAAGGAGGCAACTCATGCACATATTCAGGGGAATTTCGAAGAAGTTTCGGAAAAGTTGGGCTGGCTGGCCGCTGGGCTCAAACGTCGGAAGACTTGGACTGGCCTACGGGTGCGCTCAGACGTTGGCTACCCGGAGCACCTCTTCCGGAGTGGTATGACCCTCCCGGATCATCCGGATGCCGTCCTCTTTGAGGAGCCTCATCCCTTGGGCGACCCCGAGGGCCTCGAGTCGGCTGGCGCTGACATTCTCCTGAACCGCCGCCCGAACCTCATCATCCATCACGAGCAGTTCGTAGATCCCAGTCCGCCCTCTGTACCCGGTGCTACGGCATTCCGAACAGCCCACTCCCCTCCATACCTGATCCAGGCCTGCCCCTGCGGATCCGAAAGCCGCGCGCTGCTCCGAGGTAAGATCCCCCGCCTCCCGGCAGGCGGGGCAAACCCGGCGGACCAAACGTTGAGCCAGGACAGCCTCGACTGTGCTGGCCACCAGGTAGGGCTCGATTCCCAGATCCACCAATCGGGTGAGGGCTGTGGCTGCATCGTTGGTGTGCAGGGTGGAGAGGACGAGGTGCCCGGTCAGTGCAGCGTGCGTGGCGATGTCCGCCGTCTCCCGATCCCGGATCTCCCCCACAAGCATGATGTCAGGGTCCTGCCTCAGGATGGCCCGGAGGGCGTTGGCGAAACTCAATCCCACCTTCTCGTTGACCGGGACCTGGGGAACGCCCGGGAGTTCATACTCCACCGGATCTTCCACCGTGATGATCTTCTCCTTCCCAGTCCGGATCTGGTCGACGGCCGCATAAAGGGTGGTGGTTTTTCCGGAGCCTGTGGGACCTGTGGAGAGGACGATACCATGGGGCTTGGAGACAATGGCTGAGAACTCCCGAAGGGTGTCCTCCCCCATTCCCAGCTCCCTCAGGTCGATGCGCCCGGCCTCTTTGTCCAGAAGCCGAAGAACCACACTCTCTCCATGGAGGGTGGGGAGGGTAGAGACCCGGACATCGACCTGCCGGTCCTGCATCCGCAACCGAATCCGGCCGTCTTGGGGAATCCGCCGCTCGGCGATATCCAACTCGGCCATGATTTTGAGTCGACTCACTACCGCTGCCGCCAACCGCTGGGGTGGAGCCACGGCGTCCTGAAGGACGCCGTCGATGCGGTACCGAACTCTCAAGCCACCCGGGTAGCCCTCCAGGTGCACATCGGAGGCCCTGTCATCCAACGCCTCCAAGAGAAGGAGATTCACCAGCTTCACTACCGGGGCCTCGTTGGCCAGCATGACCAGATCGTCCAGAGCTGAATCCAACTCGCCCCGGGGGCGGAGCTCCTCGGTCATCCCCGCCACTACGCCTTCTGCCGTCAGGGCATCGGAGGAATAGACCCGCCGGATTGCAGATCGGACGTCTTGTTCGGGCAGGGTAACCAGCTCCACCGGAACTCCGGCCAGAATCCGGAGGTCATCCAGAGCCCGCTCGTCAACCACGTCGGTCCAGGTCGCTGTAAGGAGCCTCCCTCCGTTCAGGGCCAGGGGCATGAGCGCGTGGTACTCCAGGTATTCGGCGGTGAGCCCCGGCGAAAGGCGCTCCGAGTTCTGGAGGGCGGCGGAAGGATCCAACTCGGTCATTCGTCTCGGTTCCTTCCGGTCCACATCGTATCCGGCCGGATCGTGGCGGGCCGAATCGGGTCCACCCGCATTGTGTCCACCCGCATCGTGTCCACCAGGACCGTATCGGGGGGGATGGTGTCCACAACGATGCTATCAGGAAGAAGAGCCTGGATGGCGGGAGGCAGCAGGGACTTGATGGGAAGCAACTGCTGGAGAAGCTCGGAGTTCCCTTCGATCTCCTGCCGGAGGAGCTCCTCGTCTTCGTCATTGGCAACGACGAAGGGAGTCAGGAAAAGGAAAAGCTCGGAGTTGATCACCGTCTCCTTGGTCGTGCCGAAGAACCAGCCCAGAACCGGGATGTCCATGAGGATCGGGATTCCGGTTCGGGATTCCTCG
>CAYOVN010000132.1:0-10068 GCA_964407425.1 uncultured Gemmatimonadaceae bacterium
AAGTGCAAATATTTTAGGGTAGGTCATATGGGTTCTGTTAATCGCAGTGATTTACTGGCTACAACCGGTGCCTTAGAAATTGGACTTAGGCATTGTAATTATAGTTTTGAATCAGGAATTGGATTAAGGGCTGTCCAAGACATTTATTAATTTATTTGCACTTGCTTCTAACAGAAAGAGTAACATCCTCTTATAGATAAAAGTACCGAAATTATTGTTTTACTATTTCAACCAGTGAGCCACAGAAGATTTACAATTTTTATTCGAAATCTCAGAATTATTGTCGCAAAATTGTAGATTTGAATCCATTTTTAAATACCACGATTTTATAATGTCAATCATAATACATACAACATGAAAAAGTCTTACAGATTCGTTTTGGCCCTGCTCTTTGTTTTTGCACTGCCTACCCTCCACTCAAGCTTTGGTCAGTCGGTTTTTTCACCCAAAGACCTGCTTGGCTTAGAACGAGGCAGCATCCATCAAATAAGTCCTGATGGCACTGAGTTAATTTATTCTTTATCAACACCTAGAGGAGCTAACGAGAAGCCTGGGGAGTGCTCACCATCAGCTCCGTTACCAGGGTAGGCCTCGCCCCCCTCCTTGAAGGCCTTTACGCTCAGAGTCATATCACCCTGAAGGAGGAAGGCCCCAGCGAGGAGGAGGAGTGGTGGGTCCCGGAATGAGCCCGATTCCCGGGGAACGGGAAGAGGTCCGGGCCCTGATGGCCCTGAAAGAAAGCTCCAGGTTGGGCGACAGGGGGATCCGAAAGCTGGTGGAGGCCCATGGATCCGGTGTGGCTGCCCTCCGGGCCCGAGGTGTGCAAGGCGACCTCCTCCAAGATGTCCCCCTTACGGGGCGGGTGGGCAGCTGGGAGGAGGGAGATTTCGATGTGATTCCCATGACCTCCCCCCGGTACCCGTCCTCCCTTCTCCCCCTGGTCGATCCCCCGCCCGTCCTTTTTCTGAGAGGTAGGCTCGAGCTCCTTCAGCGCATGGGCGTGGCAATTGTCGGGTCCCGAAAGGCCACCGGCGTTGGCAGACGAGCGGCTGAGACCATGGGACGGGAACTGGCCAGGGCTGGAATTCCGGTTGTGAGCGGCATGGCCCTGGGGATCGATGGTGAGGCCCACCGTGGGGCTCTTCAGGTGGGAGGGGACACGATCGCCGTACTCGGGTCGGGTTTCAAGAGGGTCTATCCGGCGGCTCATCGGGGCCTTTTTCGGGAGATTGGCGAGAAGGGGCTCCTTGTTTCCGAGTTTTGCCCGGCTGAATCGGCCCTACCGCACCATTTCCCCAAGAGGAATAGGATCATCGCTGCCCTATCCCGGGCCATCGTTGTGGTGGAGGCCGGAAGGAGGAGCGGGGCTCTCATAACCGTGGATCACGGTCTGGATCTGGGGAAGGAGGTGTTGGTGACCCCTGGATCGGTGGAAAATCCACAGACCCTCGGGAGCAATGCTCTCCTTAGGGACGGAGCCACGGCCCTTCCGGATCCCAGCGCGATTCTGGACGTCCTGGATGAACTGGGGTTGGGGGCGGCAGGTCGAGAGGCTCGACCTTCTCCCGACGATGTTCCGGGCCCCGCCATCCCCGAAGAGCTGAGGGGAATCTGGGGGGGCCTCTCGAACGAGCCTCGATCGGTGGAGGAGGTTGCCCTTTCGGCCGCCGCTTCTCTCTCCGATGCCTTATCCGGCCTCTCGGTACTGGAACTCGGGGGTTGGGTCCGCCAATGTCCCGGCATGAGGTATCAGCGGTACGGATCAGGGCCGGGGAGCTGACCTGTGAAGAGTCGTGGAGACACCGTTCCAGGAGCTGGGAAACCCGTCAGATCTGTGTACGTCCACGTCCCGTTCTGCCATGGCCGTTGCTTCTATTGTGATTTCGCGGTCACCGTCGCCCGGGATGTGGATCCTGCCAACTGGCTCAGAGCAATCGGGAAGGAGCTGGATCGGGTAAGGGACGAAGGCGTTTTTATCCTGGACGATTCGTTGGACACCCTCTTTGTTGGGGGCGGAACCCCATCTACTCTGGGCCCCAAGGCCATGACTGGATTGGCCGCCCTCCTCGGCCCGGCCTCCTTGGAGAGCCCTTCTCTGGAGTGGACCGTCGAGGCAAACCCTGAATCCTTCGATGCCGAGGTGGCGGAAGGGTGGGCCCGGGCAGGGGTGAATAGGATTAGTCTGGGCGTACAGAGCTTCCAGGCCAGGGCTCTGAAATGGCTTCATCGTCTCCATGGCCCGGGGCAGGCCCTGGAAGCCATTCGGGCGGCCAGGGCGGCAGGCATATTGAACCTGAATGTGGACCTGATCTTTGGGCTGTCTCCTGATGTGGAGCGGGACTGGAAAGCTGATCTGGACGCCGTCCTGGAACTGGAGGTTCCCCATTTGAGCTTGTACGGCCTAACCGTTGAAAAGGGAACTCCCCTTGCCAGGGCCTTGGAGGAAGGGGCTCTTTCCCATCCTGTGGATGAGACCTTTCGAGAGCAGTTTCTGGAAGCCGACCGGCGGCTTGTCGCCGCCGGGTATTCCCACTACGAGGTATCCAACTTCGCTTTGCCCGGATTTGAAGCCAGACACAACCGGGTTTATTGGGAGAGAGGGTCTTATCTGGGACTGGGGAATAGCGCCCACTCCTTCAACCCTCCCCTCAGGCGTTGGAACCTGAGGGATTGGGGCGCATACCAGAGGTCGTGTCTGGAGGGAGGAGTCCCCTGGGTGGACCAGGAGACCCTTGGCCCGGAGGAGTCACGTCTGGAGAGTCTGTGGTTGGGCCTGAGGACCGACCGGGGGATCCCTCTCCGGGATCTTGGCTGTGAAAGCTCAGCTTTGGCGGATCATTGGATCTCGGAAGGCTATGCCCGGAGGGTGGGGGGCACCGTTCAGCTGACCCCGGAAGGCTGGCTCCTCCTGGACCAATTCGTGATTGAACTGGACCGGGTGCAGGGTGGAAAATCAGCAATGGGTTGACGCTCCCTCCGGGCCTCCTAGATCTTTCAAGGATATGATGGAACCAGGCGTAGTTTCGAGACCGGTCGGGCAAGACCTCACGGAGCGGGAAATCCGCGTCCTTGAGGCTGTTGTCCAGGCATATGTGGAGACGGCAGAGCCGGCGGGAAGCCGGTCGGTGGCGCGCCTGAGTGGGCTGGGGGTGTCGGCTGCGACCGTCCGGAACACCATGAGCGATCTCGAGGAAAAAGGCTATCTGTCCCACCCCCATACCTCGGCCGGTCGTGTGCCCACAGATCTGGCCTACCGCTTCCATGTTGATCAGTTGATCCGCCTCCCCGACCTCAGCGCAGAGGATCAAAGCACCCTCCTCCGGGAACTGGGCGGCCACGGATCGACGGCTGTGGAACGCTTGATCCAGCGGGCTGCCAGGGCGATCAGCCTCCTTTCCATGGAATTGGGGGTGGGTTTGGCCCCCCGGCTTGAAGCGGCGGTTCTGGAGCGGCTGGAACTACTTCGGGTGGCCTCCAACAAGGTGCTTCTGGTTGCCACGATCCGGAGCGGGCTCGCCCGGACTCTCTATGTAGATTTTGAAGGGGAGATCCCCGAGGACACTCTGGCTACCCTGGCGGTTCTGCTGAATGAAAGATTGGTAGGCCTGACCCTCAGGGAAGTTCGAGAAACCCTCCCTGAACGGCTCCGGGACTCAAGGCCCGACGACTCGCCTGTGGTGGAGGAGCTCCTGAACATCTTCATAGAATCGGGCCCGGAACTTTTCAACTGGTCCGATCTCGAAGAGGGTGAGATTCTCCTCGGGAAGACGAGCCTTCTTGCTGCCCAACCGGAGTTCAACTCTGGAGAGAGCCTGAAGGGCCTGATCGAGCTCACCGAGCGGCGGGATGTACTGGTTGACGCCCTCTCGGGCCGACATGAACAGAGCGGCCTTCAGATTACTATCGGAGGAGAGAACCGGCAGGAAGAGTTGTCGGATTTCACCCTGGTGACATCAGAGTACCACGTTGGTGGGTTGAAGGGGGTGATCGGGATCATCGGACCGACCCGGATGCCCTATGAGAAGGTCATCGCCATCGTGGACTCCACATCCTCTCTCATCAACCGGATTCTTGGCTCTTGAATCCGTCCTTTGCGGCACCCCAACATAGAACGCATCTCAAAGGGGGTACCTTCCTCCGGGTAGCGGACTCGGATCGGAAAGGATCCCAGGACATATAGGAATGTCAGACTATTACGAACGCCTTGGCGTGAGCCGGGACGCTTCCACCGAAGAGGTGAAGAAGGCGTACCGAAAACTCGCCCTGAAGTACCACCCCGACCGAAATGAAGGGTCGAAGGAGGCTGAGGCCAAATTCCGGGAGGTCACCGAAGCCTATGAAGTCCTACGGGACTCGGAGAAACGGGCGACCTACGATCGGTTTGGGGAACAAGGCCTGAGGAGCAGTCCCGGCGGGCCTGGCTTCGGGGGATTCGATTTCTCCGATGCCATCGAGGTATTTATGCGGGACTTCGGAGGTTTCGCTGGCTTCGAGGAGATTTTTGGCGGCCGGCGGGCGGGTGGCGGTATGCGGGATGCCGGGAAAGGTCAGACCCTAAAGGTCCGCGTGCCTCTCATCCTCAAGGACGTGGCTGACGGGGTCACGAAGAAAATCCGGGTGGCCCTCCTGGATGAGTGTGAAACCTGCGGTGGATCAGGGGCGAAGCCCGGAAGCAATCCGGTCCCCTGTAAAAACTGTGGAGGGTCCGGGGAGGAGCGGCAGGTCCAACGCTCCGTTTTCGGGCAATTCGTTTCGGTTGCTCCGTGCCGGGTTTGCGGAGGCGAGGGAAGAACCATCGACGAATCCTGTGGTCAATGTCGGGGGGATGGCCGTCTCCGGCATGAAAAGGAAATCGACGTTGAGGTTCCGGCGGGGGTTAGCTCCGAGAACTTCCTCACCCTTCGAGGCCAGGGGAATGCCGGCCCTCGAGGTGGACCGAAAGGGGACATCATCGTCCTTCTGGAAGTCCAGGATGACCCCAGGTTCAAGCGGGACGGTGAGAATCTCCTCCATGAACTCCCCGTCACGTTCACCCAGGCTGCCCTGGGGGATCAGGTGGAGGTTCCGACCGTTTCTGGTTCGGTCCGCCTGACCGTTCCAGCGGGCATCCAATCAGGAGAGGTCCTTCGCCTCCGTGGCCAGGGGCTGCCCGGCCTCCACGGCAGGGGGCGGGGGGACCAGCTTGTGAGAGTTCGACTCTGGACTCCTCAAAAGCTGAATCGGGACCAGGAGCGGGCTTTCGAGGAGCTCAAAGAGCTGGAAGACTCACCTCCGGAGGATGCTCTGAACGAGGGTGAGCGGGGCTTTTGGTCGCGGGTGAAAGAGGCCTTCTCCTGAGGGAATAGGAATGCCGCCTGATCGCTGGCTCGAAGTGACCGTTGCATCCGGCGAGGATCCGACGCTGATTTCCTCCGCCCTCCTCGACCTGGGGGCGGACTCTGTCCAGGAATCGGGGGACATACTGGTCACGTATTTCCTCCCTCCTTCCGACCCTGAGGCTTTCCTCGAGCTCCTCCGGCGGAACTTGGCCGAGCTTTCACCCTCTCTTTCCTTCGAATTGAGCTGGCGATGGCAGGCCCAGGAAGATTGGGAGATTCTCTGGCGGCGGGGATTGGGCGTTCGGCGAATAAGCCCAAGGCTCCTGGTAGTGCCCAGCTGGGAGACTCTGGAGCCGGGCCCGGGAGAAATCCCCATCTATTTGGACCCGGGAATGGCTTTTGGAACCGCGGAACACGCCACCACCCGGGGCTGCTTGAGGCAACTGGACAAAAGAGTGGTCGCCGGCGCCCGTATCGCTGATGTGGGGGCCGGATCCGGGATCCTCTCGATTGCGGCGGCGAAGTTGGGGGCCGAGTCGGTGATGGCCTTGGAGCTGGATCCCATGTCCTGTGAAACAGCCCTCGAGAACCTGGCCAAGAATGGGGTAGAGGACCGTGTGACGGTTCGGACGGCCCGGGTAGAGGGTGGGGCGGTCCTTCCGGGTGCACCATTCCATGGCATCGTGGCGAACCTCCAGAGCCACCTCCTCCTTCCCCTCTTCTCGACCTTCCGAGCAAGCCTCTCACCCGGGGGCTGGCTGATCGTCAGTGGCGTTTTGGATGGCCAGCAGGATGAGATCTTTCCACAGGCGTCCCTCGAGGGATTCGTCTTCGTAGAGGAGGACCAGGAGGGGGAGTGGTGGACCGGGGCATTCGAATCGGATTCCCGGGAGGATTGAGGAGTTTATCCAGAGCCAGCCCTGCCTCTCTGTTGGCCTGCAACCAGCGAGCGATCCCTACCTGGGACCCGTCGTCTACCTCCCATCCCCAAGCCATGAGGGTTTCTCGGAGTCGGTCCAGGATGTCCTGGGGCGTTCCCGATAGAGTCAGGAGACTGGGTCCGGCCATGATCCAGGGATCTCCCGGAGGCCCCTGTTTGGGTGGAACCGCCACAGCCTCGTCGGGCCAGTGAATCCAGGGGCCGAGCCGGTCCGGGATGATTCGAAACAGCTCGGAATTTTCCCTGAGCCGCTGGATCAACCAATCGACCCGGCCATCCAGGCGGATTCCTGAAGCGGAGAGGGACCTCAGCAACTGAGAAAGGGGAAGGCTTCGGGTAGGGGATAAGTTGAGGATGGTTTTCACCTGCTCGATCAAGGGCTCCACTCACACCTCCATGCGTTCCGGGATCCGACCTCCAATGGGTAAGAGAATTTCCACCGGGGGGTGGGTCTGGCCCATAGCCATAAGGGACGTTTGGAGTACAAATGGGTCGTTCCCGGGGATTGCGCCGACCCGAACCCCGGACCATCATCCCGGAGTGAGGCCGGGGATCGTTGTATTTCGCTCAGGGGGAGGCCCAATGTCTGAACCAGGCTGTCTATTCTGCCGTATCGCATCAGGGGAGATCCCGGCTCAGGAGGTTCGCACCACCCCGGATGTGGTGGCCTTCAGGGACATCAATCCCCAGGCGCCCACTCATATCCTCATCATTCCCAGGAAGCACATTTCTTCCGTGACCGAGATGGTTGAGGAAGATGCGGAGCTCATTGGGAAGCTGTTCCTTATGGCCCGAGATCTGGCCGAAGAGGAGGGGATCGCGGAACCCGGGTTTCGAATGGTGGTAAACGCCGGTGCCGACGCCGGTCAGACCGTGTTCCATATCCACCTCCACCTCCTGGGTGGCAGGGGAATGGCCTGGCCTCCGGGATGATGGGTGAGCCCTGCGTTGACCCTCCTCACGCCTCCCGGTAGCTTCCACATACAAATAAATGGAGGAATGAAGGTTTGAGCAGTCCCCTCAAAAGCCAGCTTCAAAACGACCGGAACCAAGCAAGAAAAGGCCGGGAGAAGCTCCGCACACTGGTCCTCTCGACCACTCTTTCCGAACTCAGAAATCTGGAAATCGATCAGGGCAAGGATGCCGATGACAAGGAGGTTCTGTCCGTCATCGCCAAGGCTGTGAAACGCCGAAAGGAATCAGCCTCCCTGATGAGGGACGGGGGCCGGGAGGAGTTGGCCCAAAAAGAGGAATCGGAAGCGGAGATGCTTGCCGTCTATCTACCGGAATCCCTTTCCGAGGATGAGGTTCGGAAGATCGTTCAGGAGATCGTGGCAGGGGGCCCCAAGGAAATGGGCCCGGTGATGGGGCAACTCATGCCTCGCCTCAAGGGAAGGTTCGATGGTAAGGAAGCCAATCGAATCGTCCGGGAGGTGTTGGCTGAGTGATGGGTGTTCTCCTCCAAAACCCAGCACGTCCGGGGACGGGCGCTGGCGTCTGGGCCAGCGCCCGTCCTTTTTTGGGCCGTTGGGCCGGTTTTGGGCTCTGGGACAGGCTCCTGGGATGAGAGAACCATGTCCATAAACCGACACGCCCTGGATGTTCTGGAATTCGGGAAAGTTCTGGAAGGTGTCGCGGCTCGGGCTCTAAGTGACCTGGGCCGGGAGAGGGTTCTGGCTCTTACGCCCAGTTTGCGCCTGGGCCTTGCTCAGGCCGAGCTCCTGAGGGTGGAAGAGACAGCCAGCTTCCTTCATCGGCATTCGAACTGGAATGCTCCGGAGATTCCCGATGCCCGGGGAGCCTTGGCTCGCCTTGGAATGGATGGGAGTGTCCTGGAGCCTCTGGAGCTATTCTCCGTGGGACGTCTGCTCGGCTCCGGAAGGCGCCTGAGGGATGCCCTTACGGAGGCATCAGCCGAACTTCCGAGCTTGGCCTCCCTCAGGGAGGGCCTCTATAAGGAACAGGGAGTCGAGAAAGCCATCACCAAGACCGTCGACAAGGATGGCACGGTTCTCGATTCGGCCAGCCCGGAGCTCGGTCGGATCCGGGGAAGGCTCAAGAGGCTTCACGGGAAGGTGGTTCGGGCTCTGGAAAAGCTGATGAGCACCCTTCCCGAGCGAATCGTGGTTCCGGACGCATCCGTGACCATCCGGGAAGGCCGCTATGTGATCCCGGTTCGCCGAGAGGGGAAGGGAGAGGTCGGCGGGGCGGTCCTCGATGAATCCGCGACCGGGGCCACACTCTTCGTGGAGCCGCCTGTCGCTTTGGAGCTGATGGCGGAGCTCAGGGAATTGCAGAGGGAAGAAGGCCGGGAGATCCTTCGGATTTTTCGAGAGATGACGGACCAGGTCAGGCCCCACCTTCCCCTCCTGGAGATTTCCCAGGAGGCCTTGGTCGCCTTCGATTGTCTCTATGCCCGGGCCCTTTCAGCCCTTTCCTGGTCTGGGGCTGCTCCCGTCCTCCTCCCTCCCGGGTCCCAGGAGTTGGAGATCGTGGATGGCCGACACCCCCTCCTTCTCGTCAAAGGGGCTGGATCGGTAGTTCCCTTCGATCTCCGCCTCGATCCGGGGGAGAGGGTGCTGGTCGTTTCCGGGCCGAATACCGGGGGAAAGAGTGTTTTCCTCAAAGCCCTGGGCCTCATCGCCGGCCTGTCCCAGAGCGGTGTCATCCCACCTGTGGGGGAGGGCTGTCGAATCCCCCTCTTCACCAAGGTCTTCGCCGATATCGGTGATGAACAATCCATTGCGGAAAGCCTCTCCACTTTCTCGGCTCACCTGGAGAACCTCAAAGAGATCGTGATGGAGGCCGACGAAGAGTCCCTCGTCCTCATCGACGAAATGGGGACCGGCACCGATCCCCAGGAGGGGGCTGCATTGGCTCGGACAATCCTGGAACATCTGGTAGACCGGGGAGTCCTGGCCGTGGTAACCTCCCACCTGGGAGCCCTCAAGCAGTTGGATCGACCGGGAAGTGGAGTGGTGAACGCCTCCCTCCAATTCGACCCGGATCGCATCGAGCCGACCTATCAACTCCTCAAGGGAAGGCCAGGACGGAGTTATGGTCTGGCCATAGCCCGGCGGCTCGGGTTTCCCTCCGATCTCCTGGATCGGGCAGAGGGTCTTGTCCCGAAGGACGAGGCTCGGATGGAGGAGCTCCTGGCCGATCTGGAGAGGAAGGAAAAAGAGGCTGCCGCCCTTGTGCAGGAGTTGGCCCGGGAGAGGGCGGAGGCCGAGGGTTTAAAGGAGGGGCTGGAAGAGCGACAGAAGGATCTGGAGGCCAAGGAACGTTCCGCCCGGGCCCGAGCCCAGGAGGAGGCTCGAAGGATGCTCCTGGAGGCCCGAAGGGAGGTCGAGGAGGCTATCGACGAGGTTCGGGCCACTTCGGCTGAGATGCTGGAGGAGCGATCCGCCTTGGACGAGGCTCAGCGGAAGGCGAGACGTCGGGTGGAACAAGCTGTTCAACGCCATCGCTCCAAGGGGCCAAAGCCCTCCAAGGCGGGCTCCAGGGAGAAACTCCAACCCGGGGACAGGGTGGCCCTGAGCAACTCCGGGTCCAAGGGGGTTGTGGTGGAAGTCCGGGAGGACCGGGCGGTGGTGGAAATGGCAGGAGTCCGCCTTCAACTGCCCCTCAGTGACCTTCGAACCCTCGACCCCCTACCGGAAGACGGAGGACCACGAGTGTCCGCGGGAGCAGCTCTGGCGTCTTCCTGGCAGGGCCCGGAAGCCCACCCCGAGAGTGAAATCGATCTCCGGGGCCTTCGGGTGTCCGAGGTCGGGCTGGAGGTGGATCGGGCTCTGGATCAGGCGGTCC
>CAYOVN010000133.1:0-9846 GCA_964407425.1 uncultured Gemmatimonadaceae bacterium
TGCCCCGATTGGCCATGCCGTGGATATCGAGGTTGCGCAGCACCACGTTCGAGGAGTCGGCGGCGGTGAGACCCACGGCGGCCCAGTCTCCGAAGGGGTAGCCCATTCGGTTGCACTCCACCGAGCCGGAGTGGAACTCGGGGGATCCCTGAAATTCTGGACCCTGTACGGCCACCTGGCTGAAGGCGCCGTATCCCAGCTTTTTCCGGGGCAACCCATTTCCAAAGGCGAGGCTTTCGCCCACATCGGGAACTTCCCCAGGAATGGCAACTGGGCCCCTCATCTCCACTTTCAAATCATCACCGACCGTCTCGGACATGACGGGAGTTTTCCCGGAGTGGCGCTCCCCTCACAACGGAATTTGTGGAAAGCCCTCTCTCCGGACCCCAACCTTATTCTCAGGATACCAGATCGAACCGCAACGACCTCCAAAAAGGTGACCTGGAGGAGCTACCACCCGGGCCCATCGACCCCCGGCGACCCCTCGGGGGCACCCCTTCCCGGCTCCTTCGGGCAAACCAACAAGGAGATCCTGGAAGCCAGAAAGGAGCACCTGGGGCCGACCCTTAGCATCGCCTATGAGAAGCCTATAAAAATCGTCCGGGGCTTGGGGCGTTTCCTCTATGACGAGGAGGGCCAGGCTTTCCTGGACTGCGTCAACAACGTCCCTCATGTGGGGCACAATCATCCGCGAGTTGTCCGGGCCGGCCAGGATCAGATGGCTCTCCTGAACACCAACACCCGGTATCTCCACGACCTTCTGGGAGAGTACGCCGACCGACTGGTAGCCACCCTCCCAGACCCTCTTTCCGTAGTCTATTTCGTCTGCACCGGGAGCGAGGCCAACGAGCTGGCCCTCCGAATGGCACGGACCCACACCGGCAGAAGGGACGTGGTAGTGCTAGACGGCGCCTACCACGGGAACACCTCGGCCCTGGTGGATCTGAGCCCCTACAAGTTCGACCGGGCGGGTGGAGAGGGGGCCCCTGACTGGGTCCATACGACCCTTATGCCCGATCCGTACCGGGGCCGGTTCAGGGCCCTGGAGGAAGGTGAGGAACCTGGAGACCTGGACCCGGCGCCGGGAGCCGAAGTCCTTTCCGAGTATCTGCCCGTCGATCAGCTGGGCCCCCGGTACGCAGACAATGTCCAGGAGGTCCTCACCGAGTTACTCGCCAAGGGCAGGGAACCCGCAGCGTTCTTCTGCGAATCACTCCTGGGATGCGGGGGGCAGATCGTCCTTCCAGCCGGGTATATGGCCCAGGCTTTCGACTACATCAGGGGAGCGGGGGGAGTCTGCATCGCCGACGAGGTTCAGGTCGGGTTCGGCCGGGTTGGATCCCATCTCTGGGCATTTGAAACCCAGGGAGTAGTCCCGGATATCGTCACACTTGGAAAACCCATGGCCAATGGTCACCCCATGGCAGCGGTGGTGACAACGCCCGAAATGGCGGAATCGTTCACCACGGGGATGGAGTACTTCAATACCTTCGGCGGGAACCCGGTTTCCTGCGCCATAGGGATGGCCGTACTGGACGTCATCGAAGAAGAAGGCCTTCAGGAAAACGCCCGGGTAGTGGGGGGGCATCTCCTGGCCAACCTTCGGGAGTTGAAAGAACATCACCGGGTCATCGGGGATGTGAGGGGCATAGGGCTCTACATCGGCTTAGAACTCGTCGAAGACCGGAAGAGCCGCGAGCCTGCACCCGCCCGGGCGGCCCGGGCCAAGGAAAGGCTCCGGGATCATCGCATACTCCTTTCCACGGATGGCCCCCAGGACAATGTCCTGAAGATCAAGCCGCCCCTGGTCTTCTCAATTGCCGACGCTGATCGTCTGACATCAACCCTCCACCGGATCCTCAAGGAAGACGGCATCCGGGTTTAGTGACGGACAGGTTGGGCTCCGGGTCAACCACAACGTGAATATCCACGTCACTACCCTGGAGGTCACACAACACGTACCATGACGCTTTCCATGGCCAAGGAAGGATGGAGATTCCTTTCCTGTTCGCGTTTTCGGAGGCTCGAAATGACTGACGGATTGTTCACCCGAACGTCGAATCCACTCACCACCCGGCGACGAGTGTCTTGGGTTCTGGTATTGCTTTCCCTCCTGTTGGCGCCGGCCCCCTCCTCGGGGCAGGAAGCGGCGGCGGATGGTGCGGATCGCCCGCTTCAAATCGACGACATGTTCAAGATCAAGAGGGTAGGGGCACCTCAGGTCAGCCCGGACGGAGATTGGGTGGCTTACACCGTGAGCACGTCCTCCCTGGAGCCCAGTAAGTCCGGTACCCGGATCTGGATGGTCCCGACTGCTGGAGGGGAACCCATTCCCATGACCGCAGAGGGCTACTCGGCGTCCAATCCTGACTGGAGCCCCGACGGGAAGTATCTGTCCTTTACCGCATCTCGGGGGGACAGCGCCCAGACTCAAGTTTGGGTCCTGGACCGACGCATGGGTGAGGGGCAGCAGCTCACCGACGCGAAGTGGGGGATCAGCGGGTACGAATGGTCCCCCGACGGATCCAGGATTCTCCTGTCTATTGGTGACCCGAATCCCATCGATACCCTTCCCGCCCACAAGAAACCAAAGGCGACCCCTCCCTGGGAGATCGACAGGCTTCACTTCAAGCAGGACTACGTGGGGTATATCACCGGGAATCGGCACACCCACCTCCACGTCTTCGACCTGGCAACAAGAACCACCACTCAGATCACCTCGGGGGACTTTGATGCCGGTGCTCCGGCCTGGAGCCCGGACGGAACGAAGGTGGCCTTCGTCGCCAACCGGACCGAGAATCCCGACGGGAATTCGAACTCGGACGTCTGGGTGGTGGACGCCGACAATTCCAACAAGGGTGCCGACCTGATCCAGGTCACCACCAACCCTGGTTCCGACTCCAGCCCGACCTGGAGTCCCGACGGGGATTGGATCGCATATACCACCACGGACGAGCCCGAGCTTATCTGGTACGAGGTGAATGACCTGGCCATAATCCGGACCGACGGGAGCGGTGAGCTCCGGATTCTCACTGATGAGCTCGACCGGAATGTGGGTGGGCCCCGGTTCAGCGCCGACGGCGACCATATCTACTTCGGCGTCGAGGACTCGGCGGAAAACCATGTCGGGCGAGTCAATGTGGAGAATGGCAGAATCGATCGGCCGGTGGAAGGCGCAGTTTCCGCCCGGGGCTACGACCTGGGGCCGGACGATGAATTGGTGGTCTCCCTTGCCCGGACCGACCTCCCGGGAGAGATCTTCGCGGTGGGCCGAAACGGGAACCTCGATCAACTCACCGAGGTGAACAGCAACTTCCTGAAGAGAGTTGGTCTCGGCCGGGTCGTGAACACCACCTTCCCCTCTGCCGACGGGACTGAGATCGAGGGGATCTTCTACCTGCCCCCCGGCTATGAGGAGGGACTCCGGTACCCCACTCTGCTTCGGATTCACGGCGGCCCGGTGTCCCAGTACTCGCTTTCTTTCAACTTCGAAGCCCACCTCTTCGCGGCCAATGGGTATGTGGTGGTAACGACCAATCCCAGGGGGTCTTCGGGCTACGGGCAGGATTTCAGTCACGCCCTCTGGGCCGACTGGGGGAACAAGGACTACGAAGACGTAATGGCCGGGGTGGACTTCGCCATCGCCCAGGGCTGGGCCGATGAGGACCGACTGGGGGTAGGTGGGTGGTCATATGGAGGCATCCTTACTGATCACGTCATCGTAAAAACCGACCGGTTCAAAGGCGCCATCACCGGAGCCAGCGAGTTCCTCTACGTCACCAACTACGGTCACGACCACTATCAGCAGTATTGGGAAGCGGAGCTGGGTCTCCCTTGGGAAAACCGGGACGCCTGGGAACGGATCAGCCCTTTCAACCAGGTGGAGAAGGTGACCACACCCACCCTGATCATGGGTGGCGAAAAAGACTGGAACGTGCCGATCAACAACGGAGAGCAGCTCTATCAGGCCCTTCGGCGGATGGGCAAAACCGCCGAACTGGTAGTCTACCCTGGCCAGGGGCACGGCCTCTCCCTTCCCTATCAGGTTGATCGCTACGAACGGTACCTGAAGTGGTATGGAAAATACGTAAAACAGGTCGATGCACCGGTGGACGGGGAAGGGGGTGACCGATGAGACGCACGGTGAAGGGATCCATCCAGCAGGTAGCCTGCACCGCAATCGTTGCGGGCGTTCTCCTCTGGGCAGCACCGGCTGGAGCCCAGACACGACCCATGGAAATCGAGGATCAGTATCGAATAAACCGTGTGGGCGGCGCCCAGGTGAGCCCCGATGGGGAGTGGGTAGCCTATACGGTCGGCACGACGAAGCTCGAAAAGGACCAGGCAAAAACCCAAATATGGATGGTCGCGACTCGGGGTGGCGATCCCATCCCCCTGAGCATGTCGGGGGAGTCTGTCTCAGGACCGAAATGGAGCCCAGACGGGAAGTACCTCTCCTTTACCGCCACCCGGGGTGAGGGGGCCAAATCCCAGGTTTGGGTGTTGGACCGGCGGGGTGGAGAGGCTCGAGCCCTTACCGATGTGAAACAGGGTGTAGGAGGATACGAGTGGTCCCCGGATGGATCGAAGCTCGTCCTCACCATCCGGGACGCGGATACGACCGCGGCCTCCGGGGAGGGCGGCAGCCAGCCCAGCGTCCGGAAGCCCTGGGTCGTCACCCGTCTCCAGACGAAGCGTGACGGACAGGGGTATCTGACCGACACCAGGAAAACCCACCTCTATGTCTTCGATGTAAAAGCCAAAAGTTTGACCCAGATCACCTCCGGGCGATGGGATGAGGGGAGTCCGGCCTGGAGCCCCGACGGTACAAAAATCGCTTTCTCCAGCAACAGGACAAAAGACCCGGACGCCAATTCCAATTCGGACATCTGGCTGGTCTCCGCCAACAACACCGATAAGGGCGGAACGCTGGTTCGGATCACGGACTACGAAGGGGGCGACGGTGGACCAACCTGGTCACCAGACGGGGAGTGGATCGCCTATACCACCGGACTCAACGACCCCCGTTTCGGGTCCTTCGAAACCAGCCATCTGGCCCTCCGATCCAGCAACGGAAGCGGAGACCGGCGAGTTTTGACCGAAGCCCTGGATCGGAATGTCAGCTCTCCGAGGTTCACCCCGGACGGGAAGGGGATCCTGGTGGGCGTGGCCGATGAGGGCGACGGAAATGTGGCCCGTGTGGATGTGGAAACGGGGGAGGTGACCCGCCCCATCCGCGGCCACACAAGTGCCCGCGGATATTCAGCCGGGCCCGACGGACTCCTGGCCACGGTGATCTCGGAACCTCATCTCCCGGGGGAAGTCTTCGTTCAGAAAGGTGACGAGCGTATCCAGCTCACTCACGTGAACGACTCCCTTATGGGGGCCATTCAGCTGGCGGAGGTCCAGAACGTCCACTTCAACTCCTCCGATGGAACCGAAATCGAGGGTTGGGTGTTCTTCCCACCGGAATTCCAGGAAGGCCAACGGTACCCGACCCTCCTCCGGATCCACGGTGGACCCAACGGTAGCTACGGGGTGGCCTTCAACAACGAAGCCCAGATTCTGGCCGCCCAGGGATACCTGGTACTCATCACGAATCCCAGGGGGTCGTCCGGGTATGGCCGGGAATTTGGTTTCGCTCTGTGGCAAAAGTGGGGCATCCCGGATTTTGAAGACGTCATGGCCGGGATCGACCACGTGATCGAGGCCGGCTGGGCCGATCCGGACAGGCTCGGGGTTGGGGGGTGGTCCTACGGGGGCATTCTCACGAACTACGTCATCACAAAGACCAATCGGTTCAAAGGAGCCATCTCCGGAGCCAGCATGGGTCTTTTTGTGGCGAATTTCGGCCACGATCATTACCAACTGGGGAATGAGAGGGAATGGGGAAATCCCTGGGAAAATCGACAGCTTTGGGAAGACCTCTCTCCCTGGAACGACATCGGAAACGTCACCACTCCCACCCTCTTCATGGGTGGGGAATCGGACTGGAACGTGCCGATTTTGAACTCGGAGCAGTTGTACCAGGCCCTGAAACGCCGAGGGATTGATACCAGGCTGGTCGTTTATCCGGGTCAGCCCCATGGTCTGAGGATCCCGTCGTACAACATTCACCGATACAAAGAGTACATCACCTGGTACGACAAATACGTGAAGGGTGAGGGGGCGGACGATGCATCACCATCCACACCCCCTTCCGGGAACCCAAAAGGAAGTCACTGAATGAGATTCAAGCGTGGTCTAATGATGGCGGCCCTCCCAGTCGTGGGGGCCGCCATCGTTTGGGGGTTGGCCGTCGCCAAATCCGCTCCGGCCCGATGGGGGTCGGATGGCCACAGGATGGCCACAAAAGCAGCCATGGAGATCCTCCCCGATGAGCTTCCCCCTTTCCTCCGTGAGGCAGGGGAACAGCTCGAATACCTGAGCCCCGAGCCGGATCGCTGGTATTCCGGGAATTTCGAGGCAATGAACGAAGCGTGGCGTTTCGATCATTACATCGACCTGGAGAGGGTTCCTTCCAGGGCCAGGAATTCAACCAACCGTTACGACTTCCTCGAAGCCCTATATGGCGCCGGGGTCGAACGCCCCCACGATGCGGTAGGGTTCCTTCCGTTCAGGATACTGGAACTGTATCAACGCCTGACCACGGGGTTCGCCAGCTGGAGGCTCTCGGGCTCCGGGGCGGAGCGGGGTTGGATCGAAGCCCGGATCCTCAACGATGCAGGGCTCCTTAGCCACTATGTCGTTGATGCCGCGCAGCCTCACCACACCACGATCCACTTCAACGGATGGGCCCAGAGCACTCCCAACCCCAGGGGGTTCACCAAGGATCGAGACTTTCACAGCCAATTCGAGTCGGGATTCGTTCGGGCCCATCTGTCCTACCGGGATCTGGCTCCCCTCATGCCCGACGCTCCCCGGAAACTGGGGGATGTCAGTGAGTCGGTCTGGGACTTCATCGAGAGCAGCCATGGGATGGTGGAGAAACTCTACGAACTCGAGAAGGAATTCGGATTCGACCCACGGGAGAGGCCACACCCGGAGACCCTGGAATTTGTCGCCTTCCGACTAGCGGAAGGCGCAGAGATGCTGGCGACCATTTGGTGGACCGCCTGGACCAATAGTGAGGACCTGGCCGACCAACGGCGAGAAGGAAACCGAGGCTCATGAAGAATAATCCCCTACTCTCCCGTCAGTTCCTGATCCCCTTCCGTGAGATCCGAGCCGGGCACGTGGAGCCCGGCGTCAAGGAGATCCTATCCAAAGCCCAGTCCCGGGTGGACGCCCTGGCCGCGGACGAGACTCCCAGGACCTATGGGAATACCATTCAGGCCCTGGACGAGATCACCCAGGAGGTCAGCGAGTCCCTTACTCCCATCCACCACCTTCTATCGGTGGCCGAAACGCCGGAACTGAGGGACGCCTTCAACTCCGTCCTCCCGGATATCACCGGGTTCTGGTCTCGCCTTCCCCTCAACGAGGAGCTGTGGGGAAGGGTCAGAGCGTTCTCCGAGACGAAGGAAGCAGAGGAGCTGAAGGGCATTCGGGCCCGACACCTGGAGAAAACCCTCCGGGAGTTTCGCCGGGCCGGGGCGGATCTTCCTCCGGACGCAAAAAAGCGCTTGGAGGATCTTAGCCTGGAGTTGGCGAAGCTCCAGCGAAAGTTCAGCGAGAACATTCTTGATGCCACCGCCGGTTTCTCCCTCAACGTGGTGGACGAAGCGAGACTGGAAGGACTCCCCGAAGGCCCCCTTGGCCGGTTCAGGGAAAAGGCCGAAGGGAAGGGACTTTCCGGCTGGCTCCTCACCCTGGACTTCCCCTCCTACGAAGCGGTAATGAAGTACGGCCAGGATCGATCCCTCAGAAAGGAGATCCATCGGGCATACATCCACCGCTGTCGGGGAGATCAATTCGACAATGTTCCCCTCCTCCCCCAAATCCTCGCCCTTCGACAAGAGCTGGCTGAACTCCTCGGTCACAGGCATTTCCCGGACTACCGGCTGGAGGAGGCTATGGTCAAGTCCGGGGACCGGGCCGTGGCCTTTGAGCAAGACCTCGTCGACCGGACCCGGCCCTACTGGGAGAGGGACCTCACCCAACTTCGGTCCCACGGAGAGGCCCTGGGGATCGAGGATCTGGAGCCATGGGACGTGGCCTTCGTTGCCGAATCCCTCAGGAAGAAGCTCTACGAAATCGATGACGAAATCCTCCGCCCCTACTTTCCTTTGAGTAGTGTGTTGGCAGGTCTTTTCGAGCTGACCAACCGGGTCTTTGGCCTTGAGGTTTCAGAAGCTGAGAACGACCAGACTTGGCATCCGGACGTTCGTTATTACGAGCTTCGGGGTGAGGACGGAATCCACATGGGGTCCTTCTATACGGACTGGCTCCCCCGGGAGGAGAAGCGCCAGGGAGCGTGGATGAACGATTTCATTACGGGAGGTCCCCAGGAGGACGGCACCTTCCGCCCTCATCTCGGATTCATCGCCGGAAACTTCTCCCCACCCGAAAACGATCGCCCGGCCCTTCTCACCCACCGTGAGGTCCAGACCGTTTTTCACGAGTTCGGCCATCTCCTTCATCACCTCACTTCCAGGGTGCCCATCCCTGGTAGAGGGGGCCTGAATGTGGCCTGGGATTGGGTGGAACTCCCCTCCCAGATCATGGAGAACTGGGGCTGGGAAGAGAGTGCTCTGGCCCTCTTCGCGGGGCATTTCGAAACAGGAGATCCGCTTCCCACGGACCTACTCGAACGGATGATCGCTGCGAGACGGTTCATGGGCGGTTGGTTCCAGATGCGGCAGCTATCCTTCGGCACCCTGGACCTGGCTCTGCACGGGGAATTGGCTCCGACAATGGACCGGGAACAGGGCGGTCTCTCCGAGAAGGCCGAGGCCGTTTTGGGCTTCGCCGAGGAACGCCTCCTTGAATTCTCACCCAAACCGAGCTTCGCCAGAAACCATTTCTTGACAACCTTTTCCCACCTCTTCAGCGGTGGATATGCGTCAGGGTATTACAGCTACCTCTGGTCGGAGGTTTTGGACGCCGACGCCTTCACACGATTCGAGAAAGAGGGCGTCATGAATAGAACCACCGGGAAAGCCTACCTGGACGCCATCCTCTCCAGAGGAGACAGCGCCGAACCGGATGAGCTCTTTCGGGAGTTCATGGGGCGGGATCCGGACCCGGGGGCCCTGCTTCGGAGGAACCTCGGTCCGGCGCCGGTTTGAGGACGGAGAAAAGGGAGTAGTTCTCCCGGTGGGGAACCTTCGGGCCCCTGGCGCCAGTATATAGAAACGAACCACACGATCCCCCCGCACCCGGAGGCATAGATGGATCGCGTGTTTGCTTTTGTCCCTACGTCCAGGCTCTCCCGAGGTCCTCTGACCGGCCTCGCGCTCACTTTTCTTATGGTCCTTCTCCCCTCGGCCGCCTCCGGCCAGAGTCCCCTGGAACGGGTGCATCACTTCCTGGACTCGGCCAGCGACTTCAACCTCCTGGGGGAGGTCCAGCGGGGGGTCCTACAAAGCAACGAGAATATGTCCATCGCCGTAACGCTTCTCGAAGGCACCGAGTACATGGTGGTGGCTTATTGTGGTGAAGGCTGCGGCAACCTGGATCTGGCCCTCTTCGACGACATGGGGAACGAGGTCCAGGCCGACCGACTCCCGGACACCGAACCCCTTCTCGCCCTTTCGGCCGAGAAGACCGGCGCTTTCCGGATCTTGGCCGAGACAGGGGAATGCCCGGATGAGGGTTGCATCATAGCCGTGGGTGTAATGGCGAGCACCGATGAACCAGGGGTTCTCCCAGGGGAGGACATGGGCGGCAGGTTGGAGATCTTTG
>CAYOVN010000134.1:0-9747 GCA_964407425.1 uncultured Gemmatimonadaceae bacterium
GAGAGCCTACCGCAATAGCTGCGTAACTAAAAGTTTTAAACTTGGCTTTTTTCTTAGTCACCCCTAAATTTCCTTGGTCCGTTTGAGGCTACCACCAGGGTACCCCCCCGGGCAGCCCCGCCCCCCCACAGTTTCCGGAGTCTCTGAATGCGTCGGCTTCTTGCCTGCACCGTAGGGTTTCTGCTCCTCGCCTCCTGCACTGAAGTCTCGGATCCTTCTATCCTTGACGACCAACCCGTCGAAGAAGAAGGCCTTTCCCTCCCTGCCACCTTCGAAATCTTCGATGGGACCTCGGGGAGCGCGGGGGCGAACCCCCACTTCTTCTTCCTGCCGCCCCTTGCTCCTACCACTCCTGCCTTCGCCGGCGTGGCCGTTGTGGACGAGGAGCCAACCGTCACGGTCTGTCATTTCGAGTCCTGGGACGACACTGCGGAGACATGCGGATCGGCGCTGGTAACGTTTTCCACGGAGCCGGATCAGTTCGGTAACGCCATCGTAGTGGGTCCGGGAGGAAAATATAGGGTTCGTTGGGACACGGATGAGTACGAGGTCGACGCACGGGACCGATTCCGGGTATCGGTATCCCTCGGAGTCCAGGCGTTGGGTTGGGTAGATGTGAAGGCGTACAAGAAGACGAATTCTCGCCATTTCGATCCCCAGGGGAACATTGCCCTCTCGACTACGGGGGAGTTGAACATCGTCTTCCGCATAGAGGAAGGGGCCCTGGAGCACGAATACTGCGACGTCTCGGGTATCGAGGATTGTGACGTGGAGATCTTCCAGTACGACGAGGCCGGTTGTCTCCGGGTTTTCGAGAATCCGGGCCAAACCGGTGAACTCCTGGGTTCCCAGGCATGCGTTCCGGCAAATGCGGCGAAGTTGAACGGTGCGCCGGTTCCGGGAGAATATGCAGTGATCCTCACCCTGGAAGATAATTCCGTCCAGGGGGGTGCGGTTCCGACCAACCTCCAGGTGCCGTTCTTCCCGGATCTCAAGACCGATCCCCCGGGCATCGTCTTCGACCCCAATAGTTCGGGGGTGGGGGTGGTCATTTGTCAGGCTGTGGCGGGGGTTGGTGCCATTCCGGAAGACCTTCACCCACAACTCAGACCCTTTGTAGTGTACTCGGACGGGACAACGGGGTTGCCGGAGGACTATTCCTTTGGTTCCCCCGAGTGCGAGGGCTTCGGCCAACACGCCCATTCTGGTGCCGCCGATAGCTCCTCCAAGGGCCTAATCGAGCGCGTTGCGGCGGGTGTCACAAAAGCCTCAAAGTTCTTCCTGCCGAAACCCCTGAAGGCCTGGCGGCTTCACGGAGGTTTGAACACGACGGTCTATAACACCAGCGGCAACGATGGCGGGGAAGAAGAAGAAGGGCCGGACCAGGTGTCGGGAATCCTGCCTGCAGGGGAGACCTTCGTTGTGGAACTGGGAGCCCTCCTGAACGTCAATCCCGAAACCAGCACAGCTGGAGTGCCCTCCGCTGGGCGGGTCGGTACCGAATCGTTTATCGCCATCAACGCTTTGAACGCTCTCAACGACCCGTTCCCTTTTGAAGTGCCGGTATCCGTCAGTGTCACCTCCGGCACCGACCTCATCGATGTGACAGTGCTCTATGTGGGCAATGGGCAGTACACGGCTTCATACACACCGACTACGGTGGGCACCGACGTTGTGACGGTCACCATCGACGGAGTCGAACTCTCGGGCAGCCCCTACACCTCGGAGATCGCACCGAGAAGTGCTAGTGCGGCCCGGACCACCTTCGAGGTTTCGTATTCCGAGGTGGGGGACCCGACCACGGTTACGGTCTCCGTGGTCGACAGTGATGGTGCCCCTTATACGGACGGGGAGGTATACCCGATTGATGTTGAGATCGTCGTTACGGGTGCAAACGAGGCTACTGCAACGGCAACGGCAATGGATGGGAATGGGACCTACGTTGCCAGCTATTCTCCGGCGGAATTCGGAGATGACGAGATTACTGTGACCGTCAACGGTGAAGCTACCGGAGGCAGTCCGTTCACCAATACCACTGCACCCAGGCCTGTGGATCCGGCTCAGAGCACGGCTACCCTGTCCAGCACCGCCGACGTACCCGAGGGCGGGCAGGTGGGAGCCGAGACCACGGTTACCATCCTGGTGGTGAACGAGATTGGAGATGTCTATGACTATCCGACGGCTCGACCGATCGACGTGCGGGTGGCGGTATCGGGTGAAAACACCGTTCAGGCTTTCTCGGTGACGGATGGGGACGAGGACGGCACGTATGTCGCCTCCTACACGCCTGATTTCCCGGGGACCGACCTGATCGCTGTCACCATCGACGGCGTGGAGATCTCTGGGAGCCCGTTCTCCTTCGGCGTGGCCCCGCTGGATGGTGATCTCCTGGTGGATGTGGCGATTCTGGGAGGGGCCCCTGAAGATGGGTTGCCCGTCATTCTCTACGATTCCTCCGGTGATCCTGTAGGGCAGGGCCCGGAAACGACGGACGAGAATGGGGTGGCCACATTCTCCGAGGTCCCCTTTGGGACCTACACCGTTCATCTGCCCAAACGGGACTTCGACGTCGAGTTTTCCAGCATGACCGTTGAGGTTGACTACCAGACGGACGGCCAGACCGTAACCCTGTCCGGTGATACCCAGCCCCTTCCAGCGGGCGCTTCAGTCTGGCGGGTCAGGGACGGCGGCCTTGGAAATGCCTACCAGTACATGGTCGGCGGTCGGAGCTGGAACTCGGCCCAGAATCAGGTCGAGGGTGACGTACTCATGGGTGTACAGGGTCACCTCGTGGACATCTTGAGCCAGGGCGAGAACGATTTTGTCCAAAGCTTCTTCCTGAACAACCCGGATCTATGCCCCAATACCTCCAACCCCAAGCAGTGTAAGAAACAGGGTTGGATCGGGTTGAACGACAACGAGACGGAGGGGACTTTTGAATGGACCACCGGCGAAACGACCAGCTTCTTCAACTGGGCAGGTGGCAGTCAGCCGGATGATCGGAAAGGGAACTTGGACCACGCCGAGATTGGTTTCGACGGAGAGTGGATCATCGTGAACGGTGCAAGCTCCAACAACGAGGGATACTTCGTGGAGTGGGACGTGGTTTGGCCCAACACGCCTCCGTTCTAGAAACGGTTACAGTTGGGACTCCGGTCCCTTGAAAAAAGAGGAGGGAGGGGGCTCAGGTCCCCTCCCTCCTTCGTTTTCCCGGAGGCTGAGAGGATCAGCCTAAGAAAAGCCGCCTCGAAGCGAATCGGGGTTCCGTTGTCAGGTTCACCCCCAGCTTCCTCAATCCCGCCTCGTCCCCCGGGGAGGGCATGTGGGTCATATGGACCTCGCACCCCCGGAATACCGCGAGCTTCTCGACGGCGATGTCGGCGCTCAGGTCCGAGGCCGCGCTGATCCCAAGTGCGATAAGGGCCTCTTCGGCGTCGAGGCTGATCCGTTTTCTGCCCAGGACATCTTTCTTCAGATGGCTCAGGGACCTCACCACTGCCGGCGGAATCAACTCCTCCTCTGCCGACAGACCCGCCAGCCGTCTCCCGGTATTCAGGATTAGGCTTGCCGCCGCGTGAAGCTGGGGAGTGTTGTACCCGGTCACCACCGATCCGTCCGGAAGCTCCATGGCCGCGCCGCAGAAAATCCCATCATTCCCCATTCCCCGGGCTTTGGCCTCCTCCGCCGCTTCTCTTGCCGGCACGACGACGTTTCGGCTTTCCTGAGTTAGGCCCAGGTCATTCATGAGGAGCTCGATCCTCTCCACCGTTTCTTTGTCCACCAGTCCCATGGAGTGTTCGCAAGCATACCGGAAGTACCGGCGGACGATCTCCTGGCCTCCGGCCTTCTTCACGACCTCGTCGTCGATGATCCCGAAGCCAGCCCGGTTCACCCCCATGTCCGTAGGGGATTCGTAAAAGGACTCACCCCCGGTGATCTTTTCGATGATGCGCTTGAGGAGGGGGAAAGCGTCGATGTCCCGGTTGTAATTCACCGTCCGCTCGTTGTAGGCGTCCAGATGAAAATGGTCGATCTGGTTGACGTCCTTCATCTCTGCGGTGGCCGCCTCGTACGCCCTGTTGACCGGGTGCTTCAGAGGCAGGTTCCAGATGGGGAAGGTCTCGAATTTTGCGTACCCTGACTCCAGCCCCCTTTGATGGTCGTGATACAGCTGGGAGAGACAGGTGGCCAATTTCCCGCTTCCTGGCCCGGGTCCCGTCACGACGACGATGGGTTTCTCGGTTTCTACGTAAGAGTTGGCCCCGTACCCCTGATCGCTTACCACAGTGTCGACGTCTGTCGGATACCCTTTTGTGAACTGGTGCGTATGGACCTGGACACCCCGGTTTTCCAGCTGTGCCTTGAATGCCGCCGCGGCCGGCTGCTCCTGGTACCGAGTGATGACCACGGCCCTCACTGGAACACCCCGGTCCTCCAGGTCGTCGATGAGCTTCATGGCGTCAGCGTCGTAGGTGATGCCGAAGTCGGCCCTCATCTTTTTCTTCTCAATATCCCCGGCATAGATGCACAGAATCACTTCGGCCTTGTCGCTGAGCTCCTGAAGGAGCCTCATTTTCACGTTCGGATCGAATCCGGGGAGGACCCGGGACGCGTGAAAATCGAAAAGTAGCTTCCCGCCAAATTCCAGATAAAGCTTGTCGCTGAAGCGCTCCACCCGTTCGTTGATGGCAGCGGTCTGTTCTCTCAGGTACTTCTCGTTGTCGAATCCGATGTTGTTGGGCATGGGACTCCGAAGAGTTGATATGGGGACCGATGACGCGGACAGGCTGTAGGATAAAGAGCAAGAGGCGTCTTCGCCAACAGGATGACCGGCCGACCGGTCGCACGGGCCCGGCCATCTCATGTTAAGGGCAGGTAAGCCTTTTACTTACAGGGTTTATCCTAACGTTTCTTGCCCCTAATCTGTCTAAAAGGTTGATTGACATTCCCTTCCGGAGGCAAGTGCCAATGTCTACTGAGACCGTGCGCCCGGCAGCTGGACGTGCCGGGTTCACCCTTATCGAGATTTTGGTGGTCATCGCCGTCATTGCCATGCTCGCGGCCTTGGTGGCACCCAATGTCTTTCAGCATGTGGGGACCGCCAAAGACGTAGCGGCTCGATCCCAGATCGAAATGCTGGGGGCTGCGCTGGACTCCTACCGGTTGGACAATGGCCGGTATCCCACGGCCGAACAGGGTTTGGATGCCCTGAGGGTCCACCCCACCATTCAGCCTCCTCCGTCGAACTGGAACGGGCCCTACCTGCGGAAGGATGTCCCCCTGGATCCCTGGGGACTGCCGTACGTCTACCTGAGCCCCGGCGAGATCAATCCCAGAGGGTATGATCTCTTCTCTTTGGGGGCCGATGGGGAAGTGGGCGGTGAGGGGGAAGACGCAGACGTGGTGAGCTGGTAGAGAACCTGTGCCCCTCTACGCCTACCGGGCAGTCGATGCCCAAGGACGCCGGACCCGGGGACGCCTGAGCGGCCCGTCGCCCCAGTCCGTGATCCGGGACCTGGAGGGCCAGGGACTCGTCGCCCTGGACGTGGAGGTGGACCGGAGATCCTCCAACGGGAACGGTGGGCTGGGGCTGGGGCGCCGAAGGGCGGTGCTCGAGTTCACCCGGGCCGTTGCGGCCCTCCTTCCTGCAGGTATGCCCTTGGCTCGGGCGCTGGCTGCAGGGACCACCGCTTCCCCGGAGAGAGTGCGGCCCAGCCTTGAGGCGATTCGCACGAAGGTCGAGCGGGGGGAAGAACTGGCCGGTGTGTTGGCGGAACACCCCAGGCTTTTCTCTTCGCTTTACGTAGGCATTGTCCGGGCAGGAGAAAAAAGCGGATCCCTGGATACGGCCTTCGAGCGCCTGGCGGCACACCTGGAGAGGGAGGCCGAACTCAGGTCAAAGCTGGTTTCCATGTCCATCTACCCGATCCTTCTCATGCTGGTGGGGATCGCAGCCATCCTTGTTTTGGTCCTCTTTGTGCTTCCACGGTTTTCGGACCTCCTTCTCTCATCCGGTACCGCTCTTCCTGTTTCGACTGCGGTGGTGGTGGGGGTGGCTATGGCAGCCCAGGAACAGTGGTGGATTCTCGCTGCGGTGCCGCCTCTCCTGATGGTGGGCTTCGGCTGGCTCCGAACCACCGAGGGAGGCCGAAGAGCAGGGGCAAGTGCGCTCATCCGGATTCCTCTCATCGGCACATGGCGGCGACAGCATCTGGCGGCCAGTTTTGCCCGTATGGTGGGAGAGCTTTTGTCGGGAGGCTCGCCCCTTCTCCTTGCCCTCCAAGATTCCCGGGACTGCATGACGGACTCGGTGGCCCAGGCAGAGACTGACCGGATTCGAACCCAGGTGCGGGAGGGAACCAGCCTCAACGCAGCGATCGCCGAAGGAGGGATTTTCCCGGAGGTCCTTTCCCAACTGGTCGCCCTCGGTGAGGACTCGGGCCGGCTTTCCGACTTCCTCCTGAAAGCGGCAGAGCTCATGGAGCGGAAGACCGAACGGACCCTCGAGCGGTTGGTAGCCCTCGTGGAGCCGGCGGTCATCGTGGTATTCGGAGGAATCGTGGCCGTCGTGGCCCTTGCCCTCCTCCAGGCCATCTACGGCGTCAACCCGGGGTCGTTCTGATGACCGGCCCGCGGACATGGAGCTTCGGCCCTCGAAGCGGCATCACCCTGCTTGAGTTGGTGACGGCCCTTCTGATCATTTCAATAGCGGTGGGAGTTGCGGTGCCGGCCTATCTCAGCCTGGGGGATCAGGACGATCTGACCCGAGCGACCCGCCGGGTGGAAACCCTCTTCCGTTTGGCACGGGACTCGGCTATCAGAAGTGGACTCCCGGTAACCGTGGTGATCGACTCGGTGACCGAGCTGGTGTGGATCGACACACCCCGAAGGATTCAACTCGGATCCCGGGACCTTCCGGAGGAGGAGTTTTCTCTCTTCGAGGAAACGGACTCTATCTCAAACCTCGCGTTACTGGGGGGGGATGAGGCCCTGGAGGCGTTGAAGCCGGGCCAGGCTTTGGACCTTCCCGATGGAGTCCGCATGGAACTTCCCCGGGCCCGGGCCCGGTTCACCTTCGAGCCGACCGGAGCAGCGTTGGCCGACACCCTTCTTCTCACCGGTGTGTTCGGTGTCCGGGCCGTGGTGATCGATGCCTGGACCGGTGACGTGAAGGTGTACTGACATGCGTAAGGCGACGACCGGATTCGTTCTCCTGGAGGCTGTGGTCGCCCTGGCAATTCTCGGCGTGGCGTCCATCGCACTACTCCAGGTCAGGTCCCAGCAGATTCGTGTGGCCTCCCAGGCTCGTGAACTTCTGACCGCACAGGCCTTGGCAGAGGATCGGGTTTCGGCCATACGCCTACTGAATTACGAACTTCTGGCCGAACCGCCCGACTCCCTCATGGAGGGAGTGTTCCCGGATCCTTTTGAGGACTTCGCGTGGACAGCCGAGGTCGCTCTCATCGAAGACGAGTACGACCTGTTCGGAGTCGAGGTCGTGGTTATTGGGCCGGTGGAACGGTTCCCGATCCGGACACTCATGCACCGTCCGCGTTCGGTTCTGGTCAGTGGGGAAGGGGCTTTGGGAGGCGCCACGGGTGGAGCTCAGGGAGGTAGAGGGGAAGGTGGAGAGAGGGAGGTCCGTGGCGGTGAGGGTGGAGAGCGTGGCGGAGAAGCACGGGGCCGGGGTGGAGCAACGGGCGGCCGCGGCGGTCAGACTGGCGGGGGTGGAGGATGACCCGGCAAATGGCTGCCAACTCCCGGGGTTTCACCCTCATGGAGGTCCTCATCGGCCTCACGGTGGCCGCCATGGCGCTCACCGCCGGCTTCGCTACTCTGGGCTTCATGGCCGACACTGACGGGCCGGTGGATCGGGCCTCGGCGTTGGCGCTGAGGGGGGCAACCACCCGCAATCTCCTCACGGAGTGGCTGGGTGAAGCCAGATACCGTCAGGGGCGCCGGGGGCAGGCCTTTGAGGGCTGGGATTCGGATGACTACGGCAATCCCACCGACTCCATCATCTTCCCGACCACCGCCAGCACTCCGCTGGGAGTTGGGACTACCGTGGTTCGCCTGTACATCGATGAGGATACTTCGACTCCTGAACAGGGGCTCGTGGCAGCTCTGACGGAGCTAATGGCCGACGAACCCAGGATTGTGGAGTTGGTGCCGGAGGCCGGATCCCTGAATATCCGGTATCTGATGTCGCTGGATGGTTCTATCGGGGAGTGGATGCCCAGCTGGCTCTCCAATGTCCTCCCCAAGGCCATCGAGCTGACCCTGGGCCCTAACCGGACCGACAGCCTTCCACCCCTCCTCCGGTACCCCCTTCTGGTTTCCGTGGAGACAGAGGGATGATGGCTCGAACGAAGAGACGGGGCCTGGGAGGGCGGGATGGATTCGCCCTGGTGGCGGCCCTTTGGCTCCTGGTGGCGCTGGGGGCGGTGGGCCTTCAGACAGCCTTGACCTCCCGGGCCCGGAGGCAGGCTGCAGCCAACCTCCTGGACGAGGTCCGCGCCAGGGCGGCGGTGGTGGCCGGGACGGAGTATGCCCGCTCCAGGCTCACCGCGGCCATGCTGGGTCAGGTGGAGGAACTCAGGGCGGAAGCGGTGGCAGCTGCCCGGAGCAGCCGGTCCCGCCGCAGCGCCGAGCGGTCCAGCGTACGCAACCTCTTCAGGAGGGCCAACCCTCTCGACGACCCTTGGCGGGCGCCCCAGGAGCTCATGGTTCCGGAGCTGACCTTCGGTGATGCCCGGTATGCTCTCTTACTTCGGGACGTGGGGGCAGCCCTGAACCTGAATGAAGCGACCGAGGAGATACTGCGGCAGTTCTTCACTCAGGGATTGGATCTGGACTACGCCGAGGCCGATCAGATCGCCCAGGCCATCCTGGATTGGCGCGACGAAGACGAGCTTCCGAGAATCAATGGGGCTGAACGGGAGGAGTATCTGGATGAGGAGGCTCTGGTGCTTCCGCCGAACCGGGACTTCCTGGATGTGGACGAACTTCGGCACGTCATGGGCATCACCCCCGAGATCTACATTCGAGCCGCCCCTCACCTGACCCTGTTCGGTGACGGACAGATCAACATCAACTCTGCTCCGGAGGTCGTTCTGTTGGCGATTCCGGGAATGGACCGGGGCGGTGCTGAGGAGATCATCCGTCTGAGAGAGTCCGGGTACCTGCCCAGGAGTGACGAAGAGCTTCAGGCTCTCTTGTCCACATCCGTCGCTGAGGCCATCGATGCCCAGGGTCGAAACTTCAGCAGCCGGACAACCTACACAACGGACGAAGTAGAGATCATCGCGCAGGGAATGGTGGATGGGGGGGTGGTTCAGGTGACGTCACGGGTCGTGGTAAGAAGGGGAAATACCGAGGCCGAGGTGATCCGGCGGGAGGTCTTCTGATGTTTGGAAATGGGAGAATGCGGATAGGGATCGCTCTGGGAGAACAGCGGGCTGTAGCGGTAATCCTGGGTAGGAGGGGAGCGCCCACCGCCACCGTCGAGATTTCCCTGGGAGACGATGCCTCCGAACTGGGGTCCGAGCTTCAAAAGGTCTTTGGAGCCCTGAAGGCGGGACTGGAAACCGCCGGTGCCGGATCCACGAAGGATGCATCCGTGCACTTGGCGTTCCTACCCCCCCTTTCCGACGCCCGCCTGATTCCATTTCCGCCCATGCGCCGCTCGGAGGTAGAGGCCGTTCTGTCCCGGGACGTGGCCCGCTACTTCCTGGGGGCGAATAAACC
>CAYOVN010000135.1:0-9744 GCA_964407425.1 uncultured Gemmatimonadaceae bacterium
TGTTCCTATGCCATTTGCCTTTATCCATGTGACTAATGTAAATTCACTTAAGCCATTTACATATGATTTCCCGAGGAGCGGTTTCACGGGAATGCCTCCCTTTTCTTGGGTTCGGAGGCCCGGCTGCGAGTCGGGGACCTTCCAACGATTATCCCCGGGTCTTGGGGGGCCACCCTCTCCTGGGACACGGGACGCGTATGGTTCGACGACGATGACTCGGATCGGTGGCATGGTAGCTATGGGGGCGGCGTCTGGGCTTCCATCATCGATACCTTTACCTTGACGCTCTCGGTATCCCGAAGTGATGAGGGCACCCGATTCCTATACGGCGGTGGGGGATTCCACTTCTAACAAACGTGCCAGTGGGGGAATGAACGTGTTAGACACACCTGACAAAGAACCGATCCCGGAAGCTTCTACGCCTTCGGAAACCGGGAACCAACCGTCCGAGACCGTAGTGAGAGATTTCGCCTCAGAATCGGCCCCTACCGAAGAGGGTTCGGCTCCGGAGGATGGGGGCGGAAAAAAAGGGAAAAAGAAGGCAAAGAAAAAAGGTAAGCCCCAGTCCACCCGGGGGGTGGAGACCATGTTCAGGACCAGTTACCGAACCCACCTGGACTTGAGCAACCTGGCCGACAACAAGGCGAACATCATGATCTCCATCAACGGGATCATCATCTCAATCCTGTTCGCCGCCTTTTACCCCAATCTCGTGCAGAGCCGCTTTCTCCTCATTCCGCCCGGTGTCCTACTGGTCTTCTGCCTTCTCTCTCTGGTTTACGCGGTCCTGGCTGCCAGGCCACGAGTAACTCTCAGAAAGGCCACCCTGGACGAGATAAGGAAGGGAGAGGCCAACATCCTCTTCTTCGGCACGTTCACCACCCTCCCGGAGGAGGACTTCGTTGAAGGGATGGAGGAACTGATCAAAGATCCGGAGCGGGCCTACCGGAACATGATCCGGGACATCTACGGGTTGGGAAGCGTTCTGGAAACCAAGTACCACCTGCTTCGAACCTCCTATACCCTTTTTATGATCGGCCTGATCGCCGGGGTGCTCCTCTTCCTGGCAGCTCTGGTTTGGGGTGCGAGCGGTCAGCCCATGCAATTCTGACCTGAGAATGCCCCTACCGGGTCGTGAAAGTGATCGGGAGGGAAATCCAGACCGGAACTCGTTCGTCCCGATTTAGAGCCGGGGTGAACCTGACCTCCCTGGCGACCCTGAGAGCTGCATCGTCCAGAGCCTTATGGCCCGAGCTCTCAGCGATCTGCATCCGCTGAACCACTCCCTCTTCGTCGATCAAGAACCAAACTTGAACGGTGCCTCCGATTCCGGCATCCCGCAGCAGAGGGGGGTAGTTCTCTTGGAGGGCCCGGGCCACATCTGTCCGGTTCTTGATGTCGGGCTGGATTGTGTAGGGCGTGAAGGTAGGGGCGGCTGTGATGTCCTTGTTGGCCTCCTCAAGGGGAGAACGAATACCCCGTTTCAGTTCCTCCGGGGTAGGAGGAATCACTATCCGGACCGGCTCCGACCTCTCCGCCGATTGCGACCCTGGAGGAGGCTCCCCAGTGCCTCTCGAACCCCGGGTGGAAAAAGTGACCGGTAAGGAAATCCAGACCGGAACAGGCTTATCACGATTCAGGGCTGGTGTGAACTGAAGAGCGCTTCCCACCCTGAGAGCCGCATCATCCAGGGCCTTATGCCCCGAGGGCTCATCGATCTGCAGCCGCTGAACCACCCCCTCTTCGTCAACAAAGAACCAGACTTGTACGGTGCCCCCGATGCCAGCGTCCCTCAATAGGGGCGGATAGTTCTCTTCGAGAGCCCGGGCCACCTCAGCCCGGTTCTTGAGGTCGGGCTGAACCGTGTAGGGAGTGAAAACCGGGGCCGCCGAAAGCTCTGGGTTGGCCTCCTCATCAACGGAGGGCGGAGGCGGAATCTCAATCTCCGGGGGGAGTTCTGGATCTGCAGCGGGGATGTCGGTCGGGCTGGGTGACAGACAAGCAACGGCCACCAGGAGTCCCACCAGGGCAGCGAGAACCACCCCTCGAATCCACGGTTTCTTTGGGAAAGGCATAGTCATTATTCGGATCCTCCTCGCCAGGGATTCCTCAGGATCGGAGAGCATGGCCACCAGGGCCGGAGTTCGAGGGAGCTGCCCACCCACGTGTAGGAGGAGCTCCATGTAGCTTCGGGTACGCTCGGGATACTTCCGCAGGACTCTAAGATCGCAGTCCCCCTCCACCGCCACCCGGAGACGCCTGTATTGCCACCACACAGGGAGATGCCACGGAAAGAGGATAGGAAGAACCCCTGCGGTCAGGATGAGTCTGAGATCGCCGGCTTTAAGGTGCTCCCTCTCATGATCCAGAATCAGATTGAGAGTTTCCTCCTCCAACCCCCGACACCACCCGGGAAGCACGATCTGGGGCCGAACATACCCCACCACGGCTGGACCCAGGTCCTCGGAGAAAAGAACCACCTGGTCACCGGCTTCTTCGTCCTTCCACTCCCTCCGCAATCGGCGTGTCCGGGCGAGAAGGAGTGTGAAAAGTGCCAGAAGAACGGCGGTACTGAAGGCCCAAACCCAAACGATGGGTTCATCGAGACTTCTGAGGAAAGATCCCTGGGTGACTTGGACCGCCAAAGGATCCAATACCGCGACCATAGCAGGATCGGGAAGAGGTATGGGAGCTGCATCCCTGGGCAGATGCCTCCAGATTAGATGACCCATGGGCCAAAGGAGAGAAAGGCCCATGGCCCCGGCCCAAACCCATCGGGTAGGAAGTCGGTGGGCCCGTAGCAGGTTCTCCAGCACCAGAGCCCCTGCCCCCACCAACGCCCCCACCAACAATGCGTAAAGGATCCAGGCCGCAATCATTTCCCCTCCTCCTTTAGCCGCTCATCCACGAGAGCCCGAAGGCGCTTCAGCTGTTGTTCGGTGAGGCCCTTTTCACCCAGGAGGTGAGCCATCAGGAGTTCGGGAGACCCGGAGAAGAGCTTCCTGGTGACTCTTGTCACCGCGCCTTCCTGTGCCTCGGCCTTTTCCACCAGGGGCACATACCGGTGCGCCCTCCCCTCCTCCTCGTGCCGGAGGTGACCTTTCTTCTCCAACGTCCGGAGGATCGTGAGGACGGTGGTATAGGCCAGGGTGTCGGAAAGGCCTGACTGAACTTCGGCAACGGTCCCTGAACCCAGCTTCCAAAGGACATTCATGATGTCCATTTCCCTGCCGGTGAGGACCACGAGATCCTTGTCGGATCGAGAATCAACTAAACTCATAGTAGCATTCTATCCCCTTCTTCGAGCCAAGTCAACTATCTTCCTAGTAGACCATGCTCGCCTCCATTCGGCAAGCTCCAGCCATCCCTGAATGGCAAACGCCTACAACCCGGAATCCGGCCACCGAGACTTTCCTCCTCCGGCCTCGTGAAAGATCCTTCTGGAACTCCCTCCCCTTCCCGGCGGTATTGGCGTTTAACCTTCTTACAGAAACTCGGCCTACGAGGTCCTTACGTACGCCGGGGTAAACCCAACGAGGCCATGTATGCGTCGCAGGACATTCGGGCTTTCCCTTCTTGCCACAGCCCTTCTCCTCTCCCCCTCATCCTGGCAGCTGACAGCCCAGGAGCCTGCACTCACCTCCCCGGACGACCCCCTTCCCTTCGATCCGGAAGTGAAAATGGGCACCCTGGACAACGGGCTCCGCTACTTCGTCCGGGCCAACGACCGGCCCGAGAACCGGGCCGAGCTCCGTCTGGTCGTGAATGTCGGATCCGTACTGGAGGATGATGACCAACGGGGCCTGGCCCACTTCCTCGAGCACATGGCCTTCAACGGCACCGCCAATTTCGAGAAGCAGGCGCTGGTCGATTACCTGGAGTCCATCGGGATGGAATTCGGGCCGGAGGTGAACGCCTATACGAGCTTCGACGAGACGGTGTACATGCTTCAGGTTCCTACCGACGATCCGGAGATTTTGGGAACCGGCCTTCAGATCCTCGAGGACTGGGCCTATCGGGTGACGCTGGATCCGGAGGAGGTCGACAAGGAGAGAGGGGTGGTCATTGAAGAATGGAGGGCCGGAAGAGGAGCCATGGCCCGAATGATGGATCGGCAGTTCCCCCTCATCTTCCAGGGATCCCGCTACGCCGACCGCCTGGTCATCGGAGACCTGGAGACCTTGGAAACCTTCCCGCCGGAAGCCCTCCGACGCTTTTATGAGGATTGGTACCGCCCCGACCTGATGGCGGTAGTGGCCGTGGGGGATTTCGATCCTACCGCCATGGAGGCGGCCATTCAGGAACACTTCTCGAGGGTCCCCGAGAAGGCAGACACCCGGCCCCGGGTCACCTACGAGCTTCCCCCTCATCCGGAGACCCTCTACGGCATCGCCAGCGACGCGGAGGCCACCAGTAGCCAGGTGTCCGTTCTCTACAAACAACCCCTCAAAGAGCGCGGAACCCTCAATGGGTACCGCCAACTCCTGGTGGACAACCTTTTCAACGGGATGCTCAACGCCCGCCTCTTCGAGCTCACCCAACAGGCGGACCCGCCTTTTGCCGCCGGGATGGCCGGGCAGGGCCGGTTTGTCCGTTCAGCCGATATCTTCCAACTGGCCGCCGTGGTCAGTGATGGGGGTATAGACAGGGGTATGAGCACCCTCCTGACCGAAGCGGAACGTGTGGTTCGTCACGGGTTCACCGAGTCGGAGCTGGAAAGGCAGAAAGCGGACCTCCTCCGATCCATGGAGCGAACTTATGCCGAGCGGGAAAACCAGCCCTCCGGGCGCTACGCCAGTGAGTACGTGAACCACTTCCTCCAAAACGAACCCATCCCGGGAATCGAGTTCGAATTCAGAGCTGCTCAGGCCCTTCTTCCGACGATTTCCACTGAGGAGGTCACTGAAGTCGGTCGGAACGGGCTGGTCGACCACAGCCGGGTGGTTCTGGTCAACGCGCCGGAGAAAGCCGACCTCCCCCTCCCCACCGAGGAGGAGTTGGCCGCCGTATTCCAGGAGGCTGTGGCAGGGGACATCGGCCCCTATGAAGACTCCGCCAGCGATGAGCCCCTCCTTGCCGAAACACCCGTGCCCTCCCCCGTGGTGGACGAGACCACCGTCCCTGATCTGGGGATCACGGAGTGGCGCCTCGGAAATGGAGTGCGTGTGATCCTGAAGCCTACGGATTTCAAGGACGACCAGGTCCTGGTCCGAGCCTTCAGTCCCGGGGGTTTTTCCCTCTCTTCAATTGAGAATCATCTCTCAGCTTCCAGCGCCGATCAGATGGTAGCCCTGGGCGGGGTCGGCTCGTTCAATCGGGTGGACCTCATGAAGAAGTTGGCTGGGAAATCGGCCAGCGTCTCGCCTTCCATCTCAGAGAACACGGAAGGGTTTTCCGGCCAAGCGTCGCCCCAGGATATGGAGACCCTTTTTCAGCTTATCTATCTCTATTTCACGGCCCCCAGGAAGGACGAGGTCGCGTTTCAGGCCCTGACAAGCCAGTTGGAGGCGGTCCTGGCGAATCGGGACGCCAACCCGATGAACGCCTTCCAGGACACTCTCCTCCTGACCATGAGCCAGGGGCATCCTCGGGTCCGGCCAATGGACCTGGAAGCCTTCCAGGAGATCGATCTGGACGAGGCCTTCAGCTTCTACCAGGACCGCTTCGCAGACGCCAGTGATTTCACCTTCCTCTTTGTCGGAGCCTTGGACACCGGGGAAATCAAACCCCTTGTGGAGACCTACCTGGGGGGTCTCCCGAATATCGGCCGGGAAGAAAGCTGGATGGATCTGGATGTGGATCCGCCGGTGGGGGTCATCGAGAAGACCGTACGAAAGGGCGTGGAACCTCAGAGCATCACACAGCTCGTTTTCACAGGCCCCTTCGAGTCCACTCCAGACACCCGGATGGGAATCCGAACCATGAGTTCCGTATTGGAATCCCGCCTACTCCGTCTCGTCCGGGAAGACCTGGGCGGAACCTACGGGGTCCAGGTCTCCCCCGGGTATTCTCTGATCCCGGATCCTGGTTACCAGATCCGAATCCAGTTTGGATCGGACCCGGACCGGGTGGAAGAGCTGGTAGCGGCCGTATTCGGGGAAATCCAGGATCTGATCGAGGAAGGACCCACCCCGGAGGACGTTCAGGCTGCCACTGAAAAGGAACGCCGGTCCCGGGAGACCAACATGAAGGAAAACGGTTGGTGGCTGAACCAACTCCGGTCGGCATATTTCTACGGTTGGGACCCCCATCTCGCCTTGGATGAGGGCCCCCTGGACCGGGTCACAGCCGAAACCATCCAGCGGGACGCCGGAATCTGGCTTCGCCTGGACAACTACGTTCGAGTTTCCTTGTTCCCCGAGACCGGGGGGGACCCTATTTAAAGAGTTTCCCCGCCATGGACGGGACCTTATCGGTCCGGGTCCCGATCTTGATATGGGAGGAGAGCCGCACCACCCCCTCAGCGTGGAGGGTCTCGATAGCCCGTTGAATGGCTGCCAAAACCTCGCCGATCTCACCCTCCATGTTCGACCCATTGGCATGGAGGGTGATGTTCAACCCTGACTCCTCGAGGAGCTCATGGGCCCTCATGACCTCTTTCCGAACGGAAACCCCTGATCCAATGGGGATGATCTGTACATCGGCGATGGCTTTCACCCTAAATCTCCTTCCTCGCTGAACCACGAATAATCCCTTCTTTCAACTACTGCACAATCTGGTGAGCCATGGTAGTTTGACAAGGGTATGCAGTCAGTTCCCACAGGGGTTTGTTATGACCGTCGAATGCGCTGAATGTAAGAGTTTCATGTGCCGGAGCGGCACTCGGGAAGGCACACCGGACAGCTGCCCCATGGGGGACGACTTCCCCGAGTTCGGCGACCTATATGGAGAGGAAGCCGACCTGGCCTTCCTGGGCACATCGGCACTCATTGAGTCCGGCGGTTACTGCCAATGGACCAGGCTCAAGGAAATCGGGGAGTTTTCCCGCCGAATGGGCTTCAAAACCCTTGGCCTCGCCCACTGCCCCGATATGGCCGGTCTGGCTCAAAAGGTGGCGACGGCGTTTCAGGAAGTGGGAATCGACCCTGTTCTCCCACCACCCACCCACCTGGATGATCCCGCCGCCCAAGCGGCTCATTTTTCTGAGATGGGGACGGAGTTGAATGTCCTGGGCGGCATGTGCGTCGGCCATGAGGTTCTTTTCCTCCGGTCTTCATGCGTCCCCACCGTGAGCTTCATCGCCCGGGACTCCCGGTTATTCCACAATCCGGTGGCCGGGATCTACACCAGCCGAAGCTATCTGAAGAACGACCTGTTCGGTCACTGGCCGAAAAAGGAACGTCCGACCTACAAGGGCTGGGACCCTGAGACGCTGGTCCATTCCTCCTGCACCGGACGAGACTACCCGTCGGATCCCCCCTCCAGGTTGGCGGAGGCCCTTTCGGCAGCTCACTCGTTGGGGGCCAACCGAATTGGGCTGAGCTTCTGCGTGGGATTCAAAGAAGAGGCCAAAGCCGTGTCCGGCCTTCTCAAGAGCAACGGATTCCAGGTCTCCTCCACCTGCTGCAAAACCGGGGCGGTGCCTAAAGAAGAAGCAGGGATCGCCGATTCACAGAAGATCCGGCCGGGCCGACCCGAGATGATCTGCAACCCCCTGGCCCAGGGTGAACTCCTGAACCGGGACGGAGTCGAGTTCGTGATGATCCTGGGACAATGTGTTGGTCATGACTCTCTCACCCTGGGACATCTAGAGGCTCCAGCCGTCTACCTGGTGGCTAAGGACAGGGTCCTCGCTCACAATTCCGTGGCGGCTCTGCACTCGATCTGATCACCGACGAAAGACGGGACAAACATGGAAACCCAGTCCGCCACCTTCCATCCCATCGGGTTTGTCGAGAACGGATTACCCTTCGGTACGCCTGGGGAGGTTCTCAGAGAGTCCGAGTCCCGTATCAAGCTGAAAACGGAGTATGCCCCAGGTCTTTCCGAGTTGGAAAAGGAGAGCCGGGTACTGGTGGTGTTCTTTTTCCACCGATCCGAAGATTGGGCCCTGTTCCAGCACCCTAGAGGTGACCAAACCCGACCGAAGCGGGGCGTGTTCGCCCTCCGAAGCCCCCGGCGACCCAACGGAATTGGTGTCACGGAGGTGGAGCTGGTGAGCATCGTGGGTGATACTCTGACCGTTCGAGGGCTGGACGCCGTCGATGGAACCCCCGTTCTGGATCTGAAGCCAGCCTGAGTCGCCCCTTCGACTCCCTACCCCCCCGGAAGGACCAGAACCTCGATCTTCGAGGGAAATTCAGGCGATCCGTATACCCGCTGGGTCGCAGTAATGAAGTCTCCCTCTTCAGCGAGGAAAATGTTGTCCACGTAACTTTGCGGGTTCCGGTCGATGAGAGGAAACCAGCTGCTCTGGATTTGAATCATCACCCGGTGTCCGGCCTTGAACGTGTGAAGTACGTCCTGGAGGGGTAGCCGGACATGGGTCGGCTCGCCCGAGACGAAGGGCTCAGGGACCTCGTGGGAATTTCTGAAGCGCCCCCGGATGGCTTCGGATCGAACCATCATCTCGTATCCCCCCATGGGAACTCCCCTGGGAAGTCCGGCGTGATTGGGAGTATCAGGCGGGAATACGTCCACCAGCTTTACGATCCAGTCGGAATCAGTGCCTGATGTGGAAACCCACAGGTCTGCCACGAGGGGCCCAACCAAAGTGAGGTCCTCCTCCAACACCTCCGTCTGGTACACCATGACGTCAGGGCGCCTGGATGCAAAGCGCTGGTCATCCACCATGTATTCCCGGGTCATGCCAGTGGCGATGTCCGGGGTAAAGGGGACCGGATTGGCGGGATCGCTCATCCACTCGGCGAAGCTCCCCTGCCCGTCACCTTGGGCCTGGAACGAGAGATCGCCTCCGCTGTGGAGGAACATCGACCGTTCAGCCGCTTCCGCCGGCGGCCAATCCGGGAACGTCCTCCAACGATTCCCTCCGGTTTCGAAGACGTAAGCCTCCGGGAGGTCCATTTCCCCCTGATCCTTCAGGAAATGGTTAAAGAACACCGACTCGATGTTCTCCTGATAATAGTGCCCGGTGTTGGAGCCGAACTGCGCATAGCCCAAGGAGTCACCCGCATCCCTTGCCCACCCGCCATGACGCCAGGGCCCCATGACCAGGGCATTGAAGATCTCCGGGTTCTTCTCCTCCACACTTCGGTAGATTTGCAGGGGCCCGTAGAGGTCTTCCGCATCGAACCAACCTCCGACCGTGAGTACCGCCGGAGCCACGTTCTCCAGGTGCGGGAGAATGTTCCTGGACTGCCAGAACTCATCATAGGTGGGATGCGCCATCATGCTGTCCCAAAAGGGGATACCCCTCTTGAAGTAAAGCTCATTCACATTGGTGAGAGGCCCGATATCCAGGTAGAACTGGTACCCGTCAGGGGTTGGGAATTCGAAGGTCGGATTCCGGACGGTGGTCGGTCCTTCCCGGGGCACGCCGAAGGAGCTGAAGAATCGAAAGGCGTGAGGGAGAAAGAAGGCCCCGTGGTGATGGAAATCGTCGTACCACCAGTCGGCGATGGGTGCCTGGGGAGAAACGGCCTTCAGGGCCGGATGGGCGTCGATCATGCTCGCAGCTGAGTAGAATCCCGGGTAGGATATTCCCCACTGCCCTACCCTGCCGTTGTGATTCTCCACATTCGCCAGGAGCCACTCGATGGTGTCGTAGGTGTCGGAGCTTTCATC
>CAYOVN010000136.1:0-9714 GCA_964407425.1 uncultured Gemmatimonadaceae bacterium
CCGTCCGTTTGAGACTCTCACTCCAGATCCAGGGCATGCCTGGCACACAAGAAAGAGCCGGCCGGAATTGGTCTCCGACCGGCTCATGGTTCAGCCTCGGTTGTGAACCCCTCTCTTCCTAGCCTTCCTTCATCTCCGCCAGGAGTTCGTCCACAACCTCGTCCATCTTCTCGCCCCGTTTGTTCTTTTCCCGGATGATCCCCTCGTGGTCCAGGATAAAGATGGTGGGCCAGCCCCGGACGCCCCATTTGGTTGAGATGGGGCCATTGGTTCCGCCTCCATCCCAGAAGTGGGGCCAGGTGAGCTCTTCCCGTTCGATGGTCTCGAAGTAATCCCCAACGGGATCGCTGTTTACGCCTACGAGTGCAAAGGGTTCGTTCTCAAGTCTGCTTACGAGCGACCGCTCGTGCGGGTACATGCCCCGACAAGGGCCTCACCAATCTCCCCAAAAGTAGAAGACAGTCACCTTCCCTTTGAACTGGCTGAGCAGGATCTCCTCCCCATCGGCGGTGATCCCCACGATCTCCGGGGCCGGCTGGCCGATGGCCAACCTCTCAGGGGCATAGGGGTTCAGGACCGCGTCTGCCGCGATCCCATAGGTCTTTCCAGCCAGCGGCGTGTCACTGTACTCATCAATAAGTATTTGGAGATCCGCTTCCACCGGTCCCCTGTTTTCAGGGGTATCCTCCAGCCGGCCTCTTCTGAGGAGATTGAACTTATCCCGAGCCGGATAGAAGATCGCCGATGCCCTGACGGCGGCGTGTGGGGAGTTCTCCCGGAGATCGCCGAAATATCGATCGGCCTGCTCCTCGGTGTACGAATCGAGGTAGTCCCCGAGTCTCTCCAGGTGGGGGGACCTGGCGTAGCGTTCCAGGATCGCGTCGGTCATTTCGCCTCTGACCGTATACATCTGCTCCCCGTCGTCCCCTTCAGTCGTCTCCTTCATGAGCCAGAGCTTGGCTTCAAGGGCGGCCTCGGTGCCCCAGTACTCCTGGACGAGGGCCTCATATTCAGGCTTGAACTCAGCCGCCTTGTCATACCGCTCCAACTCACTCGCCTCGTAGGCCAGCTCGATTGAGGCCAGTTCGGCAGAAGCAGGCTCCTCCTTTGAGCAACCAGCGAGAATCACCGGGAAAAGAAAAACCGGCAAAACCCTTGGTATCATCTCCTTCACCCCTATCACGGTAGCGGTCCCTCCTTATTGTCCGGACCTCCGGGAGTCCCACCGGCCCGAGACCGGCGATAAGCCCAGTGGACTTAGAATCGGAAAAGTGAACGATGTTAATGATCCCTTCCTCCGGCCACAAGAATGGCCTTCCGTTTCTCAACCCCTTCCCTTGTTTCAAAAAAGGTTGTAACATACAACCGTTGCATGATACAACCTTTTTAGCTTTCCCAGTCCTGGCTGACATATGAGCCTTGCACCTCAGACGACCCACCGCCCCGCTTTGATCCGGGACGCCGCGCGATTACAGGAATCCGTTGCGGATCTGATCAGGGTCCTCCAGTTCAGAGACCGGGATAGAGCCTGCTGTTACGACCTCTCCGTAAGCCAGTGCCACGCTTTGGAGGCCCTGGTCAAGCATGGGCCCATGACCGTCACCCGCCTTGGCGACTTCCTCTACCTGGAGAAGAGTACAGCAAGTCGTCTGGCCAAAGCCCTCCTGGAAAAGGAGTTGGTCCGGAGAAGGGCCCCGAAAAACGATGGAAGGATCGTTATCCTCCAGGTCACGGAGGCCGGCCAACGCTTGGCCCGGAAGATTCTCAACGACCTTGCTGAGGAATACCGAGAGTTATTGGAAGAATTCGACCCTGAAGTCCGAGCGGCACTTCCGAAGTTGCTGGATCGCCTCACCCAGACCTACACAGGCCGAATGGACCCCCAGGGAGTTTCCTGTTGCTAAAGGAGTTCATCATGAAAGAAGAAGATATTCGCAGTGCCGTTAGGGATCGGTACGGTTCCATTGCCCGTGAAGGAAGCATCGGTTGCGGGTGCGGATGCAACACAGACGACCCCACCGGTACAGCCACCGACGTCGTAAGTATCGGTCAGACCATCGGTTACTCTAAGGATCAACTCTCTGTCGTTCCCGACGGTACCAATCTGGGCCTGGGGTGCGGGAATCCCACCGCCCTGGCCAGCTTGAAGGCCGGCGAAACGGTCCTGGACCTGGGATCCGGAGGCGGCCTGGACTGCTTCCTGGCTTCACCCCAGGTGGGGCCGGCTGGTCGGGTCATAGGCGTGGACATGACCGCCGACATGCTCGAGCGTGCCAGAAAGGCCGCCAAGGCTGGCAAATACGACAATGTGGAATTCCGCCTGGGTGAAATCGAAGCCCTCCCGGTGCCGGACAACACCGTAGACGCCGTGATTTCCAATTGCGTCATCAACCTGTCGCCGGATCGTCCCCGGGTCTTCGCGGAGATCATGAGGGTCCTGAAACCCGGCGGACGGGTGATGATCTCCGATCTTGTGTCGGAACACCCCACCCCTCGATTCCTGGTGGAAAACACCGATGCGCTGGTGGGATGTCTGCCGGTGCAGGAGGATCAGTACCTGGGCCTGCTAAAGGACGCCGGAATGGAAAGTGTGGAAATCGTTGAGGAGAAGGCCTATCCCAACGATCTCCTGACCACGGATCCGGCCGTGCAGGAGTTCCTAGCGGCCAATCCTGATGAGAAGAAGGTAATCCTGGACTTCATCGGGTCGATTCGGAGCGGGATGATTCAGGGGATTAAGCCAGGGGGTTAACCCCGGTTCATAAGGGCCAGTTTCATCACCATGGCTCGGGCGGAGACCCTTCACAGGTCTTCGTCCGAGCCTCGTTGTTTGGTAAAACCCGACCCACACACCCTTGTGACCCCCTTGTCTTTTCTGCCTATCCTCAGAGGCCGGAGATTACCGGGGACCCGCGGTGGGCCCGTATTCTCTCGGGAGTCCTTCAGGTCCGGTAGCGGTGACAGCTCGTTGCTATCGGATCGGTGCATTAGGTTCACCCGCTCGCCATCAACCCCACGGGTCGAAGAAATCCACCTCACCCTCGGCGTTCCCGGGTTCTTTAGCCACTCCTGCCCCCAGGTAGGCGATCCACGCCCGAGATAGTTCAGGGATGACGCCCTCGGTCGTCGACGCCCCGTCCACGACACCCACAGCTCCTTCCAGCTCCAGGAGCTCTCGGATCCCACCCACAGCGAAGCGATACCCGAGGCGGATGGCCCATTCCGGGTCCGGATGGCTGATTTCGTCCCGATGGGCCAAGAAATGAGGGGTGATGGTGGAGAGGATATGTTGGTGGAAGGCAAAGACCCTCCGGGCCCCCTCTTCGTCCTGCCGCCGCTCCCGCCCCAGAATCTCCCGTTGGTGGTAATCAGCCCGAAACGACTGGAGAAGCAGGCCCACCACCCCTTCCACCACCTCCTCAAGCGACCAAGCGCTCCAGGGCTGGGCCACCATCGAATCGTCCCAACGGCCCCGGGCCTCAGCCCAGATCCGGTCCTGCAGGTACCGGACAAGATCGTCCTTCCCGTCGAACCGCGCATAAAAAGAACCGACAGAAGCCCCAGCCCGACTCACGATGGAAGCCACGGTGGCTTTCTCCAGGCCGCCTTCCTCCATGAGTCCCAGCGCCGCCTGGGCAATTCGGTCCAGGGTCCTTCGGCTCCGAGCTTGTTTGGGTGGTCGGAATGGATTGGACATCATGCCTCATTCTTTAATAGAAGTAGAATTCCTATTCCTATAAGAGATTAAGCGCTAAAGGTCAAGTATCACGTGGGTTTATGGGGAGGGAAGGGAAAAGTGTGTGGGGTCAGCCGGAGGTTGGATAGACCCCGGTTAGGGCCGGGGGTTCGGGCATGACAACCAAGCGGCTCAAGACTCTGAGGGCCAGATCACCGATGCGGACCATGCCGGGGTAGTTGATGAGATCAGCGTCATCTTCAGGCCGGTGATACTCATCGTGGAGGCCTGTGAAGAAACCCACGAACGGAACTCCTGCCTGCCAGAAACACACATGATCCGTACAGCCGGTACAGCTGGGAGTTCTGATGGCCAGACTCAGGTCGGATTGGTTTGAATTGGTGACCATCGGTTGCCATCGGGAAGAGGTCTCGTTCCCGGAGAGGTAAACCGTATTTCCCCTCAATCGCCCAACCATGTCGAAGTTCATCATGGCTCGGGTCTGATCCAGAGGAACGGCCGGAGCCACGTGAACGTAGTTGCATGATCCCAGGAGGCCCTGTTCTTCCGCACCAAACGCGGCGAAAAGAACCGAGCGGCGGCTGCGAGACGCCATTCCTCCGGCATCTACATAACTCTTGAAGACCCGGGCTATCTCCAGAATCATGACCGTGCCGGACCCATTGTCATCAGCCCCGTTGTTCGGCCCCTGATCCTCGGTGTCGAGGCCCCGAAAGCCAATGTGATCGTAGTGAGCCCCGATCACGACCCATTCCTGGGCCAAGTCTCCGGCCCCCGCTACGGCGGCCAGGACGTTCCTGGAGTCCAGAATGCTATCCAGCCTCCTTGAATAGGCCTGAAAGGGCTGTATGGCCCCTCCAGGGGGCTCTACGAGGCCATACGCGAGGAAATGGTCCTTCAAGTAGACCGCGGCCTTTGCTTCGTCCGGCGACCCGGATCCTCTCCCCCTCATGGTATCGTGAGCCAGCCGTTCCAAATGGAAGACCATGCTGTCCAGGGCTATGGAGGGAGGCTCCAGGCCTTCGGTGGAGAACTCAAGGGATTCAGCTGTGTTAAGCGTTTCACCATTTCGGAATGAAAGGGATGCGGACACCTCCACCCGGTACGTCGTCCCAAAATCAAGAGGATCGGTGGGCTCGAGGACCACTGTCCGGAAGCGATCGGTCAGGGAGACTCCCGCTTGAATGGATCGAGTCCCGGCCCAAAGGCTCACAGCAGACGCAAGCCCGGTCTCCGCCACACCCTTTGAAAACTCAATGGAAATGGGGGAAAGAACGGAAACTTCTCCCGAACTGGGGCTCGGATCCATCGAGACAACCCCAGGAGGCTGGTCCTCTCCACCATTGCCGAAGAGGTCGCTGCACCCGGCCAAAAGGGTGAAGAGGAGAAGAAGGGCGGGGACTGTATGGCGAATTGGCCTCATGACTCCTTTGATCGAAAAGCCCGACTGAGAAGCAAACTTAACCAAACATACGAATCTTCTGCCCACCTCTTTCGTAATGTTTTATAGAAGGACCCGTATTCTTGGATGAGCGACGGAAACCACAACTTACACTGGGACAGCATGAGACACTCTTCTTGGACGTTGTTTTTGGTTCCTCTGGCCCTTGCACTGGTGATCCTGTGTATGCCGGGGACCTTGAAGACAACGAACCGAATCGATTCACCCTCCGAAGGGATGCTGGAGTTTGTTCAGGATGAACCCACCGCCCTTTCCGAAGCGGCCACCTCCGGTTTCGGCTCTGGCGGCGAGACTTCCCAGGAGTCCTCAGAGTCCCTCTACAAAGAATAGAGCCCACCGCAACATCCCCGTCACAAATTCCGCATCTCCTTGTCCGACTGAAACCTACCCAACACCTGCCGGCACCTGTCTACCCAACTCCACCCGGTCTTTCAGCACCTTGCACCGCCTTCCCAGAACCCTCACCCCCGCCTCTTTGGCCTCGGACAGCGCATCGCTGAATTTGGGATCGATGCTTCTTGCCGCCCGGATTTCTTCGGCGTCAGGCCGCTGAAGAACAAAAAGGACCGTCGCCTTCCATCCCGGCCGGCCGGCGATTTCCGCCAACTCCCTCACATGCCGAGCACCCCGCTCCGTCACTGCATCCGGAAAAAGGGCGATACCCTCCTCCACCAGGGTCACACTCTTGACCTCCAACACCATCTTTTCAGACTCCCCCCGAGAAAGTAGGAAGTCGAAACGGGATCGGCCCATCTTCACCTCGGCCCGCACCAGCTCCCAGTCCGAAAGCTCGTCGATGGCCCTTTCCCGAAGAGCCGCGGCGATCAACCGGTTGGGGAGGGTGGAGTCCAGGGAGATCAACTCCGAGCCATCCGGGCTTTCCACAAGTACGGCCGTCCAGCTGGTCTTCCTTTCCGGCTTTGAAACGGGACGGAGCCAGAGCCTCTTCTCCGGTATGAGCAGCTCTCTCAGGCGCCCCGGATCTGCCATATGGGCCTCCACCTCATCTCCCGTATCCTCAAGTCGTACCTGAAGTAAGAACCGATTAGGACGACGAAGGAAACGAGCTTGCGTCAGGGGGCCATCTATAGGTGTAGACGGCGTTTTCATCTGAAAACCTCCCCACGGATCCATGGTGTTAAACCCCTACCCACAAGAAACCCCAGCCAGTCCCAAAGAGCCTTCCTTGGGGCCCATCTGCCTTTTCCGCTGATCGACTGCTGATTGTGGAAGGTCAAGATAGATCTCGACCAGTCCCCGCCAACCTCTGAGGTGAAGTATGAGATTCCCCATTGAAGGCCACAGATACCTCGGCTTCTTTCCGCCTTACCGACGCCTCGAACCTCTGGACCATCCCTACCAGATCCCTCGAAGCCCACTTCCCAACCGTGGGTCTGTCCTGATCTGGAATCTGAATCCAGGGGAAATCTCCAGTAGTTCTCGGTCCGTTCGGGCTCGCCCTCCCGGAGTTGCGCTGTTCGTTGTCCTCCCACCGACTCGGCGCCTGGGGGGGAAAGAAGCCCTGTTCCGCCTCATGTCCTCTTGCCGGCCCCACAGCATTCTACCCCATGTGGAGGAGGTGGACCCTGAGGAACTGGTCATGATCCTTCGCCGGCGCCCCACTCAGTTTTCCGTGGAGGTCGCCGAGTACCTGTCCTGGCGGGGAATGGAGTTGGACCTGGACACCCGGCGCCTGATCAGAAAAACCCTGGATTTGTCCCTCGACCTCCGAACTGTGAGCGGTCTGGCTCGGGCACTGTATATGTCGAGACGAGCGTTGGGACGGCGTTTCATGACGAGGGGCCTTCCGGTCCCATCACATTGGCTCCATTTCAGTAGAATCCTCCGGGGGTCCATCAAGCTCCAGGACCCGAAGTCGACCCTCTTTTCGGTAGGGTGCGAATTGGGCTACCCTGATGGTTTCGCTTTCAGCAACCAGATGAAACGCCTAACCGGACTCCGGCCGTCCATCATGCGCGAGTGCTTTGGGTGGGAATGGATCGTCGAGTCCTGGCTCCACAGAGAGGCCGAAAAGGGGAACCTTGCAGCGAACCTAAGAAATCGACTGTACCCCACACCCTGGCCGGAGGAGGAGGGTGCCTCGGTGGCCGCTGGTGGATCCAACAGCATGCCTGCCCCGAGAATCATGCGTGTGGCCGAGGACCTGGCCGGAAATGATAGCTAGAGCATGGATATAAAAAGCCGAGACCTTGAAGCCGGTATTTGCCGAATCGACCCCGGGTCATTCAAATACATGCCACTATGGGGTTCCCCGAGCAGACCCTCAACATCACTCCGGATATTCCATCGATATGTCTCCTAAACCCCCCGTCTCCGACTCCCTCCACGTTCAGCTTTTCGGAGGCCCACGCCTGTTCCGGGATCAAATAGAGATTCCAATGTCCCCGCTCCAAGGGAGCCTCCTTGCTCTGGTCTTTGGAGCCGATGAGCCCCGCCTAAGGAGAAAGGAGTGTCTCCCCCGACTCTGGCCCGAGGAAGAAGCTCCCAATGCCCGGCACAGGCTGAACCAGCTCCTCTACAGCTTTAAGAAGAAAACCGGGGTTCCCGAGGTCATTCACTCCAGCAGGGACGAAATCAGCCGGCCCAAGTCAGGTGTCTCCAGCGACATGGACGAGTACGCCAAAGCGCTGACAAAAGGTGACTTCAGTACCTGCACCGAGCTACTCGAGAGAGGATTCGCCCTGCACGTCCTAAACGCCGTGGGGCGCAATACCACCGATTGGATCAAGGTCAGAGAGGCGGAGTTGCGGCGTGTTCTCCGGAGGCAAGCAGAGCGTGTTTGGCATTCTTCAGTCCGTGGGGAGGCCTGGCCTGATGCTCGAAAAGCTGCCGAGGCTCTCCTGACCCTGGCCCCCTTCAACGAACACCGTCTTCAACAGGTGATGGAGGCCAGAGCGCGAGCAGGTACACCTGACGAGGCAATGGAGGCTTATTCCGATTTTGCTGAGCGAACCAAGGAAGCCGGGTGGTCTCCCGGGGAAAAGACTATGACACTTCTGGACGCGATTCACTCCATGCCCCTCGGGCAGCTAGCGCCCAAGAACGAAACCGACCAACGAGTCCCGCCAGAGACCCCCCTTCTCGGCAGGGATGAAGAAAGACTCCAACTCGGAAGATCCCTTGCGTCCGCTCCGGAGAAGGAACTCCGGGCGATCTTCATCTCTGGGGAAGCCGGAATCGGAAAGACCCGCCTGATAACGGAAGTGGTTTCCCGACTTCCCTTTGGCGGACACTGGGTGCTCGCTTCGGAGTCCGCGGAGCTGGAACAACTCATCCCGCTCAACCCGCTCATCGAGGCCCTTCACGGCAAAGAGGTCGGCGAGATCCTCCGACACCTGAAAGAGCCCTGGCGCAGCGTCCTTTGGGGAGTGATGCCGAGCCACTATCTCGGCGAAGGGCCCATTCCCGATGCCCCGCATATCCAGCCCGGGAGTGTTCCGCGCCGTCTCTTCGAGGCATTCTACCAACTCCTTCTCTCTCTGGTGGGAACCCGGCCCCTCGTTCTGGTTCTCGAAGACCTCCAGTGGGCGGATGAAACCACCCTCTCAATCTTGGAGTTCCTTGTTCGGCGTTGGGACCACGGGGGATTCCAGTTGGTCATGTCGGCCCGGGCCGAAGAGATCCGCAAGCACCCCACTCTCCAACAGTTCATCGAGAACCTTCGGGGGCACGTGGATACCCTGGACATCCAACTCTCCGACCTAGAGCAGAGCGACGGGGAAACCCTCATCCAGCACCTCACATCCGAACCCCTGGAGCCCACCGAAGTCCAGCAGTTGAGGTCCCTGGCCGGCGGGAACCCTTTCTTTCTGATCGAGCTGACTCTGGAGTTCCTCGCCGGAAGGCTCGGACCCGTTTCGACCCCCGACGACATTGTCCGGATCCCACTCTCCATTAGGCAGGTTCTGGATAGACGGCTGTCTCAGCTCTCCGAAAACGCAGAACGAGTGCTCGGGTCCCTTGCCGTCTACGGCCGGCCCCTCGACCTCTCCGGCCTGGCATGGGTCGCCCAACTCTCAAGACCCGATTGCCTTTCCGGATTGGATCAACTCCACGAATTCCGCTTGGTGGCCGATCGGGGACCGACCACAGCGGTCAGCCACGAGTTGGTGCGGCAGACCGCTTACCAGAGGTTGAGCAAGAGCAGGAGAGCCTGGCTTCATAACCGGGTAGCTCGGCACCTGTTACGAACCAGGAAGTCGCCCCCCCCTGACGACCTCGCCGTTCACTTCCATCACGCAGGATCCCAGGAGGAGGCTAAGCTCTATGCCACGGAAGCCGCCGCCCGGGCTGAAGCTTCCGGAGCGATCCCGGAAGCTCTTCGCTTCCTCCGCATCGCCAGGGAACACGCAGAGGATCCAGAGGTCATCGCCAAACTGATTGGCCAAATGGGCCACCTCAACTACCTCCACCAGAACCTTGAAGAAGCCGCCCCCCTCCTCGAGATCGCCGCGCAACGCTTCCGAAGGCAAGGAGATCAGGCCCGAGCCCTAAAGGCAGAAGTGGAGAGGATTGATTGTTTGGCGAAGGCGGG
>CAYOVN010000137.1:0-9478 GCA_964407425.1 uncultured Gemmatimonadaceae bacterium
CGGGGTTGTCCCGGGTCCGGGGTCCCTCCTCTTCCGAGAGCTCCTCCTCGGGGCCCCCTTCTCCTTCATTCGGTTCCTCCCTGGGTGCATGAAGGAGCCGGGCCAGCCAGGCCCCATCTCCCGAGAAGCCAAAGCTTTTGACCTCTTCCCAGCTGCCGACCTCACCGGTCTCCGTCTCCAGAAGGGCGAGGCCCGGACGGGGATGTTCACTTCGGTCGGCCGTCTCCCGGGCCTCGAAGGAGGGTTCCAGCCGCACCGCCACCCAGCGGCCATCGGCTGAAATCACCGGTCCGGCCCCCATGGGCACCGCATATTGGCTCTGACCATCCGTAGAGTAGACAAGAACCTCCCCGTCACCCCGGTCCGGGACCGCTGTCAGGGCAACCCAATCTCCATCGGGGGAGATGGAAGGGCCCCGAAGCTGGCGAACCTTCATCAGGTCCTGGAAGGTCAATCGCCCCCCCTCCTGTCCCTGCAACTGCCCCGGGCCGGCGGCAAAGAGCAGGAGGAGAAGGGTGAACGCGAAGAAACGGACCGGGACTACTGAGGGTCTGGTCATCATGGTATGTCAGGTGTTGGAGAGTCGTGAACAAGCTTAGCTGTCATTCAGATGACCTGGACTATAGACGGGGTCGGTGCGGTAGGAAAGGCTACGATGGAGAGCCTAGGGGCGAGGACCGGCGGCCCGGAGAAACCTCCGAGCCAACTGTGCGACACGGTCATGCCCCTGGTCTTCAGCATCCTTCAGGATGGCCTGGACATGCGGCACCAGGAGGGCTTCTCCCCATTGGTATCCCGTCGCGGCTTCTGCGCTGAGGGAATCTCCCTGGTCAGCCCCCTGGATTAGGGCCCAGGCCGAAGCCTCTTCATACCCGGGTGAGTCTGGTTCGGGAAGGCTGAATTTTGGCCCCGGCTCTTCCGAGGCGTCCTCGTTCACGAAGGCTCTCGACATCTACGGCTCACTCCAATCGTCGAAACAGAACGGACATGGATCCGGAACCCCAGCTACCCCCAGGGACAGCTTCAGGGACTCACCCCCCATAACACCCGCATGCCATCATCATAGGAAACAAGCTCCGGAGGCCCTCCGAGGGCAAGGATTTCGCCATTCTTCTCAGGCCCCAAGTCCCTCAAGAAGAGGGGTCGTCCCTCTTCTTAGAGCTTGAGATGGACCTTCCTCCTCTGGCTTTCGGCTAGAGCCCGGCAGCATGTCCTTCCGGACTCCTCGGAAAGGAGAAGAGCCTGTCCGTGTTTCCCCTCACGGACAGGCTCGTTGCTCCGGAAAAATCTCCTCTACTCTATGACGGCCATCATGTCGAAAATCGGGAGATACATGGCCACGATCATCCCACCGACCACAACACCCAGAACCACGATCATGATGGGTTCCATGGCGGAGAGAAGAGCGTCCACTGCGGCATCGACCTCCTCGTCGTAGAAGTCGGCGATTTTGTTGAGCATCTCATCCAAGCCACCCGTCTGCTCCCCCACGTTGATCATCTGGACCACCATGGGTGGAAAAACACCAGACTCCTTCAGGGGGCCTGCGATGGTTTCCCCACCTGCAATGGAAGTCCGGGAGCCCATGACGGCATCGTGGATCACTCGGTTCCCCGCCGTCTTTGCCGTGATTTCCAGTCCTTCCAGAATCGAGACCCCGGAGGAGACCAGGGTGCCGAGGGTCCGTGTGAATCGGGCTACGGCTGCCTTTCTCTGGAGGTCCCCGAAGATGGGTAGCCCCAAGATAATCCGGTCAATGACGAGACGCCCACCGTCGGTTTGATAGGCCTGCCTGACCGCTACGACGAGGGCCACAATTCCAGCCCCTACGGCCCACCAGTAGTTCTGGAGGAAGTCCGACGCCCCGATGACGATCAGGGTCGGGAGGGGAAGAGGGACGCCCGAAGCCTCGAACATGCTTTGGAAAGTGGGGATCACGAAGATGAGGAGGATGATTACCGCCATACCGGCGACGGAGAAGATGACCGCCGGGTAGATCATGGCACCTTTGATCTTCCGGATCAGGGCATCGTTCTTTTCCAGGAACGTGGCCAGACGCAGAAGAATGGTGTCAAGAATACCTCCGGCTTCACCGGCCGCCACCATGTTGACGTAGAGGTCGGTATACACCTTGGGGTGCTTCCCTATGGCATCGGCCAGGGTATGCCCGGACTCCACGTCGTAGAGGACTTCCTGGATGACCTTCCTCAGAAACTTGTTCTCAGTCTGTTCAGCCAGAATGTCCAAACTCTGAACCAGAGGAAGCCCGGAGTTGATCATCGTGGCGAACTGCCGGGTGAAGATGACGATATCCCGGGTTTTGATCCCCGTCCCGAAGGTAAAGGAGAGGCCTGCTTCCTTCTCCCTTACGGAAACCGGGATCATCTTTTGCCGGTGCAGGTAGGACAGGACCTCGTCCTTGGACTGGACCTCCAGTTCGCCGGACCTGATGTCTCCGCCGGCGGCGGGCCTGGCGCTGTAAATGAACTTTGACATAAAGCTTCAGACCTCCGGTTATTCCACCTGATCCGATTCCCCGACCGCCCGTAGAAGCTCGCTGGGGTCCGAAGAACGCTTCAGAGCCTCTTCGAGGGTCACTTCACCCCGCATGTAAAGGCTCGCAAGAGCATCGTTCATGGTCTGCATCCCATGCTTCTTCCCGGCCTGCATGAGAGAGTAGATCTGGTGAATCTTGTCATCCCGAATCACCGACCGAATGGCGGGGGTGCAGATCATGATCTCGGCAGCCGCCACTCTACCCCTCCGCTTGGCTCTCGGAAGCAGCGTCTGGGTGATCACGCCCTCCAGGACAAACGCGAGCTGGGCCCTTATCTGGCCCTGCTGGTGGGAGGGGAAAGCGTCGATCATCCGGTTGATGGACTCGGCCGCCGAGTTGGTATGAAGCGTGGCGAGAACCAGATGTCCGGTTTCGGCAATGGTAAGAGCAGCGCCGATGGTTTCCAGATCCCGCATCTCCCCCACCAGGATGATGTCAGGGTCCTGACGGAGAGCATATTTCAGGGCAGCGGAAAAGCTCTTGGTATCCGCCCCGATTTCCCTCTGGTTCACCATGCAGCTGTTGTGCCGATGGATGAACTCGATGGGATCCTCGATTGTGATGATGTGGCTCTTTCGCTCCCGGTTGATCTTGTCCACCATGGCTGCCATGGTCGTCGACTTACCGGACCCTGTGGGCCCGGTGACCAGGATCAGACCACGAGGGCGATCACCGAGTTGGTTCAGAACAGGGGGCAGACCGAGCTTCTCGATGGAGACGATCTCATAGGGGATCTGCCGGATGGCCATGGCCACACAGCCCCGCTGTTTGTAAACATTGCCCCTGAACCTGGAGAGGTTCTGGACTCCGAAGGAGAAGTCCAGTTCGTCCTCGGTCTCGAACCGTTTCTTCTGGGCTTCAGTGAGGATGGAATAGGCCAGTTGAAGGGTGTCCTTTGGATTGAGGACTTGGTTCGACTGGGCGCTTACCAGATCCCCATCCACGCGGAGCTTGGGCCTGTTCCCAACAGTCAGGTGCAGGTCGGATGCCCCCTTCTGGATCATCTCCTGCAAAAGGCCTCGGAGGCTCAGCTCCTGAACCGGTTGTCGGGGTGCCTGTTGGGGCGTCTGCTCATCCATGGCTTTCGTCGAGCTCCAGTTGAGTTGAAGGGGTGGCGGACATCCGGCCACCCGTTTCGCACATTCCCTTTGATATTTCTGGATCCTGCAAAACGAGTTATGAACCCGCAGCAGTCTCCTTCATGACTTCTTCCAGAGTGGTCAGGCCCTTCTCGAGCTTCTTCAGGCCGTCCATACGGAGTGTGAGCATCCCCTCCTCGATGGCGGCGGCCCGGAGTTCGTCCGTAGAAGCGTTTTGCATGATGAGCTTCCGGACCCTCGAACTCATGGCCATGACCTCGTACAAACCCTGGCGGCCTTTGTAACCGGTTCCCCCGCACTTTTCACACCCTTCACCTTTGTAGAGGGTGACTTTCTTGATCCATCCCGAGGGAAGCTTTGCCATCTCCAGGAATTCGTCTTCGTAGTTGGCTTCCACCTTACAATTTTTACAAATCCTCCGGACCAGCCGCTGGGCCGTCACAAGATTCAGGGCTGCCGCCACGTTGAAGGGTTCCAGCCCCATGTCGATAAGACGAGTTATGGTGGACGGCGCGTCATTGGTGTGGAGAGTGGAAAGGACCAAGTGTCCGGTAAGGGCTGCCTTGATGGCAATTCCTCCGGTTTCCAGGTCCCGGACCTCCCCGACCATGATGATATTGGGGTCCTGCCGGAGAAAAGCTCTCAGGGCCGCGGCGAAGGACATACCGATTTCGGTCCGAACCTGGACCTGGTTGATCCCGTGGAGATTGTACTCCACCGGATCCTCCGCCGTCATGATGTTGACGTTTTCATCGTTCACCCGGGAAAGAGCTGAATAAAGCGTGGTAGTCTTCCCTGAACCCGTGGGCCCTGTCACCAAAACCATCCCGTAAGGGTTGGCGATGGCGGTCATGAAATCCTTCTCGGCCTTCGGTTCGAACCCGAACTCTCCCAGATCGAAGGAAAGATTCCCCTTGTCCAGGATTCGGAGAACGATCTTCTCCCCGTATATCACGGGAAGGGTGGAGACCCGGAAATCCACAACTTTGTTCTTCATCCTCAGTTTGATGCGGCCATCCTGAGGAACCCGCCGCTCTGCGATATTGAGGTCGGCCAAAATCTTGATTCTGGAAGTCAGAGCCGCCTTCATTTTCTGGGGCGGCCTCATTACTTCCTGGAGAGCCCCATCGATCCGGTACCTGATCCGGACCTCTTTTTCATAGGGCTCGATGTGAATATCCGACACTCCCTTTAGAACTGCATCCGTAAGCAGGCCGTTGATGAACTTGACGACGGGGGCCTTGTCGACCTCCGCCTCCAGAGCCGCTATCGAGATATCTTCTTCCTGGTCCTCCAGGATCTCGACTTCCTCATCCAGGAGATCGCCGAGCATCTCCTGCATCTTGGTCTCACCCAGCCCGTAGTAATCCTCCAGGTGTTTCTGGAGGGTATAGTCTCCGACAATTACGGGTTCGATCTCGTAACGGGTGATGAACTTCAGGTTGTCGAGAGCCCCCATGTCCGTGGGGTTCGCCATCGCGACCGTCAGGGTACGCCCAACTTTCCGCAGGGGAAGCACCCGGTGTTTCATTGCTACTTCCTCCGGGACCAACCGGAGGATCTTGTCCTCGACCTTGACCTTGTCCAGGTCTACCGCCGGCACTCGGAACTGCTTGGAGAGGGCCCGGGTGAGTTGGTTTTCGGCTACAAACCCGAGCTTCACCAGGGCGAATCCAATGCGGGTCCGCGTCTGCTTTGCTTCCCTCAGGGCCTCTTCCAGCTGTTCCTGGGTAATGAGGCCTTCTCGTACGAAAAGGTCGCCAAGACGATCTTGGATGACGTTAGCTCCCATCGTTACACGTGATCCATGGGGAGAGAATCCTGACGGGACACCGGTACGGAGTCCGTCTGTGCGAACGGTCCAGGTACATCCCTAAACCGGATGTCCACCTGACCTCCGACGGATGTCGAGGCGGAGGTAAAGATCCCTTTCGGGGGCGGAACGGAACCTTGATCCTGCATTTCAAGTTTACCTGCGAGTTCAGGAAAAACTCAAGGAATTCGAAAATTCCCAGAAATAAACAAACGTTTCTTCCTTGAATCCAACATAGGGATTCTTTAAGCAAAGGGTCAAGAAAATATCCCTAAAACACCACCATTCCTTTGATTCTTTCGACGATGACAGGACCAACTCCTTGGATCCGGAGAAGGTCCTCCAGCTTTCCAAAGGGACCCTCGGTTCGCCGGCTTTTCAAAATCCTCTCCGCCAACGCAGGGCCGATTCCCGGAAGTGTCTCCAATTCCTTGGAGGTGCCCCGGTTCAGATTCACCAACGCGGTTGAACTCTGTCCTCCCTGCGACGGACGAGCCCTCCCAGCCCCTAATGGACCCTTTCCTCCAAGGGGTAACTCCCCTCGGTCCGGGGCCCTGCGGTATAGATCCAAGGGCATCCCTTTGGAGAAATCGAGATAGGGGGAAACCCTCCCCAACTTCGCCGGTCCGATCCCTGGCACCCGGAGGAGATCCTCCGGCCCCGCATAGCCACCCTCCTCCACCCGACTCCGGACGAGGGCCCGAGCCAGAGCGGGACCGATGCCAGGCAGTCGGTCCAACTCTTCTTCACAGTCTCGGTTGGGATCCAGCTTTTCATTAGGCCCAAGCGGCGCCGATCTACGGGCGGCCTCTTCTTTCTTCTCCTCGCTCTCGGCTAAAAGAGAGGGGAGATGGTCCTTCCCGGGGAGATGAACCTCATCCCCTCCCTCCAGGTGGCTCAAACCGAACCTGACCAGGGCGAGGACAAGAAGAAGTGAGGCTCCGCGGACCAGGCTTCGGCCTTCCATGGTTGTCATGTGCGATAATCGAGCCCGAGGCAGGGCGGTGGCAGAGCCGGTTGAGACTGGGGATCCCCAGGCCCGGATGGCGGAGCTCGGAGGAGGGCCCATCTAGAAACCTCGGGAGGCCCCAGTGGCGGAGGGCGGGATGAAGGTTCCCGAATCAAAGTGGAACTGCCCGAAGATTCCCAACTGGAACTGGGAGGACCCGTCCCGCTGCCCTACGAAGGAGCTCCTCTTTATGTAGCTGAGGTGGAAACCGACGAGGAGAGGGGAGATGACTGTGTCCAGAGTGAGATTGACGTTCCTGTTCAGGAAATCCAAAAACGCGACACAACCTGTCTGCCCCTCCAACTCCCTGCAGTTCAGCTCGGAGGAGTACTGATATTGCATGGAGAGGCGGAGGGGCCCATCCACATGCTCGGCGATGAACGGGGGATCGGATAGAGTGGACGAGAGAATGAAGCTGTGCGTATCCCGTCGGGTTCTGGTGCCCCCGGTGGGATCGCCTCCGTCCCCCTGGGAAAAGCTGCCCCGGTACCGGGTGCTCACTGCACCCGCCCAGATGATGTTGGCGTCCAGAGGTACCTGCCACTCGTCCTGAAACCGCCGCTGGACACCTCGACCCCCAAAGGTGGTCACCGCAGAGTTCTCCCGGTAGCCCGAGGAGAAGGACACGGACTCCACCACCTTCTTCGCAGATTCCGGGAGGTCCAACCGGGCCAGGCTGATTCGGACGTCGGGCCATGTCCTGGTCTTCAACTCTCGGTCGCCCCTGGCGTAGAGAATGTCCACTTGGGATTCGGAGAAGTTCGCCGAGACTCTGAGATTCAGAGGTAGGCGAATCCCGGTCCCCCCCGTCCAGGATGTCTGACCCGTAAAGATCGATGCCGTATCTCCGTCCAAGACCCGCATTGCCGCCCAATCTCCCCATCCCAGCTGGAATCCCCTTCCCGGATCGACGGGCTCCCGGAAAAACCTGGAAGACAGTCCACCTTGCCGGGAAACGGAGATGGGATCGATGGAGTTCAAGAGGCGGTCCAGGACCCCGGACTCCCCAGTCCCTTCACCGGAAGCGGTGGGGTCGAGTGTGGAAGCCAGGGCCCGGGGGTCCAGGGAAACGGCGAGCCTTGTCGTCCGGTTCCCGTTGGCGTTCCTCTGAAGCACCACCATGGTGTCCGGGCCGACGATGAGGAGCTCTGAGAGGGCGGCGTTTCGATCAGAGGTATAGGCTGAGGTCACGGAGAAATCAGTCCGAAGCCAGGATGCCAAGGAAGGCCCGAAGCCGAACCGGCTCCGGAGAATTCGGTTCGTCTCCCACCCAAGATCCAGCCCGCCCAGTTCGGCCCGTTCCTCTTCGAGGGCAGGGTACACCAGGGAATCCCGGGTGGCCTCCTCCGGTGAAAGAAGGTCCCTGATGGAAAAGAAGGTGAGCTCGGCCGATAGTGCCTGAAGGGGCCGGAAATCTATCTGGGCCGTCGTCTCCAGTGCCTCCACGGGAGAAAAGGTTGGTGTGACGGCGCTGTCTCCGGGTAGGGCCAAGATCTGCTCGAATCGGAAGGCCTCCCGATCCCGCCGAGTGAAGAGTGTTCCCATCCGGAGCCGGTCCGGCGTCCACCGCAGGTTGGAATCGAGGATCGACTCCTCCCAAAACCGGGGTAGGATCGCCCGGACCACCCCTTCGGCAAACCCCGGTATCAAAGAGACCTCTTTGGGGTCGAAATCCATCAGGTACTCGGCCCGGGCGTCCAACCCCGAACCGTTGGACTCGAAGGTTGTGGTCGAAACCTCTGTCCTGGAATACCCGGCCCGGAAACTCAGACCCTGAAGGACAGGATCCAGAATCCGATTTCCGGTAGGAGTGGTTTTCTGCAGCGCGACCTCGAACCGGGTATCTCGATGCCCTGTCTGCCTCAGATTCTGGACCTCGTCCACCCGGACATCACTCTGGGCCAAAAAAGTGGGGTCCTGGGAGAAATCTGTGTGGCTGAAAGTCACGGGGACGGATATTCCCCAACTTTCCGGAGCCACCCGGCCAAGCTCGAGAGTGGAGTAGATGGAGAGAGACGCATCATCCTGGAAGGTGGGATCCCCCGAAAGTTGCCGGAAAAATGGACCCCGGCCGGAGTAGCTGACGGAGGTCCTGAAAAATCCTTGGGACTCCAGGTCCATATCCAGATAACCGGCATATCCGCCCTCCTGAAGGGGCCCGGCAAGTCTGAGTTCATTCACCCAGGCTGTGCCGTCCACCGGGACCATTCCGGAATTCCAAAGGCCCAGGGAGAGCTCCCTCACCGCCGCCAGATTCGGGGCCCGGGCCCGGTCCTTCAGAAAAACGGCATAGGTGGAGTCCGCACTCCAGACCTCCAAGGGCGGACCCCCGGGAGGGGGAGGGTTCAGAATGAGTTCCTCCTCCGCTTTCACACGGAGGTCAAGCCACTTATCGAACTCCACCACTACCTCGGGCAGCCAGTCACCTTCCCCGATCGCCCCAGGAGCCGGTGCCTCAGGTCGTTTTGTCTTGTAGAGGTAGAAATTCTCCGAATCGGTTCCGACCTTCAGGAAAAACTCTCCCCCACCCTCTCCCCAATCACCCTCCCTACCCAGAACCCAGACCCGGAGTTGGCGATAGGTGAGGAAGTTCCGGGGCCGCTGGGGGAACCGGCTGTAGACCTCGGCCCGTTCCCCTGGGCCAAGGCCCTCAACGTCGATGGATAGAGAAGCCTCGTTGAATTCCACCCCTCCGCCTCCGTATGCCTGGGAGGGATCGTCGACCTCTTCCAGGACCCCCGGCGGAGGGGTGTACTCGGGGCCTTCGGAAAGCGTGCTGACGGGCCCAACCTCCACCTTCCCTCCGGTTCCATAGATCTCACCGCCCATGCCGGTGAGGACTCCTTCAGTGCCGCGCTTCACCCAACGGGAGCCGAGCAGGCTAAGGCGGGTCAGAGATACACCCCGATCTCCCGCGTCCCCCACTACCGTGAGTCGGAGATGCTTGACCGCCCGCCAGTCGGCCTCGTTGACCCTCCCCCCGACATTCAAGGCATCTG
>CAYOVN010000138.1:0-9260 GCA_964407425.1 uncultured Gemmatimonadaceae bacterium
GGCCAGTTCCTCTCGGTCCAACGCCTCGATCTCCTCCCCCTTCGAACCCAGCCTGCCCCCAATTCCCACCCGGTCCTCCCGGGCAACAAGGGGGGGAGGTCGATGTCCCACCAGGGCGTAGAGCTGAGGCCGGTTCTGGCGACCGATTTCCACCACATCCTCGAAGCCCCGATTGGTGACCAGAACGACTCGGGCGCCTTTCCTTTCCAGAAGCCCATTCGTGGCTACCGTAGATCCGTGCAGTAGTCGATGAGGTCTGGGTTCCCCCAGGAGCTGTCGGCTCCCAGCCAAAACCGCCTCGGCCGGGTCAGCGGGGGTAGAGGGTACCTTCAGGGTAGTGAGGACTCCGTCGGCCAGGAGGAGAAGGTCCGTGAAGGTCCCCCCGGTGTCCACGGCGAGGACGGCGGTTGACGTATCATCAGTTGCCGAGGACATTCAGGCGCGCTCCGTCGGGTATATTTGCGGCATCGGGAACCGATGGGGCTTCCCCGTAACCATCCAGTTCATGCAACGTTTTCCGTCCTTCCCTGAGTTTCAGAAGCTGTCCCGTGACGCCGGGGTGGTTCCGGTGTGGAGAGAGTTCCTCTTCGACACCGACACCGCCGTCACAGCCTACGAAAAACTCTACCAACCCCCCTTCGGCTTCCTGCTGGAGTCGGTCGTCGGGGGTGAACAATGGGCCCGTTACTCCTTCTTGGGAAGCCAACCTAAGGAAGCTTGGCGATTGAAGGGAGGAAAGGTAGACCTTTGGACCGCCGAGGGTGGTTGGCAGGAGGTGGAAACCGAGGACCCACTAGGAGATCTGGATCGTCGCCTTCAGGCCAGGAAGCCCGCCCGGGTCGAGGGTTTGCCCCGATTCTGGGGAGGCGCGGTCGGGTTCTTCGGCTATGACGTGGTACGATACATCGAAGAACTTCCGAGCCCCCCCGACGACGACCTGGAGCTCCCCGACGGGTTGTTCCTCTTTACCGACGTGGTGTTGATCATCGACAACCTCCTGGGGCGGGGCCTGGCCGTGGCGGCGGTTTTTGTGGAGCCCGGCCTTTCGGAGGAGGAGCTTCGATGTCGCTATGAAGAGGGAGGGGAACGGGCCCAAGGGTTGGTGGATCGCCTCTCAACCGGGCCGGGTCTCTCCCCTCTCGATCTCAGACCCGAGCCCGACTCGGATCCGCCCTTTTCCAGCAGCCTCACTCGCCAGGAGTTTGGGGAGGGTGTGGAGCGGATCAGGGAGCTGATTCATGCCGGGGATGCTTTCCAGGTCGTCCTGAGCCAGCGCCTGGATATGCCTTATAAGGGGCGCCCCTTCGATTTGTACCGGGTTTTGCGGACGGTTAATCCTTCCCCATACCTCTACTTCCTGGAACTGGATGGCCTGAACCTGGTGGGAAGCTCCCCTGAAGTTCTGGTAAGGGTGGAGGATGGAACGGTCACCGTTCGCCCCATCGCCGGGACCCGACCGAGGGGTGGGTCTCCAGAGGAGGATCGGGCCCTTGCCCTGGATCTTCAGGCCGACGAAAAGGAACTGGCCGAGCACCGGATGTTGGTTGACCTGGGGCGGAACGATGTGGGACGAATCGCCGCCTTCGGAACGGTCCGGGTACCGGACCTCATGGTGGTGGAGCGGTATTCACACGTCATGCACATCGTAAGCCAGGTGGAGGGGGAGCTTAGGGAAGGCTTGTCTGCAATGGACGTTTTCAAAGCCTGCTTCCCGGCCGGCACGGTTTCGGGAGCCCCGAAGATCCGGGCCATGGAAATCATCGATGAGCTGGAGCCGGTGAAGCGCGGCCCCTATGCTGGAGCCGTGGGATATTTCAGCTTCGGCGGGATGAACATGGACACGGCCATCACCATTCGGACGGTCGTGACGACCGGATCCAGGGCCTTTGTTCAGGCCGGGGCGGGGATCGTGGCCGACAGCGATCCAGGCCGTGAGTTCGACGAGACCGTCAACAAAGCCAGAGCCCTCCTCAGGGCCGGGTCCATGGTCCCCGAGGAGGGCTGACCAACTTCCGCAGACGGAAGCTCCCTCAGTCCTCCAACTGGCCGTAGAACTCGGCTACGGCCTTGATGCCCTTTTCGAAGTTCTCCAGCGTGATCCACTCGTTGGGGGCATGCATGTTTGCCCCGGGAGGTGCGAATCCCATGAGGAGAACGGGTGCTTCGAGGATCTCCTGGAAGTCCACCACGATGGGAATGGATCCGCCCTCCCCGGTAAGGACCGGGGGCCTTCCGAATGCGGCTTCGAGTGCTCTTCGGGCTGCCTCGAAGAAACGACCTTCCAGCTCGGCTTTCCAGGGGCGGCCGCCGTGGAGTTCCTCCACCGTCACCTCGACCTCGGGAGGCGCAATCTCGGCCACATGGGCTCTTAATAACTCTCCTACCCGGACGGGGTCCTGGTTGGGAACGAGGCGGAAACTCACTTTGGCCATGGCATGGGCGGGCAGGACCGTCTTTGCCCCCTCGCCGGTATAGCCGCTGAGCATTCCATTCACGTCGCAGGTAGGACGGATCCAGAGACGTTCCAGCAGGCTGAATCCAGTCTCCCCGTTCAAGCCCGGAGCCCCGACCTCATCCGTGAAGCCGGCCAGGTCGAAGGGAAGGGCTCGGATGGCGTCCCTGGTCTTTTCATCCCACTCCATGACGTCGTCGTAGAAACCGGGGATGGCAACGCTCCCGTCGGAGTTCTTCAGGGAGTTCACGATGTGAGCCAGGGTATTTCCAGGGTTCACTACGGCTCCACCGTAGGAGCCCGAGTGGAGATCCCCGCCGGGCCCCTGGACATGGATCTCGAAGTAGGCGAGACCCCGTAGAGAGAAGAGGAGGGAAGGGATGCCCTGGGCGAACATGGATGAATCGGAAATCACGACCGCATCACAGGCCAGGCGGTCCCGGTATTCCTTGACGAAGGGCACCAGATTCGGGGAGCCGATTTCTTCTTCCCCTTCCGCCACCACCACCACGTTTACCGGGAGAGTCCCGGCGGTCTTGAGCCGGGCCTCCAGGGCTTTGATGTGAAGGAAGATCTGCCCTTTGTTGTCTGAGGCTCCCCGGGCGAAAAGGCTTCCTTCCCGCACGGTGGGCTCAAAGGCCGGAGATTCCCAGAGTTCGAGAGGTTCGGCCGGCTGGACATCGTAGTGTCCATAGACCAGAATCGTGGCAGCTTCGGGGCCCGCCCCTCTCCACTCGCCCAGGACCACGGGGTGCCCTGGCGTCTCGATGATCGAAGCTTCCAGCCCGGCTCCCCGAATTTGGTCCGCAACCCAGGCGGCGGTCTTCTCCATGTCTCCGGAATGCTCACTTCGGGCGCTTACCGAGGGGATCCTCAGAAACTCGAAGAGCTCGTCATGAAACCGAGTCATCTCCCCATCGATGTACCTGTTCACCTCCGCCATGATCGTCTCTCCCAAAGGCTGCAGCCAACTAGCGAACCGTCGATTTCCGAGAATTCAATTTAGCCGCCTGAGGATCTGCAACTCAAGCGTGTGTACGGGAACCCTTGATCATTGAAACAATCGGGCCGCTTCAGGCGTATAGTCGTTAGTCGATTGAACTGGGAGACGGGAAGCAACCATTCTTTGGTTGGAGACGTCATACCCAAGTGAAGGAACTGAAAATTGGGTGGACGAGGGGTGGACGGGAAAAGCAGGTGCGGTAACGCGGAGTTCGGCGCGTAATCCGAACAAGGGGGGGCTGGTCACCTCTCCTTCCAAGACTCCACGGGGTGCCTCCGTGGGGGGACGAAAAAAAGGCGGCGGCCCTTCAGGGTCGTCGTCCTTTTTTTGTCTTTGAATTTTGTCGGCTTACAAGAGACCCTTCACGCCCCATCGATAGATGAAGGTGAACAGGGTTGCCAGTGCGGCGGCTCCCGCCATTCCGCCGATACTCAGGGCCTGGGGGTCGGTGAAGGCAAAGATGCCGACCCCGAGCATTCCACCGATCACCCCCGCGAATGCCCCAAGGACAACGATGAGGGTTGTGTGACCGGGCGTCGCATCTGGTCGCTTGACGATTGCCCTCATGATGAGGCCGATAAGGCCCCCCATGACGATCCAAATACCGATACCGATCCAGTTCTCCATGGGATTCCGTTGGGTGTGGTGGACTGATTGGGAACGGCGGGAAATCTATCCGTTTTGGCCCCGGGTAACCAGACCGGGGTAGGAGGTGGATTGACGGCACCCGGTTGGGAATCCTACGGTACGTACTACTGGAGGACCTACATGACCGACGATCAAGTGATCGACATTCGAGAGTATCTTGCCGAATCCCCGGAGGTTCGGAGTCCCGGAACCTTCTCCGTTGTTGGTGGCGGAGGAGAGCGCTCCAGGTTCGCCATGCCGGTTTGGCGTACCATCTATCTTGTGGGTGGAGACTGGGGTGGAATCGTCGCTCTCCCCAAAGACGTGGAGAATCCGACGGCTAAACCGGTCTTCGCCCTGGATCTGAGGCTGGATCCGGCCAGGACCGAGATCCCCACTCGCTCGTTAAACCTTCTTCTGGGCAAGAGTGTGCCGGCCCTGGCAACAACGATGGAGGGGGGATTCGCCATCTCCCTGGGGGAGGACGAAGAGTTCAGGTGGTTTCTTCAGGTCCTAGGGGGCCGCCCCGCAGAGCCCGAGGATAGAAAAGACAGGGAAGCTCTTCTCTTCCTGGCAGGGGAATGCTCGGGGCTCCTCTTCTTCAGGAAGCTGGCTACTCCTCTCCCATCAACCTCTTCAGCTCCCTGAGGCGGGCCTCTGCCAGCTCCTCCTGGGATGGGCCTCGTGGAGGCGTAGGCGACTCCAGTTCGCCGAATTCGGAAAGCAGCTCCTCCTCGGCCTCTCTCTGGCGGTCGATGCCCTCGATCTTTTCAGCCATCCGATCCAACTCGTCAAAAAGATCAGATGCGCCCCCGATGGCGTTTCGTGCGTCCGTCCGGCCCTGGGTCGCGGTCAGAGCCTCTCGCTTGGTTTTGGCTTCTTTCAGCTGGACTATCATGTCCTCTACCTCGCCCCTCTTCAACTCCAGCTCCGCTCGGAGGGCAAGGGCCTTCTTGGCCTGAATCTCCCTGCGCTTCTCGTGCTTCTCGGCGAATTCCACCGCCACATCAGCCGTTTCCTCGTCCCCGATCTTCCGGGCCATTTCCTCTCGACGACGGCAGGTCAGGGCCTCCTTCTCCTCCATCTCGCTCAGCTGGATCGCCTTCTTGATCTGTTCCTCGAGGGTGAACAACTGAGCCTTGGTGTCGGAGACCTCATGGTACATTTGCTTGAGGAGCCCATCCACCACGTCCGGAACGTCATCCCGGCTCAGTTCCTTATTGAAGTTGTCCACCGCTTCACGGAAAGCATTTCGTAGGTTGTCAAACATTGTTCGAATGGCTGAGCCGTCTGAGTCGTGAGGTCCGGAACCGGAAGAAGCGCCGGGATTCCTGAAAGTAGCATGGGTTCCCGGTGATACAAAACAAAGAACCCCGAACGCCATTGGGTCCGAGGTTCTCGGTGGGAATCAGGCCTGCCCAACCTGGATCCCTGTTTACTAAAATCGGGGCCTAGTTCAGGAAGGGCTCAATCCGCTGAGCGAAGGAGTTCCTGGCCCGGTGGAGTCTGCTTTTGACGGTTCCCAGATTCACGCCGGTGATGTCGGCGATCTCTTCGTAGCTCTTTCCTTCAAGCTCCCTCAGGCGGAAGACCAGACGGTGGTGCTCAGGCAACTCCTGGACCGTCTCCTCAACGATGCGCCGAAGGTACCGCTTCCGGTACATGTCATCAGGGCGCATCCGGGAGTCTTCGAACTGGAGGGGTCGGTGGTCATCATCCCAGCTGCTTTCCAGCTTTTGGAAGAGGACCAGAGGGCTCCTTGAACGATTCCTCAGCTCATTCTTGGAAAGGTTGCTGGCAATCGTATAAACCCAGGTGGAGAACTTCTTCGTGGTGTCGAAGCGGTGGAGATGGCGGGTGACCCGGATGAACGCCTCCTGGACGAGATCCTGGGCACGGTCGGCATCGCCGGTTTTCCGAATGATGAAATGAACGAGGCGGTCCCGGTATCGATTGTAGAGGTGCTGAAAGGACCCGGGGCGTCCGTCCAAATGGGCAATCACGAGATCTTCATCCGCCAGTTCTGTCAGGGGGCGAAGGTCTCTCAGTTGCTCCTGCTCCAACATCACGCTGACTGACATGGGACACCCTTCTGAGTCCAGAGTGACAACCGGAATTCTGTTCCCCAGCCCTTTTATAAAGGGTTAAGAACTTCGAATTTAAAATATATCAGCTTTAGGTGATGTCGCAAGGGGAGGGTTTTGTGGGGTTGGAAAGGCCAGCAGTAGCTGACTTTTTTGCTGTTTCAGGCGGAATCCGGGAGAATTTCCCAGGAGAATCTGGGCCAGCACCGAAGTCATTTAGGGGGGAAAAGGATGGGGGGAGGGCCGACACTCTCGGGTTTAGAACCAGCCCCCCCTGGGCCACCGAGATAACGTCGAACCACTCCCCGCCTGTCCTTACCGGAGTCGGGAGTGAAGACTCCCGTTCCGCAGATTTAAGATTGGATAAGGAAAGGGTTTCGTCACTGTCATATCGGTACGAATTCCAAATTGCTGTCCTGGTGCGTTGCACCGGCAGGGCATAACTCCGAGATTGTTCTCGTGGTATTGGTGACTGGGACCGCTTCCCTCGCCCGAAATCAGAACTCTAGAACGAATCATGGCTTCCAAACCCGAAGAATCTGGGATCCGCCCCGGCGGCAAAGGGCGAGTTTCGTCTATTGTCGGGTTATCACTATTGGAAGTGATTCGGTCTTTGGATCTCCCCTCTGAGGTACTGGCTTCGGAAGATCCCGCCCAGACCATGCCCCGCAGGCTCGGGCTGAGCGAGGTCGTCGAGCAGCAGATCAGGTTGTTTAAGGAGCAGGTCCGCAGGAAGGAAAAGATTACGGACCAACAGGCCCAGGACCTGGTTCACCTCGTGCTTCGGCGGCCGGATTCAGAGGAGGCATTCTTCCAGGCAGGGGATCTGCTGGCGGACGGGGTCAAGTCCCTGGGAGGTCTCAAAAAACTCTATTCCGAAAAGGCCAGGTATTCCCTGGCCCGAAGGGAATCCCGGAAGCTGATCAAATCCCTGTTTGGCCGGCCCATCGGAAGCTTTGCCCACGGGCCATTCACCCTCGAAGCCCGAGGCCACTTCCTCCTCGACCTGGATCCGGGCGGGGATGCCTGCGCGCTCCTGACGGGCCTTTCGCAGGCCGTCCTTCGGGCCTGCTTACCCCAGAAAGTGAGGGTCCTCCACACTTCCTGTGAGGCAAGGAAGGACGACCAATGTCGATGGGTGGTCTCTGCTCCGGAGTGATTCTTCCACCTCGGGTGTGGGGGAGGCTCAATCAGTACAAGGGAATCAGAGAGCTTTGTGGACCTCGTATGTGCACATGTCCTGGACCACGGTGATTCCCAGATCCCGGGCTCTCTTGGCAACCTCATCCGCCCGGATCTCCTTTTGCAGCCAGATGGCCGGCCGTTCGGGGCGCTTCATGGCTGCTTCCGCAATGATCGCGGCCTCGGCTGAGGGGCGGAACACAACCACCATGTCGATGGGTTCCGTGACCTCCTCCAGGGAATCCAGGGCGACCTTCCCCAAGATCTCGTCGACGAAAGGGTTTACCGGGATGATCTCGTACCCTTTGGCCGCCAGGTAGGCGGGTACCCGGCGGGCGGGTTTCTCCGGGTTTCTGGAGATTCCGATCACAGCGATGATCCGAACCGTTTCCATGAGGGCTTTCATTTCTTCCGGTCCAGGGTTGTCCGGATCTCCGCTTTCGTCCAGGAGTTGCTTAAGCTCGTTCAGTGGGCTCATGGTTGGGTTTCCTCTTCCGTTTCCGTTTCACATACCCTGTTTGTATTCGGAGCCTTCCTCTGGAAGGATTGCACCCTCAGGGTACATGAACCGGGCTGGGACAGGCAACCGTCCTATTGCCACCCGACCGGGGCCTCCCCAAGATCGTCCTTGGATTCGGCCGGCGGTCCCCAAAGATGAGGAGGCCGCCTCGATCAAAAACCTTTACCTGAGTCGACCATGACTGAAGTCGTGTTTTTGGCCATTGGCTTGGTAGTTGGAGCTGGCCTCGCCTGGAGACTCGCCTACAAGCGGGGCCAGGGAGAGGTCCTTGAACAGTTGGGGTCGTTGGTGGAGGGGCTCAGGGCCGGGAACGTCCCCAACCCCGCCCGGACATCCCAAGCTGAAGGTTCCCAGATCCGGGAATTGCGGGAAACTCTCGCGCGGAAACTTGCTCAGGAGACTCGCAGTGAGGACGATGAGGCCCTGAGGGCCCTTTCCCGAATCGCCCAGTACCTGAGGCATCGGGTCGAGTCCCCTCTTCTGGAGGGGCTGGAGAGTGGGTTTGGGGGACTCAGGAGCGCCGCCGACGAAGCGTTGGGGGCCGTGGAGGACCTGGAGTTTTTCCTCGAGGATCCTCCCCCTCCCCAGGAGCCGGCAACCCAAAATCTGGCCGATCTGGTACAGGAGGTCACCCGGGAATTCGCCGAACAGTCCCCCGTTCTTGTGAAGGTTCGTTCACCCCAGGAGCCCGTTCGGGTCAGGGTAGAAGCGGAGGCCACTAAGGACGCCATTTTCCTGATTCTCCACAACGGGGGGGAATTTGGTGGGGGCGAGCCCATCGACCTCACCCTTGGCTCTGACGGTGGGAAGGCTCGGTTGGTCATCAAGGACCGGGGCCCGGGGTTCACCGCAGAGGCCCTCATCAAAGCGATGGATCCCTTCTACAGCACCTCCCCGGCCGGGTTGGGTCTCGGCCTTCCGCATGCCCGCCGAGCCCTGAATGGCCAGGGGGGTGAGGTATTCCTTCGGAATGCCGAGGGCGGGGGAGCTGAGGTTGAGATTCGGCTTCCCCTGGCGGAGTGAGAGGTCCTCCCGTGAGTCTCCGGCGAGGGAGTCGGGTCGGTTGGGTTTAAGGTCAGATGTATCCGTACACGTGATAAAGAAGGACATAGACCAGAAGCCCTGAGATCGACACAAAGAGCCAGATGGGGAAGGTCCAGCGGGCCAGCCTGGCGTGAGCGTCGAAGCGGGAACTCCAGGCCAGGTAAAGAAGGCGGAGGATCATAGGGACGATCGCCGCCGCCAGGACCATGTGGGTGAAGAGAAGAGTCAAGTAGAAGGTCTTTGAAAATCCTATACCGGCGAACCGGTGGGTTCCCGTGAGGGAATAACGGAGAAGATAGAACACCAGGAAGAGTACAGAAGCCGTTACCGCTCCAAGCATGGCCCGCC
>CAYOVN010000139.1:0-9158 GCA_964407425.1 uncultured Gemmatimonadaceae bacterium
AAAATGACCTCGTTCCGAACTAGAAAGGGTTCGTCTGACTTTTCTACCTACTAACACGAGGAAATGCCACAGGAGGTTTTAAGAGGAAACCTCTTGTTAGGGTAACCCTTTTCTCTTGGAAATAGTTCCCGGTGAGATCAGAAATCCAGCCCGTTCATCTCGAAGAAGCTGATCCCGTGGGCCCCGGCATCTTTGGCGATCTGGACTGCTTGATCCCGTTCCTCGGGAGAAAGGGATGGAAGGTAAACCCCGGCGAAGAGTCGGCCGGGCCTGTTGCTTCCGTCACTCCTGGATCGAATGGCCTGTTTGCCCTCGGTTATGCCGTCACCGATCCAGGCTAAAGCCTCCTCGTAGAACCCGTGGTAGAGCATGGGGAAGACTGCATCCACCGGCCATTCATCCCAGGCCTGCCGCACCAGCTTTCTGGCAATGGCCGGCGTAGGGAAAACCGCGGCGGAAATCGGTTTCTCCCCTTTCCGGGGGGACAGGGTGCTCCCAAAGGGACTGGCCGGGATCTGATGGACCGATTCGGCCAGGGTTTCCACCAACTTCGTCACACCGTCCCAGCGGAAGCGCCTCCAACGTTGGTCTGCGGTAGGGTCGGGGAGGTCCAGGGGATCGATGCCGTGGGTGGAGGCGAATTCGTCTCGACAGGTGTCGCAGTAGCAGAAGTCGAACTCTGGGTACTCCCGGTCCTGAATGAGGTCGTACTTAGCCCAAAGGCCTCTTGGAAGGATGACGTCACAGTGACGGACATAGTCCAGGTGGACGCCGTCGACCCCGGGGTCCTGGCCGATCTCTAGAATGGATGTTCTGAGGTATTCCTTTACCTCGGTTTTTGTCGGACAGAGCCATCGGTAGTAGTCGACGTAGGGCGGATGTGTGAGGCTCGAGTTTCCCTCTCTGCTTATGGTGAACCACTCGGGGTGATGGTCCTTCACCCATTGGTCCCCATTCCGGTTCAGGGTCCAGACCCAGCGGTGAAATTCCAGGCCGGCGGCATGGGCGGCTTCGGCGTGGATTCCCGTTTCGCCTCCTCCGACCAGGACGCCATGAAACCCAGCTTCCGCCAGGCGCCCGTACTGTTCTCGCCAATCTTCCAGGGTTCGATCTCCTCCGCCGTGAACCCAGGTCCACCGGAGGAACGGTCCCGGGCCACAGGCCAGAGCGCCGGACGAAAGAGTGGCGGCCGCAATACCGCCGGCCGCCACCTTTACGAATTCCCGTCTCTTCATGCCAACCCTCTGGGTGCCGGGGGAGGGAAGGCTTGTTTCGTCAACGCCCTACCTCCAGGTGGTCATGGTGCAGGACGGCGTTCAGGAGCATGGCGTAGGCGCCGAGGGTCTCACCCCGCCAGAAGGGGTTGAAGCTGAACATGACGATGTGGCCGTCGCCCTTGGGAGCATCCACAACCGCCGGAGCGTTCACCAACTCCGAACCTGCCACCAGACCTCCACTGATGAGGAGGTCGGTGGGCTGGGCTGGGAAGCTGACCACCACCCGGGTGGACGGGGCGGAAGTCGACGGGTCGGCCGGACCTTCGGCCTCCTCCGCTTCCCGCTTCGCCCGCTCCGCTTCACGAAAGGCCTCGACCCCAGCCTGCCCCATGTTCACGGGCCGGCCCTGAACGATGTCCGGACTGTTCACATCTCCTCTGCCGGTCCGGCGGGCCGTGGTGCTTCCATCCGTGGAGGGTACGAGTGCGCTGGCTCCTCCTCCCCTCCGACCCCTGCCACCGCCACCACGGGCAAAGACCGGGGCTCGGTTGAAGTAGACGCCCAACTCCTCACCGTAGCCGTAGGCCAGAGGGCTGGATTCGTCCGTGATCCGGGCCCTGAATACACCACCCGGAGCCCAGAGCTCAGAGGTGGTCCGAATGGATACGCCCTCGGCCATTCCGAAGTGAATGGGGAGAACGGCGCTGTTCCCGATCGTAACGAGAACGCCTCCGGCCTCCACAAAATTCTGCAGATGCATGACTCCCTGCAGTTCCAATCCACCCCGCATGTCGTCGGTCTCGTCTTGTCGGCCGAGATTGGGGGTCACATCGGTAGCCTTCCAGGGGATAGGCTCGTCCCCTTGGACGCCACGAACGAGGGAGAGGGCGTCGGTGGTGGACGGTCCCATGATGATGACATCGTACTGACTCTTCAGGTCCCGTGTGTCCCGGGCCTCGTGGACCGATATGTAGTCGTAGGGGATTTTGTACTGATCGAGCCCGACCCGGAGCCACCCTTCCTGCTGGGTGGTGGTCCAGGTGTGCATGACCGCAACTTTGGGAGTCCCGACGGGGTGATTGGGTACGTCGGGCATGGCCCCCATCCCCCTGGCCACGAAGCCGAACTCCGTTGCCGCCGACTCCAGAATCTCCGTCAGGTTCGCAGGATTTCCTTCCACCGGAACGATGAACGATCCTGCGTGGAAGGAGTGGCCGTCAGCTTCGAAGGCCTCCTCCGCCGCCATGATCCGAAGGCTGTCCTGGGCAAACCTGAAGGTGGCGAGGTTGGCCTCTCCTGCGTAGTCGATGACGAAGGCTTCTGCACCACGGGCGTCGGATACTTCTGCAGGCGCCATCACAGGACCGTTCACGGGCTCCATCCGGGCGTCCAGAATGGAAACGTCTTCAATTCGGTCGGTCGTAACGTTGAAGAGGGGCCCAAGGGTCCAGCCTACATCGTCATAGGGCGAAGGGTCGGCCGGGTTGTAGTACTGGGTATCGAGGAGCATGTCGGCCATTCGGGAGTAGGGCTGATCCATACGAATCACATAGCTCCCTTCCCCATAGTCCGTCTCGCCCACCGATGCTTCCCGGGTCAACTGATGGACCTCCACGGCGTGTTCATCCATGAGTTGAAGAAGCTTCGCCTGAAGGCCGGGGCGCTCATCGTCCGCCGGAAAGACATAGGCCGCCGGTCCCTCTACCGTCGCTTTGGCGATGGACCTTTGTCCCTTCAGATAAAAGTTCTGCAGGAAATCCTCCTTGTTGTCGGCCATGTAGTTCAGGGCGATAAGAAGGGCGCTCTGCTGGAGGTTCACATTGTTTCGGATGGACCAGACCGTTTGGGAGAGAGGTGTGTTTGGCCGGTGCCATTGCCGTTGGACGTTGGTGCTGATGACCCGGGTGGATGCGTCGCCTGCCCCCTGGGTCTCGTAAAACCTACCGATGGCGTTGTGGCCGTTTGCCACGGTGAACATGTAGTTCGGGCCCCACCCATCGTAGAAATCGAAGGTATAGACACCGGGGACCCCATAGGCCGTCATATCCCGGACTTCCCTGTACGAAATGTTGTTCCATTCGTTGATGACGATGGGGTCGAACCAGGCGTTGTATGGGCCTCGCCCGGTGGAGACGTAAAGGTGGGAGGCCGACTCGTGAAGGTCGTGGACCACCAGCGGTTTGTATTGATGGAACACCTTGTGGATGTTCTTTGTGAGTGCCAGGGAAAGGCCTATCCCGTCCCGGTTGTCGTCATGGGCCACATATCTACCCCACCAGAGGGGCCGGGTCGGGTAGGTTCCATCCGGGTCCAGGCGGGGAGCCATGGCCACATCGACTTGTTTGGCTCGACCGTCGACTTCCAGCACCGGCGTCGTCATAAAGAAGATGTTGTCCCGGATATTTCTGATGAAAGGACTCTCCTCCACGGCTAGGCGATACACGATTTCCATGAGCATTTCCGGGGAGCCTGTCTCACCCGAGTGCATAGCGCCGGTGGCGTAATAAAAGGGCTTCGCCTGACCGAAGAGTCCCTGGGCAGCCGCCTCGTCAAGGTCTCTCGGATCGGCCAACCGCTTCATCATGCCCTGGTATTCGGTGAGGCGGGCCATGTTCTCCTCGCTGGAGACCACCGCCACAATCATCTCCCGACCCTCCTCCGTTTCACCAATGCTGAACACCTCCACTCGGGGCGATGCGTCTGCCACAGCCCTCATGTACCGGTAGATGTCCGCCGGGTAGGTGAGGACATCGGCGGCTCCGGCAATGTGCCCCAGGATGTCCAGTGGGGTGGGGACCGTCTCCGATGTCGGGAGGTGGTCAACCAGAGGGGTAGAGAAGAAAGGCTCTGTCGTGAATTCGAGAATCTTCTCGGTGTAGGCCTGGTCGTTAGCCTGGACCTGAGCCACCACCTGGGTGGGGAACAGGAACAGGACGGTCGCTACCAGGATGCCTAGAGAGATTGCACTCTGTGGGAGGGCAGGGCGTTGCATGACGTATTCCTCACCTGAGGGGACATATAAGCTTCCGGCGGTCAGGCCCGGGAGCGGTCCTTCGAAAAACTTCACTGGATAGAGAATTCTAGAGACTATCCAGAGTCTTTGACAAATCGCACCAACCCCCATCGCTCGGGGATGTGCATGTTGATGGCACCTTGAGGAGACCAGACCCAGTTCGATTCGGGGTGGCGGTTCTCCGGGCCTGGTTCGACGGTCTTTTCATATCCTGCATTCGCGACTTCCACGGGCCAGTCGACACGGGAGAAGTTGATCCTCCATTGGTCTCCGGGCTTGGGGGGGCGCCCGGTGAGCTGGGTTCCTGGGGGCACCAGCTCTTCCCAGGGGATGGCAAGCTCCACGGACCATCCCTCGTCTCCTTTGGACGGATTGTTCAAAGTGCCTCTCAGGAAGACACCGACCCGAAGGCCAGGCAGGTTCCATCCGATGTTCGCCGAGCCCCCCTTGTTGTAGGGCTCGTTCATAAAGAGATCGAGAACGGTCCCGAAGGCGTTCACCTCCACTTCGAAGTACTCCAATCCATCCCCGTCGGGATCCAGGAAGACCTCGAAGTCGTCATCCCGGTAGATGATGGCGTCCCGGTCCAGGAGGGTGGCCCAGAGGTGGGGCTCTTCCATCTCGGCGCCCACATAGAGGTACCGGTCGTCCCAGAGGATTTTGGCCCGGGTCCGGAGGGAGGGGCTTGGGGTGTCGTCCCCCAGGATATCCACGAAGTCTTCGGTCCAGGGAGCCCGGCCCCAGGACGGGTCGTCCAGGCGTCCGTCGATCACGACCTGCCCGGAAGTCCGGAGGGCGTCGTAAGCTCTGGGGGCTTGAGGACCGGTGGCCGAAAAACTCCAGATCAGAAGGGAGAAGATGAGGTGATTCATTCCGGGATAGTGGGGGTGGGGGCCCAGGGCGGGCAACCAAGGGTTTCACCCAGATTTCAGATAAGGGCAAGGTAAGAGCCGGCACACAGTGCCTCTCCAGATTGCTGTTTCAATCAGACAGACCGGTTTCCCTTTTTCGGCATACAAGGAGTTCCTGCGACCGAAAGGGTAAGGCGGGCTGGATCGGCATCGGTCCACGGAGCTCCGAACGCAGGGGCGGTTTCCTTCGGGGGCCGCCCCTGTCCTTCTTATCCCAGGATGGTTCGGTCCAGGGCTTCGATCATATCGGCCATGGTCCACCGCTGGGCCTCGATATGCCCCCCTTTGTCGGACTTTCTAACCCGGGACAGAAGGACGGGGTAGGCGAAAGTCCGGCCGTTCTCCAGGGTGTTCGCGTCAGGAAGCTCCACAGTGCAGAATTCCTTTGCTGTGAGGCCACCCTTCCTGCTTCGGTCCACTCTCAGGCGTTGCTTCTTTCCGGACACATGTGGCCCAGTCCAGGCTTGCTTCTGGTCTGGGTGATAGGAAGCGAAGGTGATGAGGTAGAACTTGCCGTTGATTCTTTTGGGCTTCTGGTCCCTATCTCCCCAACCTCGGCCATCGAACTCGAACCTCCGGCTCGGGACCTCGAGCCGTAGTTCGTAACGGATCGATCCATCCGGTTCCTTCCCGAGCCTGGCCAGCTTCCCCTGAACCAGGTGCCGGAGGATTCGGGCCGGAATCCAACCCAACAGGTCCACATGACTGCCGGCCAAAACGTCCACGATCCGATTTTCGACGGTCTCCAGCCCTTTCTGGACATCCTCCAGATACTGGGCCCGGTTCCCGGAGAAGTCCGGTTTGCTGGGGAGTTTCTTCTTCTTGATCCGGCCCCCGGCCTGGAGGAAGAGCTGAGCGCAGTAGCGGGCCAGCTCCACCTCGTGCTCCCCGGCCAACTCAGACATGAAACCCCCGAACCCATTGGCCAGTCGACCTGGAAGGTCCTCACTCCGGTCGGGATGGGCGGGGTCGGTAGCTGGGGAGATGGCAACGAGTTGGCTTCGTTCCATCTTCCCCTCCAGATCCATTACCCGGTCCACGGCTACGTAGGTCAGGGCCCGGAGCCAGCTACCCCGCTCCTCATCCGGGGAGGAGCCCGGATCGTCCACGAACGCTCTGACGTCCTCGGGGCTCTTTTCATGAAGGTCATGCAGAGCCTCCTCGGACCCCCTCTCCTCGGCCAACACTCTTCTGAGCTCACCTTCCAGGGTCAGGGCGCCCGCCGGGATCATGGCTCCAGTCCTATCGATCTCCAGGAGGTCCCTGAGTTTTTTGGCCAGGGAAACCAGGACGGCGGGGTCCGGGGTGACGGAGAGGGCCGCGGCCAGTTCCTCACGAATGAGATTCCGGATCCGGAAGTTATTCCTGGTCTGGAACACCTTGTCGGCCTCAACGACCCGAGACTCGTTCGTGACCGCTCGAAGGATGGAGCCGGTGAGAGGGATGAGCCGATCCAGTGTGGTTTTTCTTTCAAGGTCGACCCCGTCCAGGGATCCCAGGAGCCGGTTCGGCTTGTCCAGAAGCCAATGCTGAAGGTGGGGAAGGTCCAGGGGTGGATCCGGAGTCTCCACATGGGGGTCCACGAAAATGATCAGCCGCTCGAACTCCTCTTCGGGATTCTGAGCATCGATGAAAGATGCCAGTCTAAAGGCCTCCCTGAGAGGCTCGTTGTTGAAGGTGCCGCCGTCCACGTAGGTGAAAACCTGCCGGTCCTTCCCCTTCAAGGCCTTCGGCCAACAGGAGACCCGTCCGTCCTCTGTCTCTCCGAACTCGTAGGATCGCCGTTCCAGGGGAACGGGTTCGAACGCAAATGGGATGGCTGCTGATGCGATTGATGTGGCCGCGAGTTTGGACCAGGCCCTGGCTCGCCGGAGGTCACCGATGCCCCTTCCGGACAACTCGGTGTCCCGGACCTTCTGTCCTGTGTGATACCGGCACCACCTGCGGGGAAAATTTCCGGTGTCCGTGAGGGAGGCGGCCTCCACTGATGTGAAATGGAGATCGAATACTCTTAGTTCATTGTGAACCTTGGACGTCATTCCGTCGGAAAGACCCTGGATCACAGACTCGTCCGCGGGGAATTCGCCGGAAGCGTCGGCCAGAATCGGGGTGAGATTAGCGATGGAGCTAGCAAAAAGGACGCGATCAGCCAGGAGTTGGCGGCCGGAGAAATCCACCGGTGGGCTATCTCGACCATCTTCCATACCGGGAAAGGCCAGGTGCTTCCTGGCTAGCTCCTCTATCGCCCCCCGGTCAAAGATTCCAGGCGTGAACCGGGTCCTCTTCGCGGCCTCCGGGAAACCGATGCCCAGGAGTTTTTCAAGGTTGATCTCACGGACCCAGACTTCCTCCTGGACGTCCTGGAGGATTTGGGCGGTGATCAGTGCTCGCTTTTCCTTTTTGGTCTTCTTGGTGAACTCGGTCCCGAACTCTTCGATGAGGCGAACCTTGGCCGCCATCTGACGTTCGGAATCCGGGTCGGACAACCCCCGTAGCATGAGAGCGAGGGAGAGGGACCCTGCACTTGCTCCGCTGAAGACGTCCACTTCCACTCGGCGGTATGGAGCCCCTTCGCTGTCCACGCCGCGAAGAAGGAGGAGTTTCAGGGCCTGGGAGAGGGCTGAACCGTTAAAAGTGCCCAGGGAATTCCCACCCCCCATGGCAAAACCAATCCGAAGGGTCTTGGCCACCCTCTTTCTCCGCCTAGCCTCCCCAGACCTCCTCAGCCACCCGAAGGAAATTTTCCGCCAGGATCTTATTCACGTCCTCATCCGAGTACCCGTGGGCCAGAAGGCGATCGGCCACATCTACGATCTGGGCATAGTCCTCGAAGCCCTCAACCTGGCGCTGAGGGGACCGGAAGTCCGCCGTGACGTGTTCGTTGTATTGGGCGGCGATATCGGGATACTGGGGCGGGTCAAAGGGATCATGGGGATGGTCCGGATAGGTGCCGATGGACATGTCCGTGCTTATGGCCACGTTGTCGGCGTTCCCGGCCATGTTGGTTACGTGGTCGATGATTTGGAAGAACTCATCCAGTGTGGGGCGGTGAGTGGTCCCGGGCCGCATGCAGAGCGGACCCCACGAGACCAGCGCGATGACTCCCCCACCCCCGATGCAGGCACGGATCTGATCATCGTCGATGTTCCTGGGGTTTGGGACGAGGGCGCTCGGGTTGGAGTGGCTGAATACGCAGGGGTGTGCGCTTCGGTCCATGATCTCCATTGTCGCCCGTTTCCCTGTGTGACTGCAGTCCAGGATGATACCTACCCGGTTGCACTCCTCCACCACTCGCTGACCGAGGCGACTGAGGCCTCCGTCGGTCCTGTCCAGCGCCCCATCGGCGAGTTGGTTTGTGGCGTTGTAAACCAGAAGCATCATGCGGAGGCCGAGCTCGGCGAACGCCTGGATTCGGCCTAGATCATATCCGACCCAATCTCCGTCCTGGGCCGCAAGCAGGAGGCCTGCCTTTCCTTCCCGCTTGAGCCGCCGAACGTCCTCCACCGTCCTGACCACCTCCAACCCGGCATGCTCTCGAGCTATCCCATGCCAGTGCATGATCCCGTCTGTGGCTGCAGTTACGTCGGCATGGGGATCCCAGGCCGTGACGCCATACGCCGTGACTCCATGCCGGTGGGCAACAGGGAAATCGGCATCGGGCCAGATCTGCATGCAAGGGTCCACGTAGATGAAGGGTGGGTCTGTTTCCAGCACGGTGTGGACGGATTTGCCGTAGGCGGCCTGGTGGTCTTGGCCGATTCCACCTTCTCCCATTCCTTCGCCGGGCCCGGGGAAGGGTCCCACAGAACCGAGGGCGGATCCCCCTACTCCAGCGACAGTGGCTTGCTTAAGGAAATCGCGACGTGGGAGAGTCATGACTGCCTCCTTGAAACACGGGTGCGGAGTCTGGAATCCAAAGTTGGGCCCGGAAAAAGTACGGGGGATCTTCCGGAACTGCGAGGGAGAGGGGAGTGTGAACCAAGCGGGGGCCGGCAAGGTTGGCCGGCCCCCGAAGAA
>CAYOVN010000140.1:0-9151 GCA_964407425.1 uncultured Gemmatimonadaceae bacterium
GAGGCCATCGCCGACCGCATCGGGCTTCCCCTGACCGATTTGTGCAAAGCGACGATCCGGGGCGTAAGGGAGAAACGTCCCGAAGTTCGGAATATCATCGATGTGGGTGCCTCCTCCGTGACCCTGATCCAGCTGGATGAGGATGGGAACCTCCTGGATGTCGCCACCAACACGTTATGCGCGGCGGGAACCGGATCCTTCCTGGACGCCCAGGCCGTTCGGCTTGGGTTCGAGATGGGCGATCGGCACGGGTTCGAGCCGGTCCTGGATCCCCCCAGCATCGCCACTCGGTGCGCCGTTTTTGCCAAGTCCGACCTGATTCACCGGCAGCAGGAAGGTTACGACAAGGAGGCCCTATGGTGCGGGCTCTGCAAAGGCCTTTCGTCGAACATCCTTCAGACTCTGTTGCGGGGAAAACCCCTTGAAGGGCCCACTGTGATCACGGGAGGGGTAGCCAGGAACCCTGAGGTCCTTCGTTGGCTGAAAGACGGGGCCCAGACGGAGATCGAGCGCCTGGATGCCGCGGAGTACGCCACTGCCCTGGGTGCGGCCTATCTGGCCTCGGAAAACGGGGCTTCGGGCCCCATCGTGTTCCCGGACGAGGGCGAGCCGGAGGACCTCCCCCAGGAGGAAACCGCTCGGCCACCCCTCGAGCTCAAAAAGACTCAATACCCAAGCTTCGACGTGGCCGAAAACTGGTCCGACGACAACGGGAATGAGATTCGGGTACACTCCGCCGATCCCGAAGAGGAGTTAAGAGGGTTCCTGGGCATCGATATTGGGTCGACCTCCACCAAAGCGGTCTTTGTGGACGAAGGCGGCCAGGTGGTCGTTGATATCTACCGGAAAACGGGTGGCGACCCGGTGAATGCCACCAAATCCCTCTTCGCGGCCCTTCAGGAAAGCCTGACCCCCCGGAGCCGGGGGATCACGATCCTGGGCTGCGGAACCACGGGCTCCGGCCGGAAGATGGTGGGGACGTTGGTAGGGGCCGACTCGGTGGTAAATGAGATCACTGCCCACCTCCATGGCGCCCTGGCCACCGACCCTGAAGTCGACACAATCTTCGAAATCGGGGGACAGGACTCGAAGTTCATCCGGGCCCGGCATGGTATAATGCAGGACTCGAACATGAACTACGTATGTGCTGCAGGCACAGGGTCTTTCGTGGAAGAGCAGGCCCTTAAATTAGGGCACGGCGTGGAGGAAGTGGGCCCCATGGTTCTGGGGGTGGCTCCTCCTCATACCTCCGACCGCTGCACCGTTTTTATGGAGCAGGATGTAGAGCGGCTGATTCGCCTGGGATACAAGCCGAAGGAAGCTCTGGCCGCCGTCATGTACTCCGTGGTCGAGAACTACCTGGCCAAGGTGGTTGGAAACCGTTCCTTCTCTCAGGAGAAGGTGTTCTTCTGCGGAGCAACAGCCCGAAATCAGGGCCTTGTAGCCGCCTTCGAGCAGCTCCTGGGAACTGAAATCGTTGTTTCCCCCTATTGCCACGTCCTCGGAGCCTACGGCGTTGCCCTTTTGACCAAGACCCGGATCGAGGAGCAGGAGGCCTCAACGGCTTTCAAAGGCCTAGATCTGACCGAACGGAAGATCGATTTGACCCAGGAGGAGTGCTCCCTCTGCACCAATAGCTGCAAAATCACGTACGCTCATGTTTCAGGGGAAGAGCAGGTACCGAGCTGGGGCTACCTCTGCGGGAGAGACCCTGAGGACACGGAGAAGCGAAAGACCTCCGAGTTCGATCCCTTCAGGCTCCGGACCAAGCTGGCTGCTTCAGCCTTCGCGAACCACCGAGAGAAGGGGAAAAAGACTGGGCCCACCGTAGGAATCCCCCAAACCCTGTCCACATTCAGCCATGCCCCGTTGTTCCAGACGTTTATGGCCAATCTCGGCTGCCAGATCCGCCTGTCTCGCCCCACCGATGAGCGGACCCGGGAACTCTCCGGGGAGCTGGTGGGGGCCGAATACTGTTTCCCGGCTAAACTTGCCCACGGGCACATCGCACAGCTCGCTCAGGATGACGGGGTGGATTTCCTGTTCATGCCCCATATGGTGAGTGAAACGGTGCCCGACGAGCATAGCAACGCCTTCTTCTGCCCCGTCATCTGCGCCGTTCCAGCCATGGGACGGGCATCCTTACGGGTCGCCGGTGGAAATGGAGGGGACAAGATCCTGGCTCCGCCCATCGATTTTCGCTGGGAAATGAAGAGGCAGGTGAAAGAGCTCACCCAGATTCTGGCCAAACCCCTCGGGGTTTCAGGCCGGGAGATTCGAAAGGCATGGGAATCAGCCCTGGCGGCCCAGGAAGCCTTCATGGACGGCTGCCGAAGGGAAGGGGAGACGCTCACGGAGGATCTGGGAAACGCTGAAAACCCGAGTATTCTCTTCCTGGGCCGGGCTTATAACCTCTTCGACGGGAACGCAAACCTGGAACTGCCCCTGAAGGTTGCAGAAAAAGGGTTCACTGTCTTTCCCACTGACTTCGCCCCGATCCACACCGTGGATCTGGGGCCGGAGATGAGGAACATCTACTGGGTCTATGGTCAACGGCTGCTGAAAGCTCTGCAGTGGGTGCGGGATCAGGAGAACATCTTCCCCATCTGGCTGACCAACTTCAAGTGCGGCCCCGATTCCTTCCTTCTCACCTACGCCGAGAAGATCCTGGGCGACAAACCGTTCCTGATCCTGGAACTGGATGAACATGGAGGGGATGCGGGCTATCTCACCCGGATCGAAGCTTTCCTGGACGTGGTCCAGAATCGTAAGGAAAAAGTGGTAGAAGCCCCGGCCCCGTTTCCTTTTCGCACTGATCCTGAGGAAGTATTCAAGGACCGGACCGTCTGGGTCCCGCCCCTGCACACGATTGCGGCCCCTCTGGCGGCGGCGGCCATGCGGGGCTACGGGTTCGACGCTCGATCCCTTCCTCTGGAAGACGACGAGAGCATGTCTATCGGGAGGCAGGTCACACGGGGTGGCGAATGCATTCCCATGACGGTGACCATCGGCCGGCTCCTTCAAACCCTCAGGGCCAAAGGAGGGGACGGGAGCACCGACGCCTTCTTCATGCCGTCGGGCTGCGGCCCCTGCCGATTCGGCCAGTACAACCTCCTGGAAAGGATCATCCTGGAGGAAGAGGGTTTCGGACAGCTGGCCCTCATGTCGCCGAACAACGACAACGCCTACCAGGGCCTGGACGAGGGCCTCAGGCGCCAGATCTTCAAGGGAACCCTCCTTGGGGACCTCATCTTCAAGCTGGGGTGTCGCTTCAGGCCTTACTCCCAAGACCCGGGACAGATCGATGGCCTGGTGACTGATGCCACCCGAATCATGGAGAGGGCTTTTGAGACCGGCGCTGATCTGAAACCGGCCTTCAAGGAAGCCATTGCACCCTTCCACGCTCTGCCGAAGCCCAGCGCGTCCAAGCCCCTGGTTGGGATCGTGGGAGAGATCTTCGTCCGCTGCAACGATTTCTCCAATCAGCGAGTCGTGGAGGTCATCGAAGCCAACGGCGGCGAGGCGTGGCTGGCCCCCTTCCACGAATGGGTCCTTTATGCCGCTTGGGCGCATGAGCGGAGGGCTAAGGAAGGGTGGGATATCATGGGGCGGGCGAAGAGTTTCGTGAAGAACAAGTATCTCTTCGAGCAGGAGCATAGCTGGCACGCCGCCACCGGAGACCTCCTCTCGGACCGGCCCGAGCCATCCATCGACCAGTCGGCTGATGCCGCCTATCGGTATGCTTCCTTCAACTACGGCGGTGAAATCCTCCTGACCGTGGGTCGGGCGGTGAAGTTCTTCGAGGATGGAGCTTCCCTGGTAGTGAACTGCTCACCCTTTGGCTGCATGCCGGGGCAGGTGACCTCCGGACTCCTGGCCGAAGTCCAGAAGGATTGGGGTAAACCGGTCCTGAATCTCTTCTATGACGGAACGGGAGATCTGAACCGGATCGTGGGTGTCTTCCTCAGAAACCTCCAGGAGGACGTAGCACGGGCCTAGGGCCGCATCCCACTTTTCAGGGCATTCGTCAGGGGAGGGTCCTCAACTTTTGGGGCTCTCCCCTGTTGTTCGTTTAGGAAGGGAGCCCAAGGTGCCACCCGGGGTAGCAGGGAAGGGCCGATTGATCGAAATTGTTGATCTCTCTATACTTCCTTGCCCTTTCCTCTTCCCTTTTCGAGGCACGCTACGTGGTCCGCATAGCCGGGATCGAAGCAGGCAGTATCGCCGAAGAGCTGGAGCTCGAAATCGGCACCCGAATCGTCCGGATCAACGGGCAGCGGGTCCGAGACGGCATCGATCTCAGTTATCTTCTTGCCGAACACTCCCTTGAGGTGGAAACCCTCACACCCGAAGGGGTCCAGGAAGTTCTGGAGATCCAAAGGGACGAGGGAGAGAGTCTGGGGATCGTTCCGGCTCCCGACACGGTCCGGGAGTGCGCGAACAAGTGCGTTTTCTGCTTCATCGACGGCAATCCGGAAGGGGTTAGGCCAAGTCTCTGGCTCCGGGACGACGATTTTCGGCTTTCCTTCACCTACGGAAGCTATGTGACCCTCACCAACCTTGGGCCCAAGGGGATCCAGAGGCTGGCGGATCAGAAGATCTCTCCCATCTATGTCTCAGTCCATGCGACGGAACCCGAGGTCCGGGTGAAACTCCTGAAAAATGACCGGGCTGGGATGATTATGGACCAACTGCGGTTCCTCCTGGATGCGGGTCTGGAGGTCCATACCCAGATCGTTCTGTGTCCTGAATGGAACGACGGTGTCCACCTGGAACGGACCATGGCCGATCTGTACGGCCTCGGGGATGGAATCCGCTCCCTTTCGGTGGTTCCCGTGGGCCTCACGAAATACAACATCTACAAGCCAGTCAGGCCCTTACAGCCTGAGGAGGCCAGCGGAGCCATCGACCAGGTGGACCGGTTCCGAGTTCATGCCCTGCGAGATAGGAAACAGGGGTGGGTCTACAGTGCCGATGAGATGTATCTCCACGCACATCGTGAGCTTCCCTCACAGGATTACTACGATTCCTGGGACCTGACGGAGAACGGAGTTGGCTCGGTTATCGGCTTCCTGGCAGCCTTCCGGGAGGGAATTGGGGAGGTTCCCAGGTTGGACGGCCGGACGACCCGGCTCCTGACGGGCCTTTCCATGGCCCCTTTCCTTCAGGATCTGGCCCCGGAGCTGGAAGCGGCCACGGGGGCCCGGGTGGAGGTTCGGCCCGTGGTCAACGAGTTTTATGGGGAATCAGTAACCGTGGCGGGGTTATTGGCCGGTCAGGACCTGCTCGAGGCCGCCGGAGACCCGAGTGAGGGGGATCTGGTCCTCCTTCCCGCCGAAGCCCTCAACGCCGATGACCTTTTCATCGACTCCTTGTCCCTCTCCGAGTTCCGAGACTCCCTCGCTCCGGCAAGAGTGATCCCGGCACTGGAAATCACCGAAGCCCTGAGGCAACTGTGAGCCAGAAAATCCCGGTTCTCGCCGTAGTAGGCCGGCCCAACGTCGGGAAGTCCACCCTGTTCAACCGGATTTTGGGGCGGCGCATCGCCATCGTCGACGACGCACCTGGGGTGACAAGGGACAGAAATTTCGCCCGAGCAGACTGGGCTGGCCGAAACTTCTTTGTTGTGGACACGGGTGGGGTGATCGAAGACAGCGACGAGCCCATGGATCGGGCTGTTCGGGAACAGGCCTTAGCCGCCGTAGCGGAAGCCGATGTCATTCTTTTCGTGGCAGATGGCAAGGTCGGAATCCACCCCCTGGACGAAAAACTGGCGGGACTCCTCAGGAAGAGCCCCCAGCCGATAGTCCTGGTAGTGAATAAGATGGACAATCTGCCCACAGATGAGGGCCATCTGGACTTCTGGGCCCTTGGAATGGGAGAGCCCCACCCCCTGAGCGCGATCTCGGGGAAGGGCTCAGGGAACCTCCTAGACGCAGTTGTGGCCGAATTCCCCGACTCTGGCGAAGATGAGGAAGACGAGAGCACCATTCGTGTCGCCGTCATCGGAAAGCCCAACGTCGGGAAATCCTCCCTGGTCAACCGCCTTTTCGGGGAGGAGAGGATGGTGGTGAGCGAAATTGCCGGCACCACCCGGGATCCCGTTGACACCCCCATGCAGTATCATGGGAAAACCCTTGTGTTTATTGATACTGCGGGCCTTCGGCGCCAAGCCCGGGTAAAAGACTCTCTCGAGTACTACAGTTCTCTCAGAACCGCCCGAGTCGTTCAGCAGGCCGACGTTTGCCTGGTCCTGGTGGATGCCACAGAAGAGCTATCCTCCCAGGACTTGAGAGTAGTGGAGCAGGCGTGGGAGGCGGGCACGGGAATCATCCTCTTGGTGAACAAGTGGGACCTGGTGGAGAAGGACACCGACACCGCCCCTACCCGGGAAAAGGAAATCAAGCAAAAGGCTCCCTTCCTCACCTGGGTTCCTTTCATCTTTATGTCCGCCATCACCGGCCAGAGAGCCAGGAAGGCCCTGGATCTGATCCTGGAGGTCCAGGAGGAACGGCACCGTCGTATCGAGACCCACGAGGTGAATGAGGCTCTGGAGGAGATTGTAAGGCACCAACCGCCTCCCCACGCCCGGGGTCGGCAGGTGAAGATCCGTTATGGCACCCAGGTATCCACGGCTCCCCCGACCTTTTTGATCTTCTCGAACCTCCCGAAAGAGATCCCGGGGCACTACATTCGCTACATAACCAACAGCCTCAGAAAGCAGTGGGGCTTCCTGGGCACACCGATTCGGATCCGATTCCGGAAGAGCCAGGGAACATGAAGCCGACAAACTCAGCTAGGCCTTCCCTATGACTCCGATTCTCCTCGTTTTCCTGGCCTATGTCCTGGGCTCCACACCCACAAGTTATTGGGTGGGCCGGACATTTTTTGGTGTGGATCTACGTGAGGTGGGAAGCGGTAACCTCGGAGCCACCAACACCTTCCGTGCCCTGGGATGGAAGGCTGCACTTCCGGTCATGATCATGGATGTCTCGAAAGGGTGGTTCCCGGTCTGGTTCTTCCCCCAGCGGGATCATTCCGCCATCTGGGAGTGGACTCTGGCCTACGCGGCGGCGGCCATTCTTGGGCATGTGTTCTCCTTCTGGGTCCGGTTCAAAGGGGGGAAGGGAATCGCCACCAGCGCCGGAGTCTTCCTCGCCCTGTCCCCCTGGGGGGCCCTGGCAGCTCTGATCAGCTGGATCGTCGTGACCTTTTCAACCCGAATGGTCTCGGCCGGCTCTCTTGCGGCCGCTATCACACTCCCGTTGGCTCTCCTTTTTGTCCCGCACCGGGGGGGGAACTCCCTCCTCATCTTCACAGGGGCTCTGGCCCTTTTTGTTTTCTGGGCCCACCGTTCAAACATCCGCCGGATATTGAAGGGTGAGGAAAACCGGTTCGGGAAGAAGAAGGCCAAGGAATGACCAAGGAATCTCGGTCGATTGGGGTGGTGGGCGCCGGAAGCTGGGGCACGGCCTTGGCCCGACTTCTGGCCCTGAAAGGCCATGACGTGGCCCTGTGGGCCCGGGAGCCTGAGGTCGTGGCCGAAATCCAGGGGTTCAGGGAGAACCGGACCTTTCTTCCAGGGGTTTCCCTCCCGGAAAGGCTAGACGCGTCGTCGGATCTCTCGGAGGTCGTTACGGGCAAGGAAATGGTGGTTTCCGTGGTGCCCTCCCAGTTCGTTTCCTCTGTTTTTTCAGAGGTGGCCCAGGAGATGACCCCCGGGGTCCATGTCGTGAGCGCGTCCAAGGGTATCGAGGTCTCCACCGGCCGAAGAATGGACGAGGTTTTTGCCGGACTTCTGACCCGGAAACAGGCGGAAAACCTGACTTTCCTCTCGGGCCCGAGTTTTTCCGCTGAGGTATCCGCCGACGCGCCGACGGCCGTCGTCGTGGCCAGCCGTTCGGAACATGCGGCCCTTCGGGCTCAATCTGCCTTCCAGACCGAGTCGTTTCGGGTGTATACCAACCCCGACGTCCTGGGGGTCGAGCTGGGTGGGGCTCTGAAGAATGTCATCGCACTGGCAGCCGGAGCGGTGGCTGGCATGGGATTCGGCCACAACACCCTGGCGGCCCTCATTACCCGAGGCCTGGCCGAGATATCTCGACTGGGCGTGGCCATGGGAGCCGATCCAGCTACATTCGCCGGACTGGCGGGCATGGGTGACCTGGTTTTGACCTGCACCGGGTCCTTGAGCCGGAATCGGACCGTCGGATACCGAATCGGGCAGGGTGAATCGGTCGAAGAGATCCTGGGAAGTATGAAGGCTGTTGCGGAGGGGGTCCGGACAGTTCAGGCCGTTAGGGAACTGGCGGCAGAGTTCAAAGTGGAAATGCCCATCAGCGAAGAGGTTCACGCCCTTCTATGGGAGGGCCGGGACGCCAAGGAGGCGGTTCGAAACCTCATGCTCCGGGGGCCGAAACCCGAAGTCTGGTCCTGATCGATGAGAAGAAGGGGATTGGTGTGAGAGAGTCCATTGTAAAGAAGGCTTATTACTCCATCGGTGAGGTCTGCGACCTTTCCGGCCTGAAACCCCATGTCCTTCGGTACTGGGAAACCCAGTTCGACATACTTCGCCCCACGAAGAACCGGGCGGGGAACAGGGTTTTCCGCCCCAAGGACATCGAACTGGTCATGCTGGTCAAGAACCTCCTGTACGAGCAGAAATACACCATTGAGGGCGCGAACCAGAAGCTTCTGGATATGAGGAGGGAAGGGGAGCTCGAGGGCGGTCAGCACGAGGTCCTGGGGCCTGAGTTCCTGGCATCCATGAAAACGGAGCTGGAGCAGCTAGCTCGGGTTTTGGACCTTTCCGAACCCCTGGACGACTTTGCAGCATCCCCGGGGGTAGATGAGATGGTGGAGGAGATGGTAGAGGACCCGGCTCAGGAGGGTGCCGAAGAAGGCGAGCCCGCGCCCGATGGGAGGGCCGAAACCACTTCCCCCCAAGAGCAGTTGGGCCTGGGAAGAATGGAGGATCAGAGCCCCGAATGAGGAACCACCAGCTACTCGAGGAGATTCGCCGGTGGGATCCGGAACCCTAGGAGATAGCCGGTATACCGGCTATCGGCGGCGCCTCATCGAGGAAATCCGTGGGCGCGGCATCGATGACCTGGAGATTCTCCAGCTTTTCGACCAGGTTCCACGGCACCTC
>CAYOVN010000141.1:0-9131 GCA_964407425.1 uncultured Gemmatimonadaceae bacterium
CCTCCCCCGCAGGACTCCGCGCCGAAGCCCAGCCGCAGACTTCCCCGCCTCAGCCCTCCGCACCCTCCTTCGCCGGCGCTTCCATTTCCACCAGGTGAAGGGAGGGCCCCTTGAACCGCTTCCCTTTCACCATGACCCTCAGATGGTACCGGCCCGGCTTAGGGAACACGGCCTTTTCCAGGGGCATGACCAGTCTGGTTCGGGGAGGCGGCGCCCCGTCGGGCACCGGCGACACGTCCGAGTGCCCGTCCACGGTCAGGACCACACTCCCGTCCGGCGCCACAAGTTCGGCCTTCAGGTTGAATTGGCCCTTGTCGTTTCTGCCCCAGTCCAGAACCAGGATCAGGACCATCTGCTCCTGCATGGCAGGAAAACCTGGAGCGAAGAGGTCGTGAAATACACCCTGGATGTCGAGCTTGCCGTCAGGGGTTTCTTGGGCGTCGTCACAGAAGAGGGCTAGCTGAAGTTCCACGGGTCAGTCCTTTTCTCCCCAGCCCCCACCGCCCGGGGACCGGATGCTGATGATGTCACCTTCTTTCGCGTCGAAGGTAACCTTACCGGGAAGCTGCTCTTCCGATCCGTCGCGGATGAGGATGTTCTGTCCAGTGGCCCCGTCTTCTCCACCAGCAACACCCCGGGGCCCCTGAATGCGGCGTTCCGAAAGGAGGGTGACCCGTCCGGAGGTAAGGAGCTGGATGTCACGGCGAAGACCGTCCCCTCCGGTGTGACTTCCCGCCCCTCCGCTTCCCCTTCTGATCCCGTAGTGGACCACCCGGAAGGGATAGGCGTGCTCCAATGCCTCGACAGGCGTGTTCAGCGAGTTGGACATATGGCTGTGGACGCCGGAGAGCCCGTCTCCCTGGGGGGCCGCCCCCATGCCTCCACCCACCGTCTCGTAGTAGGCGAAGGCCTGGTTGGTCCGGGGATCCACCCCTCCCACGGTGGTGTTGTTCATGGTTCCCTGGGAGAGGGCCGGAGCGAACTCGGGCAGGGCCTGCTCGAATACCTCCAGGAGGACATCGGTAATCCGCTGGCTTGTCTCCACGTTCCCCGCCGCCACGGAGGCCGGGGGAAATGCATTGACCAGAGACCCGGGAGGTAGGCGCATCTCCACTGCTGACATGGATCCGCCCCCGGCGGGGAGGGGCGTTTCCAGAAGGGCCTCCACCATGCACCGCACCACGTAGCGGGTGGCCGAGGAAGTGATGGCCGCCACCGCATTGATCCCCCCCGTGGTCTGGGGTGCGGTTCCTTCGAAGTCCAGAACCATCCGGTCCTGGGTCACCTCCATGGCAAGGCGAATGGGGATGGGTCCCGAACCAAAGCCGTCATCGTCCATGAAGTCTTCCGCCACATACCGCCCATCGGGGATCTTCCGGATTCCGGCTTCCACCAGGCGGTCGGCATAGTCGATGAGACCCGCCATGGCTGCCAAGACCTCTTTCGGCCCTTTGCGCTCCACCATCTCCAGAAGGCGCGTTTCCCCCGTATGAAGGGCGGCCAACTGAGCGTCCAGGTCGCCGGCCCGCTCCACGGGCGTCCGGACGTTGGCCAGGATCGTGTCCCAGAGTTCTTCGTTCCTTACCCCCTCTTTGTATAGGCGGACGGGGGGAATCCGGAGTCCTTCCTGGAAGATCTCCTGGGCCAGGGGCATGGAACCCGGAGACATTCCACCTACATCCGAATGGTGGGCCCGGGAGGCCACGAACCCGAGGAGGATGCCTTGGTTCTCGCTCTTTGCCTCACCCTCCGCCCCCCCTTTCTTCGGTGCGAACACAGCGGAAATCAGGGTGATGTCGGGAAGGTGGGTCCCTCCCTTAAAGGGATCGTTGAGAATCACAACATCCCCGGGGTCCAGATCCCCCACCTCCGCCAGGGCGGCTTCGACGCTCATGGGCATGGCGCCGAGGTGAACCGGCATGTGATCGCCCAGAGCAACCGCAACTCCCTCGGGGTTGAAGAGGGCACAGGAGTAGTCCCGCCTCTCCTTGATATTCGGGGAGAAGGAGGCCCTCTTCAAAGAGGCCCCCATTTCTTCCGCCAAGGCCGTGAAAAGATGCCGGTAAACCTCCAACGTGACGGCATCAGGGCCGGGATCAGGTGATTCCGTGGCCCATATTTCCATGGTTCTGTCCTTCCATTAAGTTAAGAGTCTGTCGCACTGAAATCTCCGGGAGGGGCTCTCCCTTTTCCCGCGAGGCAATAGCAGGAGGAAACTGTGGCCAAAGAAAATATGATTACCAGAGCTAGGGACGAGCTCTTCAGTCACATCAATCGTTGTGGTGTCCTCCAGGCCGAGGAAGACGATCAGCAGCATTGGATGGAAGAGACCATCGATTATCTGGCAGAACGTTATCCCGACCTTTCAGACTCCGACCTCCAGGATCTCTTTTCCGTAGGCATGAGATTTTGCCGCCCTGCCATTCCCCATGGCCGGAAACGTTTTGGATTCGACCCCAGGGAAAGGGCTTCTGAACCGGTGGCCGTAGCCGAGCCCGAAGTGGCTCCCGAGGTGGCTCCCGAGGTGACTCCCGAGGTGGCTCCCGAAATGGCACCGGAGGGACTGATCCCCCAAGAGGCCGCTGCCGAGAATACGCTGCAGGAAAGCTGAGGCGCAACGGCCAGTCAGGAACTGAACAGCTCCTGACTGGCCCGTTTGCCCTCCCACAAACCGGCACTTCCATTCCCACTGAAAATTACGGGTGGCGGGTCTGATGACCCCTCACTATACTAGGCCCCCTACTTCGTCGGCGGTCCTGGGTATTTTTGCCCCTGTTCCTTACCCGATGGCGGAATTGAAGCCTGTTTTCAGGAGGCATTTATGACCACCCGGCGCAATTTCCTCCGGGCAACTGCTGGAATAAGCGCTGGCATTGCCGTGGGGGCTGTCCCGACCGGTGGCCTTGCCGGCGCACCTGCGGTTCTCCGTCGCCGCATTGCTCCGGTCGCCGTGGCGAGTGGCAATGGACTGGAAGCCGTAGCCAAGGCCGTGGAGGTGGTTCAGGCTGGCGGGGACACGCTGGACGCAGTGATTCAGGGCGTGAACATCGTGGAGAAGGATCCCAACGACACATCCGTAGGGTACGGTGGGCTCCCGAATCTCGACGGTGTTGTGCAATTGGATTCGTCCGTGATGCATGGGCCGACCCGGGGGGCAGGGGCTGTGGCTTCCCTGGAGGGAATCAAGACGCCGTCGCTGGTGGCTCGGGATGTTATGCGGTACACCAACCACGTGCTCCTGGTGGGGCCCGGGGCTCAGGCGTTTGCCAAGTCCCTGGGATATCCCATCGAAGAGCTGCTGACGGATGAGTCCCGTCGGAGGTGGGTGGAGTGGCGGGCAAGAATGAGCGACCGTGACGACTATCTCACGCCGGATGAGAGTCCGTATCCGGGTGGGGAATTCCGGCCGGAGTCGTCTTACGGCGACGGTCGGATCGATTCCCACGATGGAGTCCGGCCCCAGGGGACCATCAACTGCAACGTCATAAATGCAGAAGGGGATCTTTCCGGGGTTACCACCACCTCCGGACTGGCCTGGAAGATCCCTGGCAGGGTTGGGGATTCCCCCATCGTTGGTGCCGGTCTGTATGTGGACAACGATGTGGGTGCAGCGGGGTCCACCGGCCGTGGTGAGTCGGTGATCAAAACCGTGGGGGGACACACGGTAGTGGAGATGATGAGAAGTGGGATGTCCCCGACGGATGCCTGTCTGGAGGCATTAAGAAGGATTGTCACATTCACGGTGGAGCCCCATCTGCTCGACGCAGAGGGCAGGCCGAACTTTGGCGTGAACTACTACGCCGTGAATAAAAACGGAGAGTTTGGTGGTGCCGCCATCTTTCAGGGCGCTCGTTATGCGGTTGATGTGGATGGTGAGTCCCGACTGGAAGACTCGGCCTACCTATTTGAGCGGAATCGACGATAGAAAATGAACAAGAAGGTCATTGCAGAAGAACCGACAGGGAGTCCTTCGAATCCCATCCCCCTGCCCAAGAGCAAGAAGCTCCTGGAGTTGTACTACGCCGGGAAGCGCCTCGATTCTCCCCTGGGCGGGCAATTGGACCTATTGGGTATTCGAGAAGGAGACGATGGGAAAGGCCGTGTTCTCTTCGAGTGCAACACCTCTTCCCTACGATTCGTCCTGATTATCCCGAAGGCAAATAGGGCGGAAAAGGCCGAGATGAAGGGTGTGATCGAAAAGGGGGACGACCTCTTTTGCCCCCGGCACGGCTCGGAGGCTCCCCTGGCGAAGTCAGGGAAAAACTGGGTCTGTCACCGGTGTGGGGTTTCTTTCGGGAAGTCCTGACCCGTCCCCTCCGGGGCTGGGTATTCAAGAGGATTGGACGGGGGCGGGCCGAGGTAGGGGAGCCAGGGTGGTTCCCCGGGTGTCTGGGTAGTAGGTTTCAGGCGCGATAGGATGTGAAGGCGGGGTTTGCCCCACCTTCCGGTCTCGACCAGGAAAGATCTCCAAGGAGTCGCCCGTGGAGGAAGATCGGTTCCTCAGTTCCGAGGAATACGACGAGAAAGCGCATCGGTTATACAACGACGGAGATTACGATGGGGCCCTCGAAATGCTTCGAGAGGGCCTTTCTCTCTATCCCAACGCGGTCGAGCTGTATGTAGGTCTGGGATACGCCCGGTTGGCTCGGGAGGAGTTTGCCTGGGCCAGACGGTCCTTTCACCAGGCCCTAGCCCTCGACCCGGCTCACGAAGATGCTCTGGTGGGCATGGGTGAAGTCCTTCTCCGCCTGGGAGACCGGGCGACGGCCCTGGCCTGTTTTCGGGAAGTTCAACGGATGGGCTTCGACGAAGATGTGGATCTCATGCTGACCATGGGGCGGGCCCTCTACAGGGAGAATCTCTTCTCTCAGGCTCGTGATATTTTCACCAAAGCCGTATCCGTCCGTCCCGATTTTGCCGAGACTGTTGCAGCCCTCGCCTACTGCCTCAATCGCATGGGAGACGAGGTCGAGTCGAGCAGGCATCTCCGACGGGCTCTCAGGCTCGATCCCGACCTTCACGAGGCTCGGGTGTTCCTTGGCCATCTCCTCTATGATCGGGGGGATTGGGAAGCGGCTCTCCGGGAGTTCGAACGGGTCTCTCCCCTGGACCACTGGGATGCCCTGGCGGTTTGGCGGATCATCGAGTTGAAGAAGGCTCTCTGGGAGATGGATGTCGGCGATGCTCGTCTGAACCCCTGGGAAGAGCGGTTGGAGGAACTGGAGTCCGCTCTGGATCCGGTGGATCGCCTCCTGGCGGAGATAGAAGCTTCGGCCATGGGGGAGGACGGAACGGGTGGGGTGGACTTAGGGCAGCTGGAGCTGTTCAAAGCCTCTGATGAGCTTGATGAGGTTCATCGGGTGCGGCTTCCAGACGGCCAACTCCTACGGGGCACCTGGCTGGATGTGGTGCGGCAGATGAGGGATCTGGCTGGGTTCTCCCATGAACCCATTACTCAGTATATGAAGCGTCTGGCAGAGAGGTGGCACGAGCAGCGTGGAGTGGAGATTCCTGCCACCGACCCACGCAGTTTCATTCGGGCTGCCGTTCGAGCTGGATTATTAACGATGGAGGAGGAACCTGACGCATGACAATCGACGAACAAGAGGTTCTAGGCCGCTTCCACCGTGCGTTGGTTCGGGAAATCCACACCAGGAATCCCGGGGATCTCAACGCGCCATTTTCCGTTGCCGAAATCTATCAAAACCTGGTGCCGTATCGAACGCATCGGGATGAACTCGGCGTGGAGATGAACGCGGACTACGAACACGCTCTCCTTCGGCTTCTGGCCGGAGAGGGAGACTTTCTGACCATCGAGTCCAAAACAGCCCGACAAGAGCTTCGTGACGAGTTGGACTCACCGAATCCAAACACAGGATTGTACCGGGATTTTGCCGCTGCGGATGTCCAGTTGAATTCAGATAAACTGGATGTGGAGTATCTGGACGAACTCGCTCAGGGCGGAGTTTCGGAGACCCTGGATGACGAAGAGCCCATGGAGGTAGAAGTAATGGATGAAGATGTTGTGGTGGATGAATTCGATAACGATGGGGCCTCGGACGGGGCTTTTGAAAAGCTGGAAGTAGAGCCCCTGGGTGCCAACCTCGGACCCATTGAGAATGAAGAAGCCGAGGATCTTGATTCCGAGGGTATTCCTGCCGAGGTTTCGGGCGAGGACGATGGTTCAGAGATGAAGGAATCTGGCCCGGTCGACGGGGAGGCGACGGAGAACGATGAAGATCTCCCCCACTTCGAAAACTGCCCCTGGTGTAGGGAGAGCCTTCCCCAACAGGCCGGGGTACGGTTTTGTCCATTTTGTGGTAGCAATGTTCAACTCGTTCCTTGCCCTGCCTGCGGCGAGGAACTCAGGCTAAACTGGCGCTTCTGTATCGCCTGCGGAACGGAGGTCGAGTCGTGAAAAATGCTATGCGTTATATGACAATTCTTCTCATCATCGCTATGGCTGCTTGCGGTGGTGGAGACGGAGCCCCCCCGGCTGAAGAGGCTAATGAGCCCGCTGCCGAGGCTGCTGCCCCTGCGGCCGCCGACATGAATCTTCCCGACGGTGCCACTGCTGCCATGGTGGCCGAGGGACAGGGAATCTTTATGGGTGCGGGAATCTGCTTCACCTGCCATATGGAAGGCGGAGTGGGTGGCCCCCTGGCACCGAACCTTTCGGATGATGAGTGGCTCAACATCGACGGGACCTTCGAGAGCATCGTCGAGAACATTATGACCGGTGTTTCGGAACCCATGGAATACCCCGGCCTCATGCTGCCCAAGGGTGGGTCTCCCATCACGGATGAGCAGGTAAAGGCCGTTGGCGCCTATGTCTGGACGCTGAGCAACGGTAGTTAATCAGAGTGGCCCGATATGGGTTTGAAAAAGTCAGGAGGCCAGTCTCTGTTCTTGGGGCTGGCCTCCTCACTTTTTCCGTTTCGTTTCTCTTCCTGGCCGGATGTTCTGGTTCGGGAGCCGAAGGTCCTGGAGCCGATGCGGAGGCACTGCAAGCGTTGGGGTTGTCTCCCAGGGCTCAGTTGCACCGGGTCACTTTGGGGGGGCGGGGGGCGGAGGAGCATGCCGTACCTACCAGGATCCTCGCTTCACCCGGGGACGGGGTGGAGTTCGTGACCGTGGACCACCGGGTCCACACCGTTGCCTTTCCGCTCGATTCTCTCTCATCAGAGGTACGACTCTTCCTTGAAGAGTCGGGGCAGATCTCCAGCCCTCCTCTTGTTACTCGGGGAAGCCGGTTCATCTTGAACCTCAAGGACGCACCACCGGGGCGGTATCCGTTCGTCTCGGATGGCCACGGAGGAAGGGCGGCAGGTTGGGTCCAGGTGGGTCAGCCACCTCTGTCCGACTCGATCGCTGGCTGAAGAGGCGGGAGCATGACGGAAACAGGTCGGAGTCTCACCCGAAAAGAATTCGACGAGGTCATTCGTCGGGCTGCGGAGATCGCCGCATCTGAGCCCGAGGGAGGAGATTCGGGACTCACCGAAGGAGAGCTCTTCCGAATCGCTGGAGAGGTCGGGTTGGATGAACGGCATGTCCGGAAGGCTCTGGTTCAGGTCCGGACCTCCCCTCCGACAGGGAGGGGCCCTGTGGCTGCTCTCTATGGCCCAAACTTCGTGGTCGCCTCCCGTATCGTTCCTGGGACTCGGGAGGAGTTGGCGAAGACGATCGATGATTTCATGGTCGCCGGGCAGCTGCTGCAGGCCGTCCGAAAGAACTCGTCGGTCCTCCTCTACCGCCCGGCCGTGGACTGGGCTTCACAAATCGCCAGAGCGGCCTCCTCAACCTCCCGGAAGTACTACGTGGCTTCTTCGAAACGGGTGGAGGTCCGCTTGGAACAGGTGGAAGAGGCCCGGAGTTTTGTTGAGATCGAGGTAGAACCGGGTACCAGGGACGAATACCTCATCGGAGGAGGTGTGGGTGGCGTTGGGGCCGGGGCTGGGGTGGGTGTAGGGGTGGCTTTTCTCGTCGCCACAGCGGCTCCCCTGGCCCTTGGGGTAGCCGCAGGAGTCGGCATTGGGTCTGCAGTGTTTGGTGGCATCGCCTGGGTTACGGGATACTACCACAAACGCAGGCTGTTGGAGGTCCGGGCGGAGATTGAGGGAATTCTGGATCGCCTTGAGACCGGTGAAAGCCTGGAGCCTCCTCCTTCCTCCTGGAGGAGGTGGGTCCGGAGGCATTTCCACGGTGTGGCGAAGGACCTTTTAGGGGATTCAGATTTGCGATAATCGGCCTCCGAAACGATACTCCCGACATGATTATTGCGCCCATCCAGGATCGAACCCTCCGGAGTATCGTCAGGAGGGCGGCTCTCCCCGAGGAGGACGTTTTCCACGGGGGTGAGGATGTGCGTGAGGCCCTTCTTTTCGGGCATCCTCGCCTTCTTGTGTGCAGACTGGAGGACCAGAAGCGAATCCTGGCACATTTCTCCCCTGAGTACCATTCGGTTCCGGTGTTGGCCCTGGCAGACCCAACCCTCCGGGGTTGGCGAAGCGCCTGGGAAGCGGATGGGCTGGCTGTGAGCCAAATCGACGATTCGGCACTCCGCCTTCGGAGTCTGATGGGTGAGGCTGCGGAAGAGGCCGAGTGGGTGGAGGCCGTCTATGCGGATCTCATTCAGGTGGTTGGCCGGGGGCTTCCCAGGGAGTTCCGGGGTTTCTCCAGGAGGATTTTTGAATCTCCTGTTCGGTATTCGACCCTAAAAACGGTAGGAGGAGCCTTCGGGCTTTCGGCCGGCGCGCTGAAAGCCCGCTTTCGCCGTCGCGGCTTACCTTCTCCCTATCAGCATCTTTCGTGGTTCCGGCTTCTGGCAGCTTCCAGAGTCCTTGCCGACCCCTCGGAAACAATTCTCTCCGCGTCCTACCGCATGGGCTTCGAGTCGGATGGGAATTTCTGTCGATGGGTGAATTCCGCCTCGGGATTGACCCCTACCGACCTGAGGGAATGGAACGGGCGACTCCTTCTCCTGGTCCGAATGGCCGAGAGATTCCTTTCGGACGAGCATCTCGAGGTGTGGAAATCGTTTGATGGAGTGTTCCTGCGGCAGGTAGCCTGAAATCAGCCAGGGGTGGCCGAGGCACTTCAAAAAAGCTGGGGCAAGAACAGAAAGGCCCTCC
>CAYOVN010000142.1:0-9119 GCA_964407425.1 uncultured Gemmatimonadaceae bacterium
CGTCGGTGACGGGACACACTGCCAGGCAATCCAGGCACCCGGTGCACTCAGGGCTGGTCACCTTCTCCGACAAGGACACGGGGAGTCGGGCCATGCAGGCCTTGTCGCAAAGCCCGCAGTCGACACAGGGGTCGGCGTTTCGGGTGATACGCGTCGGGGAAGCCCAGGAAAAGAACCCAAGGAGGGCACCGTACGGGCACATGTACCGACACCAGAAGCCGTGGACAAAAACGGATCCAAGAATCAGCACACCCAGAACCATGGTCCCGGTCTTACTCAGGTCCACGAAGAACAGCCCCATCTTCACGTCGGCCACACGATTGTAGGGGGACTGGATGAAAGCCTGGAGCTGGTCGGCGGTCATGGAGATGATAGCCCAAAGGAAAAATCCCAGGATCAGGTATTTCAGGCCTCGGAGGGGGATATCCAACCACCGCCAGATCCGGAAGTTTCGGCCGAAGGACCATCGCCCGAACCGGGCCAGGGTCTCCGAGAGGAAGCCGACCGGACACACCCAGGAACAGAACCCCTTTCGGAGCAGGACTGCCATAACCAGGGCCAAAAGAACCAGGACGGTAGCGGCCGGATGGATGGTATTGAGGGTTCCCTGATACGCCCAATCCAGGATCCCCATAAGTCCGCTGATGGGCAGATACCCCTCCACGCCGGGTGGCCGGCTCGGGAGAGGGAGTGAGCCCGCCTGGGCCGCTTGGTAGAATGCGGCGAACTTGATCCCTAAAAGGAGGGAGGTGGTGGCGAAAGCTGCCTGGACCAGGAGCCGGACCCTGTAGGTCCGATCCCCTTTCCTGCCGGTTCGTCCAGCCAACCATCCCCTGAATCCCGGGGCGTCGATTCTCTTCGATGCCTTGGCCATGGATAAATAATAGGCCCGGACCGGCCGGGAAGATGTGATACGGGTCACACGAAGAGCGGGCTGCACCCCTGGCGGACGCGGGTCCGGGGGGAGAAGGCTCGGTGGCATTAGCTCCCCCGTCGCCGTACACTCTGGACCAATGGGTTCGGCGCCTCGTGGGATTGGACTTAATAACCGTCGCGGAGGAATGACCCTTGACCCAAGCTGACATCCTCTATCGCCTCTTCATTGCCATCGCCATCGGCCTCCTCATCGGCCTGCAGCGAGAGCATGCCCACCAACAAAGCGGAGAAAAAACCCCGCTTTTCGCCGGGGCCCGGACCTACCCCCTGCTGTCCATGGTGGGATTTACCGGCGCCTTCCTCGCTGCAGAAGCAGGCTCGGTTTGGCCCCTTGTCACTTCCCTCCTGCTGGCTGGTGGACTGGTCGTCGCCGTATACGTCGCCACGGCTTGGCAGGGGGAACTCGGGATGACCAGCGAGGTGGCTGCAGTCCTCACCATGCTGGCCGGGGCTCTCAGCTACTACGATCAGCTGGTCTTTGTGCTGGCCCTGGGCGTGACGGTCATGGCCCTCCTGGCCATGCGAGGAGAGATCCACCGCCTTGCAGGCCGGATAACCCAGGAAGACATCGTCGCCACGCTGAAGTTCGGTATCATCACGGCGGTCGTCCTACCCGTCGTGCCGAGCGCCAGCCTGGGCGCTCCTCCCTTCGACGTGTTGAACCCCCACAAGATCTGGCTGATGGTGGTCCTGATTTCAGGCATCAGCTTTGTAGGCTATCTGCTCATCAAGGTCGTTGGTGCAAGACGCGGCATCGGTATCACCGGATTCCTCGGCGGACTGGTCTCGTCCACCGCGGTGACCCTCAGCTTCTCTCAGCGCAGTAAGGATCAGGCTACTCTGGCGAGGGTCTTCGCCGTGGCGATCCTCGTGGCGTGGGCCACCATGTTCGCCCGGGTCATCGCGGAGGTGGCCGTGGTCAACCGAGGCCTCCTCGATCTCGTATGGATCCCGATGGTGGCCGCGGGGGGCACCGGACTGATATATGCCGCCTTCCTGTTCATGGGACAGTCGTCGGCAGACGAGGAGAGGATGGATTTCTCGAACCCGTTCGAGCTCGGACCGGCACTGACCTTCGGAGCCCTGTACGCAGTGATATTGTTGGTCGCCAGGGTGGCGCAGATGCAGTTCGGGGACGGAGGGATCTACGTCTCCTCGGTCCTGGCCGGACTTACCGACGTCGACGCCATCACACTCACCATGGCTGAGTTGAGCCAGCCCGGCGGGGAGGTCACCATCGGCGTGGCCTCGACGGCGGTGACATTGGCGGCCATGTCCAACACGGTGGTCAAGGCCGGGATCGTCTTCAGCACAGGAAGCCCCCACCTCCGGAAGGTCGTCCTTCCCGGGTTCCTTCTCATTCTCGCTGCCGGGCTGGGAGCCACCTTCATCCTCTGAGGGTTCGATCCCGGAGAATGCGGTCCGCCTCGCGATACCCATCGAGACCGGTGGAGTCCCCTACTCTGGACGGATCGCCCAGAGTCGCATCAGTTTGCACGTCATGCCTACCCTACCGCCTGGCACCGAAGTCGCGATCCGGCCCGAAGCCCTCCGGAGACTCACATTCCTCCCTCCGGAGGAGGCGACCATTCTTGTAGCCGTCCACGAGGCCGGGCTCCTGGCCCCCCGTAGCCCTCACACCCAGCTCCTGGGTTTTCTGGAGGGCGACCTCTGTTGGGCCGGGGCCTTGAGTGAGGCCCTGCTGGACGAAAGGTCCGAAGGCGGTGGGGATCCCCGAATGCTTTTGGGGGAGCTCATCGGAACCGGATCAAGAATGTGGGACGTGGTGTGGCCCGGGGATCTCCTTCTGGACCCGCATCGGGGCAGTCTGGCCACCACATATCAGGGAGAGCGCCCCTGGGTGGTGCTGGGGACCATGGCGGAGGGGGATATTCTCGCGGCCCCTTTGAATGAGGCCGCCAATCCAAAATGGTACACACCAGTTGTCGCCCGGGAGGAGGTCCTCATGTCAGGGTCCTCCAAGGACGCCCAGCTGGAACTCCCCCACCTTTGGAGCTTCCCCGGATCATTGAGTGCAGTCGGCACGATAGCTCCGGAAGCACAGGGGCGGATTCTTGAGGATTTGAATAGCTACTACTGAGGAAAGAGGCTTCGAAATGCTCCGGTCCCCTCTGTCCCAACTATCGCGATTCATGGTCGAACCGCAGGCCACTCGCCTGGTCCAGACGCTCCGACTAGTGGCCCTGGCTGCCCTGGTAGGGCCCGGGATGGCCGCGGCCCAGGCCTTACCCGGGCCGGCCCGCATCACGGAGGAGATTCGAGTCCTCGAAACCTATCCCTTCTCCGAGCCGAACCCCGTTCCGATCCTGGTCCGGGACGCCCGCCTCTATCCCTATCACTCCTTCGAAGGATACTCAACCACTTCCCAGCCCCAGGAATGGAAGGTGGTGAAACTCGAGAACGACTACATCGAGGTCTTTGTGCTGCCGGAAGTTGGCGGGAAGGTCTGGGGGGCCGTGGTGAAGGAAACGGGCCACGAGTTCATCTATCGGAACGAGGTCATGAAGTTCCGGAACATCGCCCTCCGGGGCCCGTGGACCTCCGGTGGAATCGAGTTCAACTTCGGGGTCATCGGCCACACTCCGGCCACTGCCACGCCCGTGGACTACACCCTTATCGAAAATGATGACGGGAGTGTGAGCTGTTGGGTGGGAAGCATGGACCTGCCCTCCCGGACACACTGGCGGGTGGAGATCCGCCTCCCGGCCGACCGGGCTTACTTCGAGACCAACGTCCTCTGGTACAACCCCACTCCTCTGGAGCAGCCCTACTACAACTGGATGACGGCGGCGGCCTTCGCCCGGGACGACCTCGAGATGTCCATGCCCGGGAACGCCTACCTCCAGCACTCGGGGCAGGTGGAGACGTGGCCCTTGGACGAAGAGGGTCGCTATTTGCCCCTTTACCGAAACAACACCTTCGAAAGCCACAAATCCTATCATGTAGTCGGGGAGCTCAACGACTTCTTCGGCGGATACTACCACGACGACGACTACGGGTTCGGCCACTGGGCCCGCCACGAGGACATGCCTGGGCAGAAGCTCTGGCTCTGGTCCCTGGCCCGTGACGGCGGCGTCTGGGAAGATTTACTGACGGACACAGACGGCCAGTACGTGGAGTTCCAGGCCGGCCGACTCTACGTCCAGTACTCCCCGGGCACCCACCTGAATCCCATTACCCAGGCCGGTTTCGACCCCATGTCGGCAAGCCGGTGGACGGAAAGCTGGTTTCCCCTGGAGGGGATTGGAGGCCTGACCGATGCCTCCAAAGAGGGAGCCATGTTTGTGGAGGAGGAGGGAGGGACTCTCACAATTGGGGTGAACGCTTTCCGGAACATCCAGGATACGCTGAAGGTGTGGGTGGACGATGAGTTGGTGCGGGCGACGCCGGTTGATCTGGGCGTACTGGAACCCTTCAAGACCAGCGTGGATCTGGGCGGGCCGGCCAGCTGGGAGGTCCAGCTCCCCGGCCTGGACCTGGGTTTTGAGTCGTACACGGAGGAGAAGGCTCTCGAATTCCGTCGGTTCGAACGGAACCTGGAGGCAGTCCCAGCCCTACCGGAAACGGACCAGATGGTGTTCCAGGCCAGGGAGCTTCTGAAGGCGAGACAGTACAGGGAAGCAGGCGATCTCTTCCGGGAGGTTTGGGATCGGGAGCAATGGAACCGAGAGGCCATGCTCGGCTTGGCGGAGTTGGCCCTCCGGGGTGGTGATGATGCCCTTGGCGCCGTTTGGGCCGGCTTCGCCCTCCAGCTGGACGCCTACGACGCCAAGGCGAATTTCCTCGCTGGCACAGCCTATCGTGGGGCGGGGATGGACGCCGACGCAATCGACGCCTTCGGCTGGGCGGCCCGGTCCACCGCGTACAGGTCTGCGGCATACGCCCAGTTGGCCGAAGTCATGATCGGAAAGGGCGACTACCGGGAGGCCGGCCGGTACGCCCGGTTGGCCATCGACTACGACCGCTACAGCGTTCCGGGATGGCAGGCCCTGGCAGTGATCGGCCGAGAATCCGGAGATGGAGAGCTGGCGATCCAAGCTTTGGACGAACTCCTGGCCCTTGATCCCCTTCACCATTTTGTGGCGGGGGAGCGGATGCTTGCGGCCAGAACGGGAGCCGGTGGAGAGCCTGATCCGGCTGCCCTACCCGGCGCAGAATCCATCGTCAAAAGCTTCGGGGGAGAGTACCCGGATCAAATCCTCTTGGAGCTGGCAATCTACTACCACAGGCTCGGCCTCGACTCCGATGCCCTATGGCTCCTGAGATCCGTTCCGAGAGACGGCCCGGAACCCCTGGTTCACCGGGCCTGGATCGCTAGACTGTCGGACGATCCCTCCCTCCTGGCAAATCCGGGAGATCCGGCTTTCGAGTTCCCGCATCGAGGGGAAACGTACGAAACCCTCGGATGGGCCGTCCGAAGAAGCGAGCACTGGGTCTGGAAGTACCTTCTTGTTCTCCTGCACCAAGCTACGAACAGGGACAGGCAGGCGACCCGACTCTTCGACGAGTTGAGCGATGCTCCCGACTTCGCACCGTACTACGTGGACCGTGCCCTGTACCTCAACTCCATCCGCGGAGATGATCCGGAGCCGGACCTGCGCCGGGCCGTGGCGTTGGACCCCAACAATCGGATTTTTCACATCCACCTAATCCAACATCTCCAGGCGGAAGGGGCTTGGGTAGCCGCCCTCCAGGCCGTGGATGAGGCCCAAGCTCAAACCGACAGCGACTTCAACCTGGACCTCCTGAGGGCCAAGGCCCTCGTGAACCTGGGGCGTGGGTCAGAAGCAGCCGAGATTCTTGCCGAAACCCACGTTCTTCCGTCGGAGAGTGCCAGGGAGAGCCACCACCTCTGGGCCCAGGCCCACACCGTCGCGGCGTTGAACGCCATCGACGCCGACGAGTTCGAGGGGGCTAAAGAGCATCTGATGCAGGCCCTGGCCTGGCCCGAGTCCCTGGGGCAGGGCAAACCCTACGAGCCGGAGGAGCGGTTGGTCCGGTTCATTCTGGGCCGAGTGGAAGAGGCCCTGGGCAACGGAGGTGCGGCCCGGGAGGCTTTCCAAGCGTACATGACGGCCACCGGGGAGGTGGGGTCTCCGCCCCGGATGCTGGACCTTCTGGCGGTGGGTGCCCTGAGATCTCTGGGGCGAGCGGAAGAAGCCGAAGCTCTCTCGGCTAAGCTGGCCCCCGAACTCCAAGCTCTCGAGTCCAACCCTCCAGAAAACCTGGATGGCCGTCTGATCCATCGTGCCCTCGGTCTGGGGATGGGTTGATCATGGGGCCCCGTATTCGCGCGCAGGTCGATACAAAAGCGCTTCACGCGCACATTTCCCTTCAAACCTGGACAGGGACCGTGACTAGACTTCGCCTCACCCTCGCTTTCGCTGCTGCCCTCATGTCTCTCTTCGGCGCCGCCTGTACGCCGGATACGGCTCCCGAATCCGACATGGGTGACCCGGGGCAGGCCATCGGAGAGGTCTTCTCCGACTTCAAGGCGCCGGGATCCCCGGGGGCCACCGTTTTGGTCATTCGACAGGGAGAGGTAATCCACGCGGAGGGGTACGGCCTGGCGGACCTGGCCAGTGGAGGGGCCCTTTCCCGGACCACGCCGGTCCGCCTCGGGTCGGTGGGAAAACAATTCACCTCCATGGCCGTCATGATCCTGGCCGATCGTGGTGAGTTGGCTTTCGAGGATCCGGCTACAAAATGGGTGCCCGAGTTGGAGCGTTTTCCGGGCATCCGCCTTGAGCATCTCCTTACTCATACCTCCGGCCTGCCCGACTACTACGAGCTTCCGGATGAGAGATTCGAGGCAGTGGCCAACTCGGATGGGGACCCACTCCTCACCAACGCGGATGCGGTGACTATCTACAAGGAGTGGGGAGAGCCACGCTTCGAGCCGGGGGAGAAGTACGAGTACAGCAATCCAGCCTATGAAGTCCTGGCCCTCATCGTGGAGCGCATATCCGGACAGAGCTTCAGGGAGTTCCTGATCGAGAATGTCTTCGGGCCCCTCGATATGGAAACAGCCACCGTTCGGGATCGGCCCGAGGTCGTGATCCCGGATCGGGCAGTAGGGTACCGTCCGGATCCCTCCGGGGACGGTTGGATCGAGAATGACGACCATCTCGCGAATTGGCTTGTGGGGGCTGGGGGGGTCTACGCGTCGTTGGACGATCTCTTCCGGTGGGACCAGGCCCTGTACACCGACCGTCTGGTGAGTCAGGAGATTCTGGACCTGGCCTTCTCCCCCACAACCCTCAACGACGGAACGATCTCCGAATATGGGTACGGGTGGAGTGTGAGCGATGTGCTGGGGAATGATGCGATCCACCATGGGGGCAGTTGGGTAGGATTCCGCTCATCTATCCTCCGCTTCGTCAACGACTCTTTGACCGTCGTCGTTCTCTCCAATGCCAGCGCCAGCGCTGGAGATCTCTCGATGGAAGTGGCGAAACTCTTCCTGGATTGAGAACCGGAGGAGCTCCATGAAGCATGGCGGAAGGCTGGAGGGTGGCCCCAGATTCTCAACGACTCGGGGGAGCTGCAAACGACGGAATTGGGAGGAAAGCGTGAGATTCGGGAAAGCCAGACACTGGGCGGCCATCTTCATTCTGCTGCTGGTCGGGTCGGCAGCCTGTACGGATGTGAATCGCCACCCACCCGGTTCCGCCGGGTCGGCGGCCTCCGACGAAGCTGAAGGGGCTGAGCTGTTCCGTGCGCCGCCCGTTTCCAACTCCATCGACGGCGTAGCCTGGGAGGCCGGAAACTGGGAGCCTCACCTGGGCGCTGGGGAGGAAGGGGTATCCTGGGGTAACCATCGAGCGGTGGTGGACGTAGCTCCCTTGGACCCGGCCGCGGCGGATACCGGCTCCACCTTGGTTCCTGACGCTGTCCTGGTCACCATTCCCTGGCGCCGTCGCGACACCGATCCCGGATCCAAGGGGGTCATCGTGGTGGACGCCTCGACGGGCGAGGTAGTGCCGAACGCCCTGGCCCTCCGAGTCGAAAACACATCCGGGGACGTGGTTTTCCAGCCGAACCCCGCCTCCAATACCTACCATGTCTACTACCTGCCGTGGCAATCAACGGGAGGCTACTACCCCACCATCACCTATCCCACACCGGACCAACTCCGGGCTGCGGCCCGGGATTCCCGGGGATTAGCGACGGCCGCTGGGGAGGCCGTTTCCCGGGCCCAGGAGGAAGGGGCATCCCAGATCTTATGGGCTGGTCTCGTGCCCGATCCTAGCTCGGAGTGGGAGAGGACTGTCCTGGCTGCCTCACCTCAAACCTTCCGTCGAGCCGCCACCACCCGCATCCAATCAGTCGACGATTTCCACTCCTTCTTCCCCATGGAGGTCATCGCATCTCCGGAGGAGGAGGCAGCTTTCCTGGCCGTGGCTTCCGGGGACTGGCAGCACGCGGGCTCGGGTGGGGTGGCAGAAGAAGGAGAAGGCCGGGGCTGGGCTCTGGTTCCGGAGCACCGTGACTACCCAATCCGAATGCGGCATTTCCTGCCCCGGCATTGGGTGGATCGTCTGGGGGCATCGGTATTGGCAGCCAATGCCGAAACTGCCGCGGACACGTCCACCCGGGAAAGCTCTTCCAGAGTCGCCGGATCTCCGCTTACGACGCTCAGTAGCCAGGTCCTCAGGGATGAGGCCTTCGCCTTTCAGGTAGCCGTCATTCCAGGATCCGAACCCCTGAACGACCTCGGAGTCACGTTCGAAGGTTTCCCCAGGTCCTGGACGGAATCCCTGACCTGCCTCAACTGCGGTGGCATCGACGAGAAGGGCCTTCCCTTCACCAAGGACCTGCACGTTCCTGCGGGAACGGTACAACCTCTCTGGATCACGGTGCGGATCCCGGAAGACCAGGCCGCCGGTCTCGTAGAGGGCACGGTGACCGTAAGCTCCAGCAACCGTGGCAGCCGATCCGTCGTGGTCAGCCTGGACGTTCAACCGGGGACGGCGACTAACGGCGGGGCCGACCAGCCCGAGCTCCAGACCCGACTGGCCTGGTTCAACTCGACGGTGGGCTCGGACCCGGACTTCATCATCGAGCCCTTCGAACCGGTGCGTGTCGAGAGGGGCCTGGACGGTTCCGTCCCCGCCCTCTCCATCCTGGGTCGGCGGGTCGAATTAGGGGCCTTTGGCCTC
>CAYOVN010000143.1:0-8941 GCA_964407425.1 uncultured Gemmatimonadaceae bacterium
ACGCCGGAGGGGGACCCGATAGAGTTGGAAGGAGGTCCCCGTTTCCTCGGTGGTCCGCACCAGATAGGGGGAGTTGCCATTCAGGCGGATCACATACCGGTAAACCCTGTCCTCGGTAAGGAGGTTTCCATCCCCGTCCAGATCCTCCGTGTCATTCCGGCCGTTCGAACGAGTGCAGTTGGCCTGAGGGTCTCCAAGAGGAAAGATCCGTCCGGGAGCGCTCTGGCAGTCCTCGACCCAGACCCCAGCCTCATCCAGACGGGAGTTCCATATTTCTCCTTTCCTGGGATCCGCTTCCTGATCGAGGAATCCCAGGCCCCAGGGCTCCCCAGCTCCGGGACGGGAGCCGGAAGTATTCCCATCGGCGTCCAGGAAAAGGGCGTCCTCGCTCACCCGACCCAGATCCAGGACAAGAGTGAGATTTTCCTCCCCGGAGGCATAGAACTCCAGAAAATCACTTCGGGTGAGGTCCCTCCCGGTGTTGGAAAGGACACTCGTGACCGACCGCCACCCCTGTTCCACCGACGGGGGGCCACCATCCGGAGTTCCGCCGAAAGAAAGCCGGAGACCCGTTTCACGGATTTCGGTCCCGGCGATTCTGATCTGCTCGTCGATGTCCCGACTCGGGAAATATCCTTCGAACACCCCCAGGCTGTCCCCTCCAGGCCCTTCCAGAATCCATGTGTCCTGCCAAACCATGCCAAGGACGTTGTCGGCCGTCAGAGACAGAGGGAGGTCACCTCCAAGGCCATCCTCCTCCTCCAGGGCACTCCCCAGATGCCAATCTCTGGACCGGAGAGAAAGACCCAACCCGTCGGAGGAATCGAAATCGTCCAGGTAGACGTCGCCCTTCGTGTTGGGATTGGGCAGTGACAGCGCCATCTCTCCCTTCACATCCAGGCTGGCCGGGGCGTCACCACCCACATCGGACAGCCAGTTCGCGGCTCGGTCCAACCACTCGGCACCGAGGGAGAAGTCACCGTTGATCCCCCCCAAAAAGATGGACGCTGGCTCCATGCCCAACTGGGGCCGGTTCTGGAGGGTTTGTTCCTTCTGGTAGAGGCCGAGGAGGTGGAGAGCGCCCCTATCACCCAATCCATATCTGGCGTTGAAACCGAAAATCGAAGTCGGCGCGATCTGGAAGAGGGCCTTCTGCTCCCAACTCGCCCTGATGCGGGCTTCGGGGTTGGCGGCGAAAAGGGCTTCCGGATTCAGAAGTGTCACCTGACCGATGTCATAGTCGATGACGTAGTCTTCACCAGCCTGAAGGAGATTCTCACCAAACCGGATTCGCTCGCTCCCATCCCGAATCCCAAGGGCCCCAAGGGAAAAGCTCGAGATCACCCCTTCACTCCGAATTCGGAAAGGAATGGTGAGCCGATAGACTCCCCCGCTCTCCCGTTCGACCGGGTCCACTGCGTCGTAGATCCGATCATTAGCGTCGGCCCCCAGGATTTCCTTGGTCTCCTCAGCGGTGAGTCCGAGGGAGGAAACGGGTGGGGGCTCGGCGAAGGGTCTCAGGGTCGGGAAGACAATGAACGTCCCGGTGACCGGAGGTCTATCCTGGAAAAAATCCTGTGCCGGCCTGAGGAGGAAGTTCGGATCGAGTTCATCGGTAGGGGATTCCTCGTCCAAACCCAGAAGCTTCAGCAGGGTGATCTCTTCCCCGGTTGGCTGCCTCTTGAAGGTCCGGCCTGCGGATAGTTCCCCCAGTGAAAGAGTCAGGGCCACCGAGCTGGTTTCCACATCGTCGGAGCTGGAGATACGGTATATCTGGTGCATCTCCATTTCCCAGGTCGGCGTCCCGGGTTGGTGTTTGGGCCCTAACGCCTTCAGGAGGCGAAGCCTGGGCCGGCCGCCCTGGTTGTGGATCAACTCAGGGTTGTAGTCACCCACAGTGTCTCCGGCCGCCGTTACAAAGGTTACGGCCAGCATCTCCTCTTTCCGAAGGGGCCTACGGAGGGCGATCCACAAGCCGCTGGGATGGAGGAGGTAGTCCACTCCCGACTGAAGGTACCGGAACCAACCGGACTCACTGACAGTTTCACCATCCCGTTCAGCCACTGCGTCGGCCTGGATATACCCCTCTACCTGTTGCCTGGTGACCGGGTCATTTTCGAACCGGTAGAGCTGTATGGGCTCAGCACCCGGTGCCACCGAAGGGGAGGCGGCTCCCGGGTCAAGCCCCAAAACATCCACGTGGGGGAAGTCCACCAGGTCCCGGGGATCGGTAAGGAAGAAGAACTGGCCCGAGACGAAATCAGCATCGTCCAACGTCAGCGTGTCCTCCTGGATGAAAGCCTGTCGACCGCCGACCCCGGAAAGCTGAAAGTCCCGGGAGGAGATGTCCCCGTTTTGCTGGGCCAACACGGTCTGGATATTCAAGGGGCCGAGATCGGTGATGGCCCGAAATCCGAAATTCCCGGCAGGGATCCCCTGGGTGAGGAATCTGGATTCGGGGAAGTTGAGCGTGACGTCCCCGACCTCCGCCCGCCTGAAGATGGACCCCTCATCTCCTTCGTAATAGAGGTTCACGTTGTTTACGGCGGAGAACTCCCTGTTCTCATCGTAGTCCACGTCCACGAAGATCCGTTCAGCCACCGTTCCGTTCACCTGGAGGGCGAACTGGATATCCGGCTCGAGCGTAGGGAAGAGACTCGGTTCGCAGCTTTCCTGGAGGCCCGCCTCACAGGGCTGAAACCGGGTCCAGTCACCCCCTAGCTCTCCCCTTCCCCTAAGGACCACAGACACTTCAGCGAAATCGGACTGGAAAATGGAGGCCGGGCCCTCCTGAGCCACGTCCTCCTCTGCCCCAAGCCCACGTCGAGATGCCAAGAACGGATCAAAAGCCAAACCCTCGACCAGCGGTCCACTGGTCGGGGCCAACCCCGGGTTGTCCTGCATGGACAGGGGGAGGGCCGGGGGGGCTGGAAATTGAATGGGAAATGGGAGGGGCCGGCGTTGGAGACCCAATCGGATAGATTGATTCAGGGTATCCGTGGGAGACCGAACGAGTTCCTGCCGGCGGACCGTCTGCTGGGCAGGGCCGACCGGAAGGGCCTCTGATGGCTCGGCCAGTGCCAGGAGTCCACCGACGATGAGGAGCGGAATCGACCTCATGGCCTGGGTGGCTCCGGACCGAAGAAGTGCCCGGAGTGTATGTTTCCAGGTTGAGGTGAGGTTGAACAAGGGATTAACTTCCTCACCTTGAAGCACCCGTTGGGGCAGCACCCGCTGGGGCAGCACCCGCTGGGGCAGCACCCAATGGGGGAGCACCCGGTTGGGAAGCACCCACTCGGGTTTGGAACTTACCTGGTTCACACGGGACGTTGATGGGCATACTCATCCGGTATCTGATCCGCAGCCACATCGGCCCGTTCCTTTTTTCCTTCATCCTCATCACGGGCCTTCTCTTCCTCAATACCATCGCCCAGAGGTTGGACTCACTTGTTGGAAAGGGTCTGCCCTGGACGGTAATCGGCCAGTTCGCCCTTTTGGCCCTCCCTCATACGGTGGCCCTTACCCTCCCCATGGCTGTCCTGGTGGCGGTTCTGTTCGCCTTCAGTGACCTCACCGCCGAGAACGAGATCACGGCCATGACGGCGGGGGGAGTCAACCCGGTCCGGCTCCTGATGCCCCTGGTCGGGATTGGAGTGATCCTGGCCGGAACCATGTTTCTCTTTAACGATCGAGTGTTGCCGGAAGCCAACCATGCGTTAAGGAAACTGATTGCCGATGTCCAGCACAAGACCCCGACCTTCCAACTCAGGGAACAGGTTCTGAACGAGTTTGAAACCGAGCAGGAAGGGGGAGTAAGACGAACCTACTTCCTTTCAGCGGTCCATATCGACCCTGTCACCTCCGTTATGCAGGACATCATCATCACGGACGCCGGCGACCCCGATGCCAAGCGAACCACCTATGCCGACCGGGGAATCATGGCTTTCAACGAGACCCAAACCGATCTATTCCTCACCCTGAATGATGGTGTGGTTCTGGAGATTCCCAGGAGCCGGCCCGGTGTCTTACAGGTCGCGGAGTTCGATGAGCAGTTCCTGCCTATTCGTGGAATCAACAACCTGTTGGAAAGAGGACTGGGGGGGGACAGGCGGTCGGACCGGGAAATGAGCACCACCATGTTGGCGGACTCGGCGAAAGGTGCGGAGGCCCGAAGCCAGGAGTTTCTGGACGACATCCGGGATGAAACCCTCTATGCGCTGAAGCGGGCCCTGGGTTGGCAGATCAACGGAGAAACCCTTGTGCCCCCCGACCCCGTGGCGGCGGAAGAGGAGTTCTTTCCGGGAGAGGAGTATTCCTCCGGGCCTGTACCTCCGGATGAGATCACATCAGGCGCCTTTTTGACCGCCCGCACCAGCGCTCAGCAGGCGAATTTCCTGCAACTTGCCGCCATCGCGAAAATGGTGGAGGTCCACAAGAAGTACTCCATCTCCTTCGCATGTATCGTCTTTGTGCTCCTCGGCGCCCCGCTGGCGGTTCGCTTTCCCCGGGGCGGAGTCGGGATGGTGGTCACGGCGTCGGTGGTGATTTTCGCACTCTTCTGGACCTCCCTTATCGGGGGAGAAACCCTGGCGGACGACGGCTATGTGAGCCCGGCTATGGCCATGTGGCTGCCCAACCTGATCCTCCTTCCTCTGGGTATCCTCCTTGTCAGGAAGATCTCCAGCCAGGTCGCCACGGCCCGAGCCGGCGGTTGGGATGATCTCACCTTCACTCTCGTTTCCTTCTTGAAGAGACCGTTCAACCGAGGTCCGGGAGCGGACGGGGAATGAGGATGAGACGATGATCCGGATATTGGACCGGTTGGTGGCCCAGTCCTTCTTCAGGGTGTTCGTAGCCGTCACCCTGGGGGCGCCCATTCTTTTTGTCCTGGGGGACCTGACTGAAAAGCTCGGAGACTACCTGGACCGGGATCTCACGGGGTTGGTCATTGCCAAGGCCTACCTCTACCAGATGCCTCAGTTCATCCAATGGGCTTTTCCGGTGGCAGGGCTTGTGGCGGTGGTCTTCACGATTCAAACCATGACTCTCCATCGGGAGATCGTGGCGGCGAAGGCTGGTGGAATCTCCTTCCACCGCCTCATCCGGCCGATTCTTTTCGTGGGGGCCTTCCTTACTCTGGTGGCCTTGGGGTTGTCGGAGGTGGTTCCCCGGGCCAACACCATCGCTGCGGAAATCCTCCAGGAAAAGGACCGCCGGCAGGACTACCGGGGCAACTTCTCCTTTCAGGGTGAGGGAGGCCGAACCTACACGGTTAAGAGCCTGAACGTCCCCGAGGGAATCCTCTCCGAGGTGGTGATGCACACGGTGGAGCCCGGAGGCAATCGCCCGTTGGACCACCTGATTTCAGAAAGGGCGCTGTTCGACGAGGAAGAGGGGTGGACCTTCAGCGATGGATACTACAGGCTTCTGCCCGAGACAGGGGAAGACCTGGCCTTCAAGTACGAAACTCTCCAGATCCGAGGGTTCCAGGAGCGACCGGAGGACTTCCTGGCGGAGCCCAAAGACTCGGAAGAAATGACCTACAGCGAGATGGGGAGGTTGGCCGACATCATGATCCGGTCCGGGAACCAACCCCACAAACTCCTGGTGGACAGGCAGGAGAAACTGGCGATACCGGTTGCCACCCTGATCATCATCCTCTTCGGAGCCCCCCTTGCAACCAGCTCCAAACGGGGGGGGACGGCCTACGGAATCGGAGTCGCCCTTTTTTCTACAATCCTCTACATGCTTCTTTTTCGGCTGGCGGGGGCCTTTGGAGAGACGGGCTCTCTCGACCCCTTCTTGGCGGCCTGGATACCGAATTTTGTCTTCCTCGGGGCAGGAATCGTCCTCATGTCCCGGGTCAGGACCTGAGTCGGTTTCTACTTCGACATCCCCGGCAATTCCTTCAGTTTGGGCGGCATCAGGGACCCCTTCATGACCGGCTGGACCGGTCCCTGAAGGCGAACCTCCATTTCCGGGGAAACGGTGATGGTGAAGGTTCCCCCCTCCATTAGAACCGGGATCCTTCCGGGAGGGAGAAATCCGGCGTGAACCGCCGCCGAGGCCACGGCACAGGCACTGGTTCCGGAAGACGCCGTCCGCCCGACTCCCCGCTCCCAGATCAGGATCTCAACCCCTCCGCGTTCCAGGACACTCGCAAACTGCACATTGGTTCCGCAGGAAATCGCAGGGTGGGAGGTTAGCCAGGGACCCAGTCGGAGAAACTCCGCCTCATCCAGTTGCTTCCGAAAGACGACGCAATGGGGGTTACCCACCGATACCGGTTGAATCGAAAGGGGTGGCTCCCCTGGAGGCTCCAGGGTCGTACCGTCACCGAACATCGCCGGATCGCCACCCACAGCTTCGACCCCGAACCGGACCTTCCCCATATCCACCGCCACATCCAGACCCCCCGAGGTGTCCTGCCCCAGGATCACCATTTCCACCCGCCCCCCGCCGACCTCCACCGGAAAAGGGCGGCCTACCTCGACCCTACCGGACGCGAATAGAAAGGCACCGAGAATCCGAAGCCCATTCCCACTCCGCTCGAACTCGGAGCCGTCAGGATTGAACATCCTTAGACGAAACGGTACCGCCGCCCCCTTCTCCTCGGAGGCTGAGTCGGCCTCTCCCCCCGGGGTGTCCGACAGGAGGGCAACGATCCCATCCCCCCCAACCCCTCTCTGGCGGTGGCACACCTCCTGCACGGTGGCCGGGGTCACAGGCCAGTCCGAGCCCTCCTCGAAGACGAGGTAGTCGTTTCCATGCCCGTGGGCTTTATAAAACCCAGCGCCGAGAGAAAGGCCAAAATCCACGTGCGTCCTCCTGAAACCAACGGCTTGTTGGGGTCGTATGTGACCTACGACCGAGCTTCTCCGTCCCTGGTCCACCTTAGGATGGCACCTCACACCGCCTCCATATCAGGATAGGACCCAATGAGACCACTGGCTATCCTGGCCGCCCTGTTCTGCGCCTTTTCGGCTCATCCTCTTCTGGGCCAGACTACCACGGGAATGCAACTTGAGCTTCCCGGAACCAGGATTCCAACGGAGACAACCGGGTTCGTTATCCCCGCAGTGAGGGTCCAGGGAGATGTTCCGGTCGTGGACGGGTTCCTGGACGAAGGTGCTTGGGCAAGGGCTCCCATCGCCGGCGATTTCGTCCAGATGGAACCGGATGAAGGGGAATCGGCCACGGAACGGACAGAAATCCGGATCTTGTATGGTGCCGATGCCCTTTTCGTGGGGATTCGGGCCTGGGATTCCCAGCCGGACAGTATCGCCGCTCAATTGACCCGACGGGATCTGGATTCCTACTCCGACGGCGTCCACGTACTCATCGACAGCTACTTCGATCGAAGGACCGCCTTCCACTTCGGAGTGAATCCGGCCGGGGTGAAGCAGGACACCTACAGGTTCGACGACACCGAGGAGGACAACACCTGGGATGCAGTCTGGGATGTGGCCACACAGGTGGACGCTGAGGGATGGACGGCCGAGTTTCGCATTCCCTTCTCTCAACTCCGATTCGGCGATCATGAGGATCAGACCTGGGGGATCAACTTTGCCAGGAGGGTGGCCCGGAGAAACGAAATGTCGACCTGGGTCCCACTCAGTCGGGGCGATGCGGCCGTGGTATCGAAGTTTGGAGAACTCAGGGGTTTGAGCGGGCTGGGCTCTCCCAGACGGTTGGAGTTGAGGCCGTTTTCTCTGGCCCGCCTCGGTCGAGCCCCTGAGGATCCTGGGAATCCCTTCTACGAAACCAACGACCTCGATGCTTCCGCAGGAATGGACCTGAAGTACGGGGTCCACAACGATCTCACCCTCGATGTGACCATCAACCCGGATTTCGGCCAGGTTGAAGCCGACCCGGCCCAGGTCAACCTCACAGCCTTCGAAACCTTCTACCCTGAGCAGAGGCCGTTCTTCATCGAAGGGGCTGGCATCTACAACTTCGGCCTGGGTGTCGGAGACGGGGACATGGGATCGGAAACCCTATTCTACTCCCGCCGAATCGGGAGGCCACCCCAGGTTTATGCGAATCCTCAAGGGGGATCTGTAGACGCTCCGGATCTCACCACCATCCTCGGAGCATGGAAACTCTCCGGCAAAACCCAGAGCGGCTGGTCCATCGGGCTCCTCCACTCCGTTACGGCTGAGGAGAATGCCAAGATCTCCTCCCGGGAGGGGTTCGATCTGGAGCAACCGGTGGAGCCCTTTTCGAACTACGCCGTCGCCAGAATCCAGCGTGATTTCAGGGATGGGCGTAGCGCCGTCGGCTTTATCGGAACCCTCACAGATCGTGACAATGGAGTAGCCGACCAGCTGTTCCTCCGGTCCGGTGCCTATACAGGGGGGTTCGACCTCAGGCACCGGTTCGGGGAGAACGACAGGTTCCAGATCAATTCTTTCATCCTGGGGTCCCATGTCGAGGGATCCGAAGAAGCCATCCTGCGAACCCAGCGGGCCCCGTCTCGGTACTTCCAGCGCCCCGACGCGTCTCACACGGACTACGACCCCACCAGGACATCCCTCACCGGCTGGGCTGCCAAGTTCGATTTTGCCAAGGTCGGGGGCAACTGGAATTGGGGTAGCCTGAGCAGCGCCAAAGCCCCGGGCTTCGAGGTGAATGACCTGGGATTCCAGCGGGAAGCGGACCTGCTCCTTCAGGTCCTCTTTGGCGGCTACAACCGGTTTACGCCCTCCGACCATCTTCGTCGGTGGAATGTGAATTCCAGCGCCTGGCAGGCCTGGAATTTCGGAGGCGACGAGCTCGGGCAGGGCTTCGATCTGGGCGGTTCCCTGACATTCCTCAACTACTGGGGCGGGCAGGCAGGGTGGAATCAAGAGTTCGAGACCTTCTCAGACGGGGCCCTTCGGGGAGGGCCCCTCATCCGAAGGGAGGCCCGAACCACCGGACGCTTCGGGTTTTTCTCGGA